>CANQJI010000028.1 GCA_947624205.1 uncultured Akkermansia sp. | reverse complement strand
GGATGGACAACGCGGATGCGTTGCCCCGACAGGGGCGAACCGGCAGGGTGGTGCCGGTGAGTCAATTTGGGGAATTCGGCGGCTACGCCGCGAGTTTGGCGCTGGGGCGCCAGTGGACGATTTGGGGAGTTCCTGCGCTTGCGCGTGGGGGAAGTGGGGTGTTTATGCAGAATAGAGCACATTTTGTTTTTTTTATCCTTTTGTGCTATTTTTTTCTTGACTTGCGTGTCTTTTCGCTGTACACTCCGTACGTGCCACCCAAGATCAGAGATCTCAAGAAAAGACTCATCGCCGCAAACTTCACTCTCGATACAAAGCGTGGCAAGGGTAGCCACGTTTCTTACATCCATCCCGGCGTCAAGCCCGTTCTCATTCCGCACCATGACAATGACGACGCCCTGCCGTATCTCATCAGGCAGGTCGATCACGCCATCGAAAAAGCAAACAGCATCGATCATGAAATCTAAAATCAACCCCAAGGAATTCACTCGCATCATTCGCTGGAGTTCGGAAGATAATGCCTATATCGGCTCACTCCCGGAACTCTGCGGTGATTGCTGCCACCACCCCTCTGACCCCAAGAAGGCAGCTGAGCAACTCGATGCCCTCGCCGAGCAGGCTCTCGATTCCTGCCTCCGTCACAACCTCCCATTTGATCCTCCGGGAAGCGCACTTATCATCACTCGCCATACCCCAACCAACAGAGACACGGCCGCTTTCATCTCAGCTCTTCGCCAGGATATGGGGCTCAACCAGCAGGACTTCGCTGCCGCCCTCGGCGTCTCAAAATCCACCCTTTCCAAATGGGAAACCGGCACGCGTCGTCCCGATGCCGCCGCCTACAAACTGCTGCGCATTCTCCGCAACAATCCCGGACTCATCTCAGCTTAGACCGGCCGGGCAAACGCATTAGGAAATGCGTTTGCCTATGTACGAGGTACGATGTACGATTTTGAGAGTTCCCGCGCTTGCGCGCGAATTTTGCGGAGCGGATGCGAAGCGGAATTGTGGAGCGACGGGTGGGGGTAGTTAGAAAGCGGCGGAGGAGGTGGAGGCGGCTGGTGCTGCCTAGGTACGATGTACAACACGCACGACGGCCCCGTTGAGGGCGCACGCGTAGCGGGCGGTAAGTGCGGATGGACAACACGGATGCGTTGCCCCGATAGGGGCGAACCGCCGATGGGGCGGCGGTGAGTCAATTTGGGAGTTTCCGCGCTTGTGGGCGGGGGAGGAGGGGGGAGGCGTTTAGGGACGATTTTTTTGGGGGAGCTGTTTTTTGGGGGTATTTTGATGTGGCTTTTGTGGGGGGAGGTGTATATCTCTTTTTAAAAGCGATGTACGGGGGATGGGGGTTGGAGGTGTTGATGTTCAGGAGGAGAGAGAGGGAAAGGTGTGGGGAAAATGACAAGGGTGGCGCGTCAGTTCGGGAGGAGAGGGAATACGGATTTTTTGAGGGGGAAAAAATTACAAAAGCCTCACAATAAGGCCTAAAAATGGTGCGCCATAGTATTTTCCTCACGGAAACGATATTTTTTTCTTGCTAATCGCTTTTAAAAAGAGATAATCACTTTGTGTAGGTGCCGGGGTTTACCCCGGGCATCCGCTTTCTACCGAAGAGAACTTTTTCCAAATAACCCCCTCAACAATATCAACAGCTATGAAACTCCATCTTCCTTCGCGTCTCCGCAGAGCTTTGTTGGCTTGCCTTGCTGCATTGGCTTTGCCCACTGCCGGCATCTCCACAACCATTGCCTCCGCTTCCGGTATCGCTGCTGTTTTTGCTGCGCTTCAAGCGCAGGTGGAGGCAGCTCCTACTGAAACAGCGCAGAAAACTCAGGATGTTTCGGACCGGTCTGGCATTGGGATAGAGGGTCCAGTCACCTATTCCGGCTGGATTTTTTCCATGAATGTGGGAAAAACAACACCCGCTGATGCGGCGACTTGTCCGTTGTATGGTGGAAGCGGCGATGCGACTCAGGTCAAGTACTACCATTGGCTGCCGAATGGAGAGAATACAGACATGGAGTACTCGACGACTGCCGATGGTTCGACCGAATCCTGGACCGGAAGGCAAGGGCCGGCATCGGGACCTGACGGGAAAAATAGTAAGGCGTTGTGGACGTTTTTTGATGCTGACAGTAGCGGGAGTGCTTCGATTTACCATACCCTGCGTCTGGAAGGGGGGGATGCTTTAAAAACCTACAACATAACGAGCGATTTTCATAGTACTGCTTATTCGCTGTGCTTCGGCGGACTGATTGTGGAAGCGGGGCAAGGAGGATTTACAGTCGGAGGAACGGCGAGAACGGAGGAGATTGTGCTCAAAACGGGCACGGCCGAGGGGGTCAACTTTGAAGCGTTGATCCTTTCCGATTTCGCGTTCACCACAAGGAACAAGGCGGATAATCTCGCCGTGAATGTGGAGAGCAACGCCAATTTCCGCGTTGGTACAGGCATTACCATGGATTTTGGTCGGTGGGTGAAGGTCGCGGAGAACCAATCTCTGAATTTGAGTCGCGTTGGTGCTGCCGGGGCGGAAGGATCGGCGATCGTCTCAATGGGGCGGGGGCTCGATCTGGCCAGTCATTCCTCTCTCGTTGTGGGAGCCGGAGTTGAGCTGACCATCGGCGGGGATCTGACAGTGGGAGAAGGCTCCTCTTTGTCACTTGCGAATGGATCCCATCTGATCCTCGGCGGCGCACAGTCCACAGTGAACGGTCTCGACTTGATGGCTGGCGGGCAGGTGACGCTCACGCATGGCAAGTTGACGATCCAGGGGGCGCTCAATACCAGTGAGGAGCATAGTCTGGAAATCACCTACAATGCGGACAATGGCGCGCAGTTGCACCTGTCCCAAGGATCGGAATGGGATGGAGAGCTGTATCTCACCCTGACCGATTTCACGGATGCCGTGGTGCAAAACGGGTATGCCTTGTTTGCTGATGCATGGTATAGCGAATGGGCAGAGCATATTCATTTGGTCGGGGAGACTGTTGAGGGTTCGACTCTGGCATTGGATTCGTACGGACGTGTGGTCGTAGAAGGGACAGAACTTCCTCCAGGCTGGCCTTATGACAGCGAATTCGGGAGTGAGACGCTCACGATGTCTGGCAACTTGACGGTGGATGAAAGCTGTACGGTTAGCTACAGTAGTGGAGGTACGTTAACTTTGCAAGGTGGAGATAACGCCATCAATGTCAAGATGTCGGGTCCGGGAACGGGAGGGTCAAGCGATGAGTTCAACGCCGGCACGCTTTCTCTGAACGGTCATATCGGGAAACTGATGTTCACGGACGGTCGGTTCCGTTACGACGAAGGGTGGACAATCGCGGGGGACGCCACCATTGGTGACATCTACGTGAAGGATGCCATGCTCTTTCTCAAGAAGACCACGAATCTTGACGCAAACTTGCATCTGGGCGGAATGTATGAGGGGAGCTCGTGGGAAGGCGCCTTGCGAGTTAATTCAGTGGATGCAAATGCCCCCTGCACCGTAACGCTGGGTGGTTCGCTTGTAATTGAAGATAACACGCTTATCTCGGTGCAATATAATTCCGTCTTCAAACTGACAGGAAAGCTGAGCACCGGTGGAGCCAGCCCCTCGCACAATCTGTTGCTAGGTTCTCACTCCGTCAGTCAGGTCGATGCCCATGTGGAGTTCTTGGGCGGCGGCGAGCTACAAGGGACTCTGGGCTTCAGCAATCGAGGTGGTGGCGGACATGCCCCTTACTTGGTTCTCGGAAGAGGCGCAGCCGAGGCAGCGAAGCAGACCCTCACGGTGTATGGCTTGGACTCCGCTGCCGGCGGTTACATCATTGCCGAGGGAGATGGCAAGGGTTATGCCGAGCTGGTGCTTAACGGAACCGGTGAGTATACCTTTAACGGAGGTCTGGGCGCAAGCGAAGCTGCCTCCGACGTCACAATTGGGTGGGAGGATACTAACAGCAAGCTGGATTTGACTATCAGCGGTGCGCAGCAGACTCTCAGCGGGAGTGTTCATGTTCATGATCTCACGATTAGTGGGGGCACATTGAAGATTGCGGATGGAAGTCTCGTCTGCATCCAGGTGGATGGGGATCTCACGGTTTCGGGGAACGGAACTTATGCTAACAGGGACAATAATGCCGGGGGCAGTTGCCTCATCGTGAAAGGCAACTTGATTCTCAATTTGACGGCTTCCGGCACGGTGTTTTACACGGATGGTGAAGCGGCTTCTCACAACAAGACGTTGATCGTGGAAGGAAGACTTCAAGGGGAGAGGGGGAACTTCGAGACGAATGGGATGATTGTTCTGAAACAAGGGGGAGAACTTAACGGGGATCTGGCTGTCGGTTGGGGCGGCGGAATTACGCTGGGAGGGGATTTGGCGGTCAGTGGCAATCTGACACATACCTACACAGACTACGTTCAGAATCTCAAGAGGCTGGATGAGGACAATGTGCCTGCCACCGTTTATTTGCTCAGAAAGGTGGGGTCGGAGCAGACAATGACAGCCGCGGATTTTCTGGGTTGGTTTACGGCGGGATGGGCCAATGAGAACGGTATCGGTGAGGGCGTTGGTTTTGGCAAGACGGGAGCCGGTGAGCTTACGCTGACTTGCGATGATACCAGGGATATTGGCTACGATTTCAAGATCAGCGAGGGGAAAATGATCTTGCAGAGTGGCGGATCTGCAGCCGTGAGGATGACGAAGACGCTGCAGATGGGGGAGGCGACGGAATTGGTGATTGGGTCCGGTGTGACGCTGACCATTATGGGCGGTGGGAGCGCCACGACTCTTTCGGGCGGCGGCACGTTGGTGCTGGACGCCAATGCAGGGACTCAGGGTAGTCATAACAGCTGGGAACTTACCGTGGCAGGGGCTCTCAAGATGGAGGGAGGCAGGCTCACTGCCTACGGCGCCAGTAATGATCCCGACACCGGCGTGCTAACTCTGTCGGAGGGTGGTGTCGTGGGGACATTGTGTGCGGCTTGGGGTGCGGACATCAAGTTGGGGGCGAATTTGACGGTGGAGAAGCTTGCAGCTGACAATAACAATGCAAAAGCGACGTTCAGCAAGGTAGAAGGGACTGAGGGAGACGTCTATCTTGTACTGAATGCGACGGATGTTACCACTCCTACTACCGTTTCCCACTGGGGCTATATGTTCGACGGGGTGGGGCTGAAAAAGACGGGAGCAGGTACGTGGAAGTTCAATGTTGGGGCAAATATTGGCACCGGTGTGGACTTGGTGGAAGGCGGGTTGGAGTTTGCCAGTGGTGATTCCACCATCACGGGCAACCTAAATGGTGATGGGGCACTGAATGTGTCCGGAGGGACGCTTAGCGTGAGTGGAAATCTCGATGTCAGTGAGGTAACCGTGGCGAAAGGAGCCGGACTGAGTGTGAGTGGAGATATGGTGGTTGATGAATTCCCGTTGAATTTGCGCGATGGGATGAGTGTGTCAGGGACGTTGTCATTGACGCCGGGGAAGGGCGGGGACGTGCTCGTGTACTACGGTTCGGTGGATACGGCGCTGATGACCTTTGCTTCTGAGGAGGCG
The DNA here is from genome assembly GCA_947624205.1 of uncultured Akkermansia sp. GTDB lineage: Bacteria > Verrucomicrobiota > Verrucomicrobiia > Verrucomicrobiales > Akkermansiaceae > Akkermansia. Next base: position 22,541 of record CANQJI010000028.1, on the reverse strand, counting down.
GAGGGAAACGAACTCACTCTTTTTGGAGTGGAGGCGGAAAGGGAGGGGGAGGAAAGTACATTGACCGTGGTGGCAGGGGCATACGAGGGTAGTCTGAGCATGGAGGGGGGCACACTCACCATCGACACAGATGCTACTTGGGAGGAACGAGAGGGCACGGAAGGATTTGAGAATGGTGTGCTCACCCTGGGTGGGCTGAGTGGGACGACAGGCACGATCAACGGCACCGGCACACTGGAGTTGAAGGCAGCGACGGGGAGCTTCGGGGGAGAGCTTGCCGTGGCGAATTTCGTCTACGCCGGCGGAGGTGAGGGGAATTACACCCTGAACGGAGAGTTCGGGGGGAGTAGACTCAGCGTGGAGAGCGGGAGCCTCACGCTTGCGGAAGGTTTCACCGGGGACGGCGGGCTCATGAGCGTGGGGGTGAGTACGGGCGCGACACTGGTGCTTGGATACACAAGCCAGGATGCCACGGATTATCTGAGCAACGCGGTGTTCACGGTGGATGGGAATTTGCTCTTCGCCGGGGCGGCTGATGTGGCGGATGCCACCTATGTGGTGGGGGGGCTGAAGGGAGGTGCCGACGGCGTGGTGAAACTGACGACCAGGAACAACAAAGCCCGACTCATCATTGATACGAACATAGAGGAGGGTCTCTCTTTTGATGGGTCGTTCAAGGCGGAATCGGACGGGGCACAGACCAAAGTTGAACTTGTGAAGAAGGGGACCGGGACGCAGACGCTCGGGGCCTTGAATCTCGACACGGCATCCACCTTGGTGCAGGGCGGCGTGCTCCATTTTACTGCTCAGGAAGGGACGACCGGATCTGCATTCACGGTGCAGGCGGGAAGTGGAGCTACTGGAGCTACATTTGATCATAACTGGGATTTCGGAGCTTCTCTTGAGATTCACGGTGGCAGCGTGAGCGTGGGAGGCGTCATGGGGTTGAAGGATGCGGACAATGGGACGCTGCTCACCATCGATGGGGGCGGGGAGCTGAGTGTCGGATCTCTGGTCGGGGTGAAGAGCAGCGCCGGCGAGCGCAATGACGCCGGGCGTATTTTCGTGGGTGGAGAAGGGATGAGTCTCGGACAGCTGCTGGTGGGCAGCGAGGGAAATCCGTCGGCATTGGGACTTCGTACGCGTGGGCTGAAGGTGCAAGGGGAGTACGGGGACGCTCAATCGACGGTGAAGGTCTATGGCGATGCCACCGTTTTTGGCACATATGGGGATGGTTATGCTCTCATTGTGGATGCCGGGTTGGTGGACATTACGGGGAGTCTGAATGCGGGAAGCAGCGCTGTTGACCCCTGCGACGGTGTGCGCGTGACCAGTGGAGGAAAACTGCACATTGGGAAGGACGCCATGTTGAAGCAGAAACTCGAGGTGAGCGGCATCGGTACCGCCGTAAATGTCGAGGGGCGTCTCGGGCTGAAGGAGAATGGTTACAATGCCGTGCTGACGATTACCGGGGGCGGAAGCGTGACCGCGGGACGTATTTCGGGCAATGATACCGAGAGTGCCGGATGCCTGACGGTTGGCGCTGCGGAAAGCGCCGGAACGCTCACCGTCGGTACAGATAGCGGAAGCGAGGGCGACGTTGTGAAGGCAAAGTCGCTTCACGTGCAGAATGGGGATTCTGAGGTCACCATTCATGGGGGTGTCAACCTGAATGGAGTGACGCAGGGCTCCGGAAGCGACGCGCTGAAAGTTGAGGCAGGGAGCGTGACGATTAACGGCGCTCTGACGGCGAGTGCCGGCGGAGTCAATGTTGCCGGCGGGGCGGTGGTTGTGAAAGGCGGGTTGACGGCGCAGTCGGTGACGTTGAGCGGGGGGAGTCTGCAGCTGGGATTGGAAGGTGCGATGAGCGTATCCGGAAACTTCACCGTGAGCGGCGGTACGCTTAAGTTGGGCGTCGGCGCGGGGAGTCCTTCTCTCACGACGTTGACGGTGGGGAACAAGATTCAATTGCAGGGAGGCACGCTGGATCTGAGTGCGGCGAGCGCGGGCGAGCTGGGCGTGATTGACTTTGCGTGGTTCGACGTGAGCCTGGGGAGCTACGGGGACAACATGGGGAGCGCTCTGCTCAATTTTGGCGGAAATAACTTGGGGAACTTGGCTTCCCTGAAAGAAGGCACCATTCTGAATCTGGAAGGCTGGGATGAAAGTGAAGGGCTGCACCTGGTGAGCGCTGAGCTTGCAGCTTTGCTGAAAAACGAGGATGGCACGTTGAAGGATGAATTTGACGCATTCCTTCAGGAGCATATCTTCAGTCGGAGCCGCGGGCAGAGCTACAATCTGGATGAGAACGGCATGCTGACGATTGTGGGAGATGTGACGGGTCTCACGTGGAATGGGAGCGAGGGGGACAACACCTGGCGCGCTCAGACCGGCGGCGAAGATGCCATGTGGAATGTTGAGGACGATCCGGACGGGACGTGGTTCCGGAATGGAGATGCGGTGATCTTCACTACCGCGGGTGAGTATGCGAGCGTGGACACGAACGTGTCGATTGAGGGGATCGTGAAGCCCGACAATATCACCATTAACTCCGGAGAATGGGCATTCACCGGAGAGGACGGGTCCGTTATTGACTCCGACGGTATGCTGACGCTGGCTGCGGGCGCTAAAGCTACCTTCGAGGAACTGGATTCGTTCACAGTAGGCGAGGCGAGCATCAAGGGCGAGTTAACGCTGGATTTTGCGGGAGCGAAGGAATTTGGCGAGGTTGAAGTCGGAGGCAAACTCATCATCACCGATGGTGGTGCAAGTGCCTGGACGGGCACGACTGTGTCCGGCGACGGCACGGTGGTGCTGGATGCGGAAGGAACCGTGACGGTGGATGGCACGAACAACCTCTTTGCTGCCCTCTTTGCAGCGGGAAGTGCTGATGCACAGCGCGGTGATGAGGGTGGCATCGGGCGGTTTGAGGTAGCAAGCGGTACGACGCTGGAGCTTGCGGGAGGAGCCGGTGCGATCGGCAAGGGGCTCAGCTTTGTGAAGGAATTGTCCGTAGCGGCAGGGGCAACCTTGACGGTTGATTCTTCCGTGTTCAACCATACGGGGCATTATGAAAGATACGGTACACTGCTGCTTGCGGGGGATGGGGACGGCACAGAGGAGGGAGCTGCTCTGGTCGTGAATGCAGCGGAGACGATGACTTGGGATGTAGAGCTGGCAGATGATGCTTCCATCTATCTGAACAACCAGACGCTGACCTTCGGGGGGACAGGATCGTACAATGGGCAGGATTGGACGCTCACGGTCAAAGGCACCGGCAACGCCATCCTGGACATAAACGGAGGTTTCACGATGAGTGGCACCGGGAAGATTGCCATGAGCGGAGGAACCACCCTCAGGGTGACTACGACCCCGTCGGCATTGAACATGGAGGGGTACGGTATCAGTCTGAGCGATGGGGCTACCCTCCGTTTACAGAGTAACTCTTTACACATCAGATCGCTGAGCGGAAGCGGGAATGTGACCTTCGGAGGAGGTCACGGGTTGTTCCTATACGGTGGGAGTACAGAAGCGTACACCGGAACCGTTGCTTCGGGTGGTGCATATGTTCAGGTAAAAGCGGGCGCCGAGTTCCTTTTGGGCGATAATGCGACAATCCAGTCTAATTTGCAGGTATACGGCACCGTTTCCACGGAGGAGGCGGCTTTGGTCTCAGTGGGTACCCTTTTCGTCGGCAAAGGCGGTCAGATCTCTCTTGCGGGGGGATCTGTGCTGACGGTTACCACGCAGCTGAATGGAATAAGCGGTCAATTCGGGGGTATCACGGGCGGAGGCATGCTGAAGCTGCAAATGGAGAGCGGCACATTCGGCGGCGAGGTGAGAAGCGGATTGACGTATGCCGGCACCGGTTCCTTCACGCTGAGCGGTCAATTCACAGGGCATGAGCTGGCGGTGGAGCGCGGTCAACTGACCCTCACCGGATCGACGGGAATGTCACAGGGAGGGGAGAGAAATATCCTTGACCTGAGTAGCGCCACCGTCAACGTGGCGGCGGAAGCCGAGTTGGTGTTGGGGGCGGACAATGTGAGTGAGGTGACTGTGGTGGCATCGAAACAGACTGCGGAAGGGGCTCCGGAGAACATGCTGACACTCGCGGGCACATTGACGCTTGCGGGGGCTGAGCACAACACGGTGACCGGCGACTTCTCGCTGGACACGGGGGCGGAAATCAACTTCTCCAAGGGTGCGGCGGAGAATGCCGTAAGCGGTGTGTTGACCATGAATGGCGGCACGCTGAAGTGGCAGGGAGAGTTGGGCCTGGGCGGATTGCAGGACGGTGCTGCGGCCGGGATTCTGGCGGGTACGACTTATTCTGCGGACGGCGCGAATGTGGCTGCCGGGCTGGTGATTACGGGCGCGGGCGGCACGTACAGCGGAGATTTGGGAACGCTCGCCGTGACGATGGACAGCACGGTGGAGGGGGCGAAACAGACATTTACCGGGCAGAGCTATTCCAACGCCTTCACCGTTAAGAACGGCACACTCGAATTCTTCAACGCAGCAGGACTGTCGGGTGTTACCATGGACGGCGGCATCCTGAGCTTCACCGGTCTCGGCGCTAACAGCATTGGAACGCTCACGATAGGCGAGGGGGATGGGAACCAGGCGAACCTGAATTTGGAGGCGGGAGTGAGGCTGTCGGTGACGACGCTGGAGGGCAATCTGCCTTCGCTCACCATGGCGAACGGCAGCCGGCTGAACCTCGTCGGCAGTGGCACCCGACCGACCGGTCCGGAGGCGATGATCTACAACCTGGGCGATGTGACCCTGACAGGGGCGGCAACCCTCGGTGGATTGCGCCTGGCCCTGGGGGAGACAGGTTCGGCGCTCACGCAGCTGCAATTCACGGGATTCGAGAGAGGAGCGGGAAACCAGCTGACCATCGAGTTGTCGGGACAGGATCTGCTGGAGATCGTGCAGAACAGCTCGGGATACCAGCTTTTCACGGGGGTAGAAGCGCTCGCGGGTGCAGGCAAGTGGTACGATGATATCCTCATTGCGGTGACGTATGGTCTGGATGAGGCGCAAGAGTTCGACGGCTGGCATTTCCGCGTGGATTCCAACGGGTATCTGTGGATTACTGACCAGACCAATGCCCTCATCTTTGACGGGTATAAGCAGGCGAATGGTGATCGTGTTGCCGTCGATAAGCTGGTGTGGTCGGCTGAGGGCGATTCGGACGTCGAGTGGCAGTCCTCACACGGGGAGCAAAAAACCTGGGGGACGTGGCTCGACAACAGCGGCGAGCAGAACGTGATTCTCACCCTCGCCGATGGCATTGGGGTGGAGCGGATGACCGTGCAGCTGGACGGGGAAGTCCGCGTGCACGATATGGAAGTGCGCGGTGCGACTTACACCTTCACGCAGCAGGATCCGGCAGGGGCGGGAGACGACAACAGCCTGACTGTCACCGGCAATCTCTTGCTTACTGAGAGCGGAGAAGTGAATGGCTCCGTGGTGGTGGATGGCGTGGGTGTCACGGTGAATGGCAGCCTGGTCGGCGGTGCGAACAACGGCATCACCGTGAGCGGGGGCGGCAGCCTGACGCTGGGGACGGCGCTGGGTGAGGGCTACCAAGGCACGATTACGCTGGGTGGCGACGGCACAGGCGGTATAGGCACATTGACCGCGAGCGGCAGTGTGACGGTGAACGTGGGTGAAGGAGGCGGTGCGCTGAAAGGCGGCGATGCCGGGCATAAACTGACCGTTACGCTGGGTGAGAACGCCAATGGCAACTTGTCCACCAACGGTACGGTGGAGTTGGGCGGCACTCTGAATGGCATGTTGGAGGTTACCGGCGGCACGACCACAGGTAGTGCGAGTGGCTTGAGAGTCACCGGCGTGAAGGGCGGGGAGGGCAGCACGTTGAGCGGTACCATCACGGTGACCGGCGGCAATGGTGATTACAGTGACGACAGCTTTGCCGGTATGGTGAGAGGGGTGGCGCTGGCGGTGATTGGTACTAACGAAACAGAGGCGTACCAGGTCTTCACGGGTACGACCGATCTGACTACGGTCACGGTGAATGAGTACGGGATGTTGACTCTGGGTGGCGAGACGACCGTGAGCGGAACACTGAAAGTTGCCGGCGGTGGACGTGGATGCCTCGTCGTGGATGCTCACACCACGCTGAATGGCACGGGCAACATTATTGCCGGCACGCTGGTGCTTGGTGAGTCTCTTAATAGAGCCACATTGACCATCGGTGGGACAGAGGAGCCGAATACCGCCGACTTGACTCTGGATAACGCCTATCTGTGGAACGCGAACAGCATTATCAACGGCAATGGCACACTCCATCTCACGAGCAGCGGTGATCTCAGCGGCAGTATCAGCAGCACGATTGAGGGGGCACTGACGATTACCTCCTCCGGCACGCAGACCCTCGAGGGCAGTGTGACGGCGGCGAGCGTTACGGTCAATGATGGAACGCTGAGCTTTGGGTCAGAGACCGCTGCAGCGGGCTCGATCATGCTAAGCAGCATGACCATCGGCAGCGGTGAGCAGCAGGCTCAGGTCGTTGTGAGTGCTACGGGCGCGAAGTCGCTGGGGCAGGTCACCGTGAATGCCGGTTCTGAACTTGTGGTGAAGACGGCGGACGAATGGACAGAAGGCGGTTCTATGGTGAAGGGCGAGGGTACGCTGAAGTTGAGCGGACTGGATTTGAACTCCGATTCGCTATCCTCCTCTCTTCTGAGGAGCCTCGTAGAAAATGCCGGTACAGATGCTTCGAAGGTCGGTCAACTTGGAGCCCTCTTGCTGGACAACACGCGTTTTGTAACCGACAGCAATGCTGCTGATGTCAATTATTGGAAGAGCATCAAGGATATCTATGTCGGATCGGGTAGCACACTTCATTTTGCGCACAATAGCTGGAATCTTGGCGGAGGTCACACCCTCCATCTGAGTGGGACCGGATATGGCGACGAAGGCGGCGCCCTGGTATGGGAGGCAAATCCGAGTGGAACAACCGATGTCAACATCACGCTAGATGATAATGCGACGATAAGAATGGTGTGGAATTTGAACGTTACCGGGAAACTCACGCTTGGCGGACGTGAACTCACATCAAACGCAAAGAACGGTACTGGGCTGATACTATTCGGAGCTTTCTCCACTGCGGAAGACGACACGGGATCCATCCGCGTGACCGGAGGACACTTGACACTTTACCAAGATAACGGAAAGGCTCTGAAAAATTATGGTATCAATTTTGCTGCCGGTCAGGAGCTTCGATTGTACGGGAGTGATGATCAATACATGGTGAAGTACCTGGAGGGATCCGCCGGTACTATTGTCAGTCTTACCGGTGCTACTAAGACCCTAATCATCGACTTTAATGCGGAAGATAAGAGTGAGGGCGCGATTTCTGCGGCAAGGGTTTCCGGAGGAGGAAACACCTTTGTCTCTCTCATCAAGCGTGGTACGGGTACGCAGACGATCAGCGGCGCGTTTGATGGCAAGGATATCACGGTGGAGGGCGGCATGCTGGTGCTGGGCGCGGCGGATGCGGGTAAGGATGTGGATGCTGCGGGGGATGTGACGCTGACGAATGGGACGCTGGCTTTTGCGAACACGTCGAATACCGTGGCGGGGACGGTGAGCGGCGCGGGTAACTTGCAGCTGACCTTCGGAGCGGAGAACAGAGCGACGTTGAGTGTGGGGGCGCTGAGCGGCGGCTTTGCGCTGAAGAAGGTGGGAGCGGACGGCAACGTGGCTCTTGGGGAGACTGACAAGCTCGCGCTTACTCTGACCGGTGTGGCGTCGGCGGGTGAAGACACCGTGGCGACGTACAGCGGGGCGCTGACCGGTGTGGATTCCATTACCATGAATGTGGGTGAGGGGGCGAAGACGCAGGTGCTCGGAGGAATATTCAACGGATCTACCATCACGATCACGAATGGGACGCTGGAGATGAATGGGGCGGAGAGTACGGTGGAAACGCTGGCAGTGGGGGGAACCTTGCGGCTGGGTGGTAGTATGACAGCTACGACGCTCAGCGGCGACGGTACACTCACCGGCGGGGCGGATGCAGACGGGACGCTCACCCTCACCAGTGCCAGTGGCATTGCGGGCTTCACCGGCAGCATTGCGGCGAATGCCGACGGGCATCACCTGAATGTGGTCTTCGACTTTGGGGATGCCGGGGATAGCTGGAGCGCCAGCAGCCTCAGGGAGGCGACCTTCGGGAACGTGAGCGTGGGGAAGGGAACGGTGGAGATCAAGAAGGCGGGCGAGAAAGTTCCGAGCATCACGGGAGCGTTGACGGTGGGGAATGGCGAGCTGACGGATGGGACTGTTGACAGCACGGTTGCTTTGGAGGGGGTCACGGTAGGCGGATTGGTCACGGTGAACGAGGATGGCAAGATCACGCTTGGGACGACGGAGGGGACGGAGACGGTGTTCAATGGCGGGTTGACCGGCAGCGGGAACATCGGCAAGGCGGAAGGGAGCGAAGTCAATGCCCAGCTTACCCTCGGCGGCGGCCCGTTGAGTGAGGCGAAGACCTTTGAGGGCAGCCTTACCGGCGTGGATATCACGGTGACCGGAAACCTGGAGAATCAGACCCTGAAGAACATGTCCGGGGGAACCATCACGGTGGACCAGGGAGGAGCGATCACCCTGGGTGGTGGGACGGTGAGCCTGACCGGCGCGACGGAGGTGAATGGGACGCTGAAATTCACCGGGGAGAATAATACCCTGGCGGGTGGGAGCAGTCTCACCATGGGTGGATCGGGGAGCATCGAGGTGCTTGAGAATGGGAAACTTACCATTACCGGAGGACTCGGTGAGAGCGCGAACAGCGGCACTATCATGGGCGCGGGCGAGCTGACGGTGGATACCACGGACGTGGAGGGGGAGGGTGGACTCTCCTCGGGGGTGACGTTCGGGCAAAGTCTCGACATCGTGAAGAGGGGGGAGAAGAATCAAACCTTCACGTCGGCTCTCGGTGGTAAGGGATCCGAGCACGAGGGAACCATCACCGTGGAGGAAGGAACGCTGACGTTCAGCGGGGATGTGTACCAGAGTGGGGATGTGACCCTGGAGTCGAATACGCAGCTGCACTTCAGAGGGGATACGGTGGTGCTGGGAGCGGTGAACGCCGCGGACACGAAGCCGGAGGGCTATGTGGGCGAAATCGTCTTTAACGGGACGAATCTCACGCTGGGTGGGGAGAAGGAGAGCTACCTGAGCAGCCTGGAGATCACCAACGAGGGGACGACCGAATGGACGCTGGCGGGCGACGTCACGCTGGGAGGATTGACTGTGGCGGCTGCCGATCGGCTGACCATCACCGGTGAGGGACACCTGACCCTGGATGGGCTGCTGGATCTGGGAGACAACCATCTGAGGGTGAAGCTGCAGGATGGTCTGACCATCACGCGCGGGGAGAACTTCGGGTACAAGGGTGGAACTACCGGACGGCTCATCCTGGAGGGTGATGATCTTACCACGCCGGTGCACCTGACGCTGGTCTTTGACAAGTCGTGGCAGGGACAGGAGATTGGGCTCAGCGGCAACGTGTTCTACTACGACTACGTTGCAGGTGATTCTGAGCATGGGGATGAGGCTGTGAACTTCAAGAGTGTCACTGTGGAGGGTGGGGCGCAGTTCTGGCTGAAGAAAACCTACGACCAGAGGGATGTGGAGACGACGGAGGGGGATCAGCCGGGTAAGGTGCACATTGCGGGCAAAGGGTTTACGGGTGAGAATGGTTCCTTCACGTATGATACAAACCCCGACGAAGGGGAGGATTACCTTCCCTACGGCGCGTTGCGTTTGGATGGCGGGGCCTCGCTCACGGGCGGCTCTCTGGTGCTGGATGCGGATGCGGCGGTGTTTGTGAGCGGCGGCACGGGGACGATTGACGCGAGTGTGCTGGGTAAGGTACAGGCGGGCAACGATACGCCTGAGGTGCTCACCAAGTACGGCGACGGCGTGCTGGTGATCAGCGGTGCGGTGAGCGGGCTGGGCGGTATCATCACGGCGGATGCGGATAGCGACAGCGTGGAGGACGGAACCACATTTGGAGGCACGCTGACTCTCACCGGTTCGCTGAATGTGGGGACGGAGGTAACGTTCACCTTCACAGCCGGCGGGGATGCAGCGAATGCAGAGAATCGCAGCACGATTCAGGTGCAAGGCGGGATGACCGGCAGCGCGGGGATTGTCAAAGAGGGCAATGGGACACTCGTGCTGGACGGCACCGTGGAGGGGAAAGCTCTCGGTGTCACCGGATCTCTGACGATTAACGGCGGCACAGTGGAGCTGAAGGGGGCGCATAGCTTCTCGTCCATGGCAGTGAATGGCACCCTGAAGTTGGGCGGCGAGGGGAATACCGCAGAGATAACGAGTCTTACCGGTAACGGATCGGGGCAGATCAGCTCGCTGGATGCCGGAACGCCGGTCACGCTGACTCTGAGCGGTACGGGCGGAAATTACGCCGGCGCTATCGGTGGGGCAGAGGATCATGTGAACGTCGTCGTTGAGAGCACGGGGCAGATTTCCTCCGGGCACCTCACACTGGGTACGCTCGCGGTCAATCAGAACATGACCATTGGCGTCGGGGCTAGCGGGAGCTCGATTGACAACCTTACTTTGGATCATGAGCTGTGGTTGGGTAGTGAGTCAGAGACGGGAGCCATCACCCTCAATGTTGGGCAACTCAATGGCAGTAGCTCTACGAATCTCCTGAGAAGGCACAGCTCCGGAACCACCACGCTGAACATCACAGGAATGGGTGGCGTCTATGCCGGTCAGATGCATGGCGTGGATCAACTTGTGCTGGAGCAGGGCGCTTTCCAGACTCTGGGCGACTTCCACCATGGTGACACCGTCTTCACGATTGAGCAAGACGCGACACTTACACTCACGGCTGCGGACCCAGTGGTGATGAAGGGGCTTTCCGGAGTCGGCACGCTGACGGATGGGAATACGGACAGCACGGTGGAGTTGAACTTTAGTAACACATTCACCACGGCGGCGGATGGAGGTATGCAGACCTTCGACGGAAGCCTCGATGATGTCGGTTCCATCACGGTCACTCAGGGTGCGCAGGGCTTTGGCGGTACCTACAGCGGACCGCTTACGGTTGGTAGTGGTGCAGATGATGAGGTTATTGTGGGAAACATAGATGCCACGCTCGTGATGAACGGCACGGTGACCGACTCTGACATCGTTGTGAAGAGCGACGGCAATTTGGTGCTGAACGGAGCGGACAACACCCTCGGTTCACTCGATCTGCAAGGCACGTTGACCATCGGTGATGCGACTCACCTTTCAGCCAGCCTGACCCTGGATACGACGGAATTCAATCTGGCAACCGGAACATTCGCCGGAAATGGGACACTGACCCTGACGGCGGCTGAGGGAGCAGGATATGGTGTGAATTCTACCTTCACCGGAGCTCTGAACATTGTTACGAGCGGTCAGCAGACGCTCCTGGGAGATGTGGCGGCGGCAAGCATCACGGTCAATAGCGGGACGCTGAGCTTTGGGACGGAGGAAGACCGCGAGCAGAATCTCGCGTTCAGGTCGCTCGTTGTGGGCACTACCGGCGATGAGGCAAGCACGGCGCAGGTGGATTTCTTCTCTTCCGGCACCAAGACGGTTGCCGGTGGCATTAACATCACTGTCAACGAGGGCAGCACGGTTACCTTCCACGGCGCGGAGTCGCTGAACGGGTTGTCAGCAACTGTTGCTGACCAGAAAGCGCTCGTTCATGGCGCAGGTACACTCGTGCTGGAAGATATAGGAACTCAGACTGTCAATTCCGGCGGAGGAGTCCTGTGGTATTTCCTGAACACCACGGCAGGCGATAATAAGAAAATTGGCTCACTGAGGTTGCGGTCGACAGGAACCGACAACAGGACAACGATCATTTTGCGAGATCCCCCCACGGCCGACGGCAACTACATGTTGACCAATGTCGAAAACTATTACGTGGAGGAAAACACCACAATCTTGATCTGGAATAACGACTGGCTGAACAAGCATGCGGATCAGGGTCGGAAAGCCACACTGCACCTGGCCGGGAATGGTTCGGGAGCTACTATGAGTGACTTTGGGTTTACTATCAATGGCGAGACTCACAAAACTAACCCACCGATGGATGCCGCGCTGTATGTGTTCCGTACCGGCGCAACTTCGACGAACTGGGACATTGTGGCGGAGGCGGATACCTCGATCAACGTCATGGAGAATCTCAACGAAACCGGCAATGCAACCTTCACCCTGAAGGGGACGTTGAGTGGCACGGCTACGGAAGGTGGGAATGCAGGAAAGGCCTTCACGATCACCAAGAAGGGCAATGGAACTCTCGTTTTTGGTGAGGGCTTCAGCACGGTTGCAGAGAGCGCCGGACGCCTGAATGTCGAAAACGGTAGTTTGCAACTGGCGTTTGCTGCCGGCGAGGAAGGTCAGTCCGCCGACGCACTGGCGAACTATGCCATACAGCTGAGCGGAGGCACGTTGAATGTTACCGCCACAGAGACGGATGGCTACACGGTGAAGTATTTGGAAGGAACGTCAGGGGCGATCACCGGGGCGGAGGGCTCCAAGCTTGTCATCGACTTTGGCGGGACAGCGTTCGACGGTACGCCACTGGCGGAAGCTACGGTGCATGCGGATGTGACGGGTGGCAACTTGTCCCTTGTCAAGCGAGGCGCAGGCACGCAGACGATTGTGGGAAGCTTTGCGGGCAATGCGTTGACCGTGGAGGCCGGTGGGTTGGTGCTGGATGCATCCGCTCCGGAGAAATCGATTAACGTGACGGGTGGTGTCACTGTGACCGGAACGAATTCGAGTCTCGAGGTGAAAGGTGCGAGCCAGACTTACGGCAGCATTACGGTTGGCACGACTGATGCGGCAGGCGGGCAAGTGACCCTCGGCGATGGTGGGAGTAGCCAGATTGCCGTGACCGGAGCTGTGAGCGTGGCCAATGGTGGCACGTTGACGCTGAAGAGCGGGAACGTGACCGTGACGAATGGCGTCACGGTGGATGGCAGTGAATCGAGACTGGTGTTCGACTTTGGCGAGGGGAATCTGGGCAGTAGCACGGGGGAGGATCATGGAGGACTGGCTCTTGCTTTGACGAACGGAGCAACGCTGGACATGAGCAATCTCACCGGCAGCGCGGATGATGGGCAGGAGGTGCACCTGAAGAGTCTCACCAATAGCTCGGAGACGGCGGGAAGGGTGCTTCTCGGCACGATGGAGGGCGAGCGTGAGCAGAGCATCCATGTGGGGACGCTGACGGGTTCGATGGAATTCGGCAGCGGGGGCAACAAACTCGGCGCGGGGCAGGAGCTGCACTTGTCGCAGATTGTGAACGAAGGGAAGGCTGATGTCACTGTGCAGGCTGATGGTACCGGCAAGGTCTTTATCGGATCCATCAACCAGGAGGCGGGCGAGGGAAGGCTGACGGTGAGCGGTGGTGATGGGATGATCCATGTGGAAGGGACCTTCTGCAAGGATGGGGTGGGCAAGTACACCTTCGGGAACAAGGTGATGGTGGAGAAGGAAGCTACCCTGTGCATGAACTACGGAGGCGAGCTGGTGTGGAAGGACGACTTCACCGGCCTGGCGACCGACGTGCTGGGTAGTGAGCAGATCGGCTTTGGTGGTGGGCTCACTCTGAGCTATCGCGACGGAGGCGGGCTGAAGACCCTGTGCCTCTCCTCCGATCTCTTCACGAGTGATATCTTCACGGGAGAAACGAAACTGACCCTTGATCTCTCGGGACTGTCCGCGTCCACGTATCAGACCGGCATCGATCTGGGCATCGTGGCGGGCGGTGATGACCTGGAGGCAGAGCTAGAGCGACTTCGTGGTTTCCTCAACCTCAAGCCGATCGAGGGAGTAGGGGAGGGCAGCTACGAGTGGAGACAGGCGGCAGAAGGAGGCTACCACCTGTACCTGACGTTGAGCGGTACGGAGATTTCTTCCGACGTCTGGGATGAAGCCTGGGGGAAAGTCGGCGGGCTCTCCGGGGCTCCGTTGGAGACGGACTTCGAGGGGAGAACCTGGAGCGGCGGAACCGAATTTGATGGCGAGGGCACGAATGGCTTTGCCTCTCACGCGTTGCAGCTTGCGGGGAATACCACGTATACGGACGGCGGGCGGACCATCATCCGACTGACGGCGGGTTCGAGTGTGGATTACGCCAGTGTGGTGGGCGGCAGGATCTTTGCTGCAGATGAGACGACCGAGGATCTGAATTACTCGAGCTACATCGACTTCAAGTGTGGCGAGGGAGCGGAGAACAAGCACCTGCACTTGCTGGTGGGCGGCGCGAGCTGCCTGGCGAGCGATGGACGCGCCAACTACGCGGGCTTCACCGGGAATACGCACATCCAGGTGACAGGCGGCGAGGTGGACTACATCGTGGGCGGCAACCACGTGAACAACTCCTCGTTCACCTTCCATGGCAACAGCTTCATCAGCGTCTTCCGCGGCAGCGAGGTGAAGGGCGGCATCGTGGGCGGCAGCACGCTGACGAGCGGTTCGACAGAGGCATCGATCTGCGAATTCTCCGGCAACAGCCACATCTTCATCTACGAGGTGCTGGGGATCGGCGCGACGGACGCTCCGAAGATGTCCGACGGCACGGATGTGGGGACTTCAGAGAACTGGGGCTCCTTTGCGGCAGTGGTGGGCGGCAACGCGTGGATCGACGCCAGCGGAGTCGGGGAGACGGAGAATGTTCAACCGAAGTTCTTCGGAAACTCGTCCATCACGCTGGATCTCGTCGGGGGGCATGACGGAGGAACGGCAGCAGAAGAAGGTAGCTTCGACAAGGCGATTGTGGGCGGCAACTTCACCACGACGGCATCGGCGACCGGCACCGGCGAAAGAAAGACGAGCTTTGCGGGCAATGCGACCATTGACATCACGGCGGGAGAAGGGCACACCTTCACGGCGGGCATCAACGGCGCGAGCCGACGCGAGGCTGCCGGCGGAGGAGAGACGGAGTTCGAGGGCGACACGAGGATCACGATCAACGGCGGCACGTATCAAGAGGCGATCGCGGGCGGTATGTGGTTCGCGGGCACGGCGACGGGAGATCACGCCATGACCTTCACGGGTAACACGGAGGTAACGCTGAAGAGCGGGCACTTCCGGAGCGTGGTGGGCGGCAGTATCACGCTGGACGGCAGCGGAGCCCAGGGGACGACGACGGGTGACACGCACGTCGTGATCGGAGGAGAGGGAGAGGAAAAGGGCAGCGTCACCTTTGGCAGCTCGGAAGAGGAATCCCTCGTGGTCGGCGGTGATTACTACAGCAACACCGGCGGCAGCAGCACGCGCGTTGGCGACACTTCCGTTGAAATCAAGGGAGGAACGTTCGAGAACGTCCGCATTGTGGGCGGCGACTACGCCGAGTATGCCGGACCGGAGAAGACCTTGACGACGGAGATGGGAGCAATCAGCCTGACCATCGGCGGCGGCGACATCGAGGGTGACGTGATCGGCGGCAGCTACGTGACGGGCAATGGGCAGGGCAGCGGCATGACGGTCGGTAATGTGGTGTTGACCATTAACGGCGGAAGCATCACGGGCGACGTGATTGGCGGGCACTACAGCGACGTGACGGGCGCATTGAACACCCTGAAGAGCGGGAACATCACGCTGAACCTCAATGGCGGCAGTGTCACGGGCGACGTGTATGCCGCGGGCTGGCATAAGTCGGCGCAGACTTCTGAGACGGGGACGGTGACTGTCAACATCGGGGAGGAATTTGCGTTCGGCGGCGAGGGAGAGCAGGTACTCTCCGGCGGCTACAAGAAGGAGGGAGCGGATGATGCATCCAGCGTGGGGAATGCGAGCCTCGTCATCAACGGGTCGCATACGATGGAGAACGTGGTGCTGCAGGACTTCGACGAGGTCAGCAATGCGGGCGAAGTGACGGCGAAAGCACTGGTGCTGTCTAACGAAGTGGGGACCTTCACGAAGAAGGGAACGGGCACGCTGAAAGTCGGGTCCATCTGGAATGCCTTGCCGGCGGGGCAGCCCTTCAACGGCAACCTGTCCATCGAGGGCGGGTGCATTGAGGTAAATGGAGCGCTGACGCTGGGAGGCGGAAGTCTGAAATTCAACCTGAGTGACACCTCACCGGACGGAAGAACGGCTGAGAAAGCCTACCTGAAGGTGACGGGAGGGCTGGATTTTGCTGCCGGACAATTCGGCGAGTATGGAAAGGGGAGGATCGGGCTGTCCCTCGGGGAGGACATCACCGGATTGGCTGCGGGGACGTATTACCTCATCACCGGCATCAGCACGGCTGAGCTCAAGACGGACAACCTCGGCGATTACTTCAGCCTCGGTGAGGTGGAAGGCAAGCTGACGGATTGGGAGGAGGCGATGAGGAGGAATAATCCGGGCTCGAGCGACGAATACGACGCGCGGCTCGAGAGAAGGGGTGACAGCCTCGTGCTGAGTCTCTCTGCGACCAATCCTGAGATGTGGGTTTGGAGGGGCGATGAGGACGGAACGTGGAAGGACAGTGACACCTCCAGGGGCGGAAACTGGAAGCACAAGGATGACGGCACGACGGTTGGCGAAGCATCGGCTGTGTACTTCACGGGCGAAGGGGAAGGCGAGGTCAAGGTGGCGGGCAATGTGACGCCGGGGAATGTGTATGTGAACGGCAACTACACCTTCACGGGCGATGGGAGCATCAAGTTGGACAAGAAGAATGATGGCGGCACGTTCTACATGCAGGGCGGGCGAGCGGAAGTTCGGACGAACGGGAATGAGATTCCGAGAGTGGAATTGCAAGCCGGGCGGTTCGTTCTGGCGAGCGACAGCGCGGTGAGCACCACGACCGAGATCTTCATGAAGGGCGGTGTGCTGGCCATCGAGGAGAGCCAGACCGAGAACAACGGCGGCGGGACGCTCTACATGTCCGGGCAGAAGATCAATGATCTGGTGAGCTCGAAGGTGAAGCTCGATTCGAACATGACGCTTCAGCTGCAGGTGGGCAAGACCTACGCCGAATTCGTGCAGAACCTCAAGGGGCAGACGGCGGATGCCTATCAGGCGCCGACGGATACGGTTACCCTGGGCAGTTCGACGATGACGCCCGGGGAGCCGAGCGGGGATCAGATCGGGGCGTTGACGGGCGCGCTGCACTACGGCGTGAGCAAGACGGGGCGCTTCGGGCTGACCATCGAATGGAAGGGGCAGGAAGGTGCTGAGTACAAGGGCGCGATCGACGTGCGCGAAGGGCGATTGACCTACAAGATGCACGGCGGCAGCGCGGGGTTGACCGGTGACATCCACGTGGCGGAAGGGGCGACGCTGAACCTGCAGGCCACGGATGGCGGCACGCTGGAGATGCAGACCGCCTTCCGGAATGGGAATACCGAGGACGGAGAAAGCTGGACGACAACCAAGAAGAGCCTGGGCGAGGGATTTGACGCACGGAGGCGCGTGGAGATCGGCGCCGAAGGAGACCATGGCACCTACGAGATGCACGCGGACGCGGACAACAGCGGATTCGAGGGTGTCATCGCCATGGTGGGTGATGGTACGCAAGATACCGTGCATCTGGACAACAGCAGCGTGCTGGGCGGAGCGAGGACTGATCTCCGACTCGCCGGGCGCGCCCTCGTGTTCGGCGGAAGCGGGAACACGACGGAGGTGAGCGTGCGGAGCCTGGAGGTTGCCGGCACGAACCTGGTGGGCGGTTATGCGCGCAGCGGGGGAACGAATCCGAATGCTGCCGTGACCCTCACCACGACGGAGGGAATCACCGGCGATGGCGTGCTGGCGAATGCCTGGGGGACGAACGGCGGGCAGCAGTTGAAGTTCGAGCACACCTACAACGGCAAGATGGCAGGCTTCACGGGCACGGTTGTGGCGGGGCTGGTGACGGCTGGGACGCAGGCAGACGGGGCGGTGAGCTCTGCTTCTTCCTGGAGTTTGAACCTCACCGATTTGGGGAGTGACCAGGAGAGCAACGATCCGCTGCATTACCGCTTCAACATGGCGGGAACGGGAACCATCATTCTGAGCACGGCGGATGATGCTATACTGGACGGCAGAATTGGCGATGACGAATTCGGCAATGCGCTGAATCTGACCTTTGCCGATGGTGACGACAGCCACACCATCACCCTGACCAGCAAGGATAACACGGCCACGGGCACGCTGAATACCGGCGACGACATCATTGTGTTGGACGGACGGGGAGCGATCTGGAGCGGATCACGCCTGGAAGGCGGGGGCGAATTCCGCCTGAAGGAAGGCACACTGCTGCAGGCGATGACCAAGGCTCGCGGAACCAGGTTCACGGTGGATGCCACCGGTGTGGTGGATGTGGGAGGAACGGATGGCAGTCAGTTTGACTCCATCACGATCCATGGCAGCGAAAAGGGCGCTGAGGAAACCGGAAGCGGGCGCCTGAAGGGCGTGGGAGGAGACATCATCGTGGGCGCGGGGAACACCAACATGACCCTGGTCTTCGATGGAGAGAGCATCACGAATTCGTCGGCAGAGGGCGAGGTACTGGTGGAATTCGAGGACGGCGGGAAAGGGCATAAGCTGGAGGTGAAGAAGCAGAGCGAGACGTATGACGAGAATCAGGACGGACTTGTGATCGACTTCACGAACGAGGCGTTGCTGGATATTCTGGAGAGGCACCGACAAGAGGATGCCGAAACCTGGCTGCGGGTGACCAACGGTGAGTTGACATTCACCGGATTCGCGGCGGATGAGGATCCGGAGTTGAGGGTCTTCACGGGATCCGCAAACGCGGAACTGCTGGCGAATCTGGGCTTCAACTTCAACGGCGTGGAGGGCGGCAGCATCGCGCTGAGCGGTTCGAGCAAGAATGTGTACCTCGTGCTGAGCGAGAAACGCGAGAGCGCCGGGCAGCCCGACAGCGTCGAAGTCAGGGAAGACGGCGATGCCTTCGACCGCCTGCAGGAGGCGAGGGCCGTGGTGGTGGATGAAGGGACAACATTCACGCTGCAGTTTGTGGAGGACGGCGAGGAGTCGGCGAACCTGAACAACCTGGTGGGTCTGGAAGGCTCGGAGCTGAAAGTGACGGGCGAGAGCGGGACAGTGCACCTTGTGAACGCACGGTTCGACGATCCGGACGAAGTCGGCTTCGGCAAGGAACACAGCGAGCATATCGTCGATGGTCAGGGGCACGAGGTGAATGCCAAGGATCAGGACGGCTTCGATGTCCGCGGGCAGGATACCATCTTTGAAGGCACGATCAGCAGCAATGCTGCGGGAGTGGACTTCGTGAAGGAGGGAGCCGGACGACTCACGGTGGGCAGTGACACGCGGACCGGCGGCATTCGTGTGGAAGGCGATCTGACGTTCACGGACGGAGCGATCACCGTGAAGGGCGGCGAGGGCAACAGACTGGGAGCGCTGGTGTTCGACTACGGCACGAAGGGAGAGGAGGACGACGGCATCACCTTCACCAATAAGACGAAGAGCACCGTGGGCGGCATCGTGGAGAAGAGCACGGGAGGCTCGATCGGCATCACGGACGGCGCCGAACTTACGCTGGACAGCAGCAAGACGGGCGAGGACACGACCCTGGGGCAGACCAGGGTCACCGGCGACGGCAGCGGGCGGTTGAGAGTGACCGGCTCGTCTGATTCACCGTACAGGAGCCGACTCGTGATGGACGGCGCCGCCAGCGGTATGGAGGGCGTGGATCTCACGGTGGAGAAGGGTTCTGAGATGGAGGTGAAGAACGGCGCCAACCTGGCGGACGGCGACATCACCGTCTCCGGCACTGCGGGCGGGAGCTCCAGCAAACTGACGGTGGGTGCGGGATCGGCAGTGACCGGCGAAGCAGACATCACGGTGGAGAACGGCGGGCAGATGGCGCTCGACGGAGGAAGGATCGGCGGGAAAGATGGCGCACTGGATGGCGACATCAAGCTCAAGGATGAGGGATCTGCGCTGACGCTGGGAGATAACAGCTCGCTGGATATCACCGGAACGGCATCTGTCGGCGGCGGCACGACACTCGACCTGGGCAACGGCAATACCGGCAGCGTCGGCGGACTGATCGGCAGCGGAACGGTGTACGGCGGCACGAGCCAGTCTTCCAGACTGAAGGTTACCGACGAGGTTGAGGGCTCCTTCTCCGGGACTCTCGAAGGCCTGGGCACATTGGACGTGCAGCAGGGAGCGCGCGCGCACCTGGATGGCGTCCAGGGTGACACGTGGAGCGTGGAGGTGCAGGAGGATGGGCGCCTGACGCTGGATGCGAACCAGCGGGATGTGACGCTCAAGGATGTGACGCTTCACGGAGGCGGCGAAATCACCATGGAGTACCATGCCGGCAACAAGCATTCGCTGGATACGGAATTGAAGCTGGAGAACGACAACGGGAAGAAGGGCAAACTCACCTTCAACCTCAACGACATGCCGGAGGGCGATATAGACCTGGGCAACCTGCGGATCGACGAGAGTCCGGAGGAACTGGCGAAGAAGCTGGAGGTCGGGTTCACCGGCCTGGGCTCCTCGCACTTCAGCGGCGAGTTGCAGAATGAGGGCGGTCACTGGTTTGTCGGCACGACGGAGAGCACGACCAACACGTGGCTGGCGAGCGGCATGCACAAGAATGTGCGCGCCGGCGCGAACCTGATGTGGGATGCGGATGCGCCGAACTCCAAGGCAGCGACGTACGTGCGCGGAACGGGACAGGGAGGGGATTTGTACAAGTTTGTCCTCACGCTCTCTGAACACTACAACCCGAGTCTCTACTCCTACCTGGGGATGGTGGCGCCCGTCGCTGACCTCGACCGCACCTATGCGGCGGCAGCGGGCAGCTCGGTATCCACCCTCGGCAGCGGGGCGCTGCAGGATGCCAAGCGCCAGTTGGAGAACATGCGCAACCGTGCGATGCTCTCGGGGGATGCCGATGTGAACGCCGATCCCGGAGTCAGCCGTGTGCATGCCTGGGTGAACGTTGATTCCGGCTACCACAAGGTGGATGCCGACGGCTGGGCGCCCGGCTACACGCTCAACGGCTGGGGCGGAACGCTCGGCGGATCGGTGGATTTCTCCAACCGCAGCTCGGTGGGGCTGGCGCTCTCGGTCATGTACAACGATCTGAAGACGGATTCTGCGGACATGGGCAAGGGAGATATGGACTTCACGTACCTGAGCGGGTTCTACCACACGCAGCGGGGAGCCTGGAGCCACACACTCGTCGGCACGATCGGCACGGCTGATGTCTCACTGGATCGTACGGTGATTTACAGCACGCGGGACAGTTACAAGACCCACGGCGAGACGGATGGATTCTCCGCAGCCCTCCTCTATGAGGTGGCGTACACGAAGATGCTGAACGAGGAAGGAACGCGGGCGATACAGCCGTTGTTCAACGTGCAGTTCCGCTATGCGAAGATCAACGGCTACGACGAGACGGGCAGCGACGCCGGATTGCACGTGAACGACGTGACGGCGAATGCGGTGACCTTCGGCGTCGGCGCGCGTTTCCAGAGCGTGGTGCACGAGAACGTGTTCGGACGCGCCTCGGTGATGGAGGCACGGGCGGTGGTGAAGGCGGATGCCGGATCGGGAGCGGGCAAGGCGACGAACACGCTGCTGCACGGGGATCTCAGTCAGGAGGTGGAGAGTGCAGAGGTCGGCACGGTCGGACTCGAGCTCGGAGCCGGGCTCACTATACCGGTGGGCTCTCGTGGGGGCACCTTCTTCATCGATGCCTCGGTGGAACTGAGATCTCGCTACACCAATACGAATGCAAGCGCAGGTTACAAGATCAGCTTCTAATCGAAGCCGGTGGCAGACGGGGCTGCCCATGTACGATGTACGAAGTACGATGTACAACACGCACGACGGCCCCGATGAGGGCGCACGCGCAGCGGGCGGTAAGTGCGGATGGACAACGCGGATGCGTTGCCCCGCAGGGGCGAACCGCCGATGGGGCGGCGGTGAGTCAATTTGGGGAGTTCCCGCGCTTGCGCGCGAGGGATGCGGAGGGAATGGCGGAGACGCCTGGCGGCGTCTGTCGGCAATTTTCGATGGGATGGTTTACGATTCAGGAAGTGTTCGTGTTTGCTCGCAGGTTATGCGGGCAGATGCGGACCTGAGTCGTGAGGCGACCATTGGATGTAGTTAGCATAACTACGGGGTAGTGGGGCAGCCGCGGGGGCGGCTGCCCCTATTTTCGATGTACGATGTACGATGTACGATTTGGGGAATTCCCGCGCTTGCGCGCGAATTTGGCGAAGCAGATGCGGAGGTGGAATTCTGTGCAACCAGCGGAGTGAGGGGAAAGCGGCGGTGGCAGGCGGAGCGCCGCCTATGTACGATGTACGATGGACGATGTACAACACGCACGACGGCCCCGATGAGGGCGCACGCGTAGCGGGCGGTAAGTGCGGATGGACAAAGGCGCAGCCTTTGCCCGCAGGGCGAACTGGCAGGGCGGTGCCAGTGAGTCAACACGCACGACGGCCCCGATGAGGGCGCACGCGTAGCGGGCGGTAAGTGCGGATGGACAAAGGCGCAGCCTTTGC
>CANQJI010000027.1 GCA_947624205.1 uncultured Akkermansia sp. | reverse complement strand
GAAAAAATCGAGTTTTTAGAGGTGCCAAAATCGTACATAGGCGCCTTTAGGCGCCACCGCCTCCGTCTCTATTTTCCGCTGATTTGTCGACAGGCTTTCACAGTGTTGGCCATGAGCATTGCTATCGTCATGGGCCCCACACCGCCGGGAACGGGAGTGATGGCCGAGCACAACGGCTGCACTGCGGGAAAATCCACATCGCCCACAAGTCGGTACCCCCGTGGCGCGGCGGGATCCTCCACACGGTTGATTCCCACATCGATGACAACGGCGCCGGGCTTGATAAAATCGGCCTTCACAAGCTGCGGTTTGCCGACCGCTGCCACGAGAATATCCGCGCTGCGGCACACCTCTGCGAGATTTTGCGTGCGAGAGTGGGCAATGGTGACAGTGGCATTGGCAAGCTTACTCACCAGCAGAGACGCCATCGGTTTGCCAACGATCATACTGCGCCCGAGTACCACGGCATGCTTGCCGGCGGTGGGAATGCCATAAGTCTTGAGCAGCTCCATGCAGCCAAGAGGAGTGCACGGAACAAAGCCGGTAGGATCCTCCAGCACCAGCTTAGCCACATTCACCGGGTGGAACCCATCCACATCCTTGTTCGGGTCGATGTGGCGAATCACTTCGGCCTCATCAATATGCGCCGGCGGCGGACTCTGCACGAGAATGCCGTGGATGCGGGGGTCGTCGTTGAGCTTGTGGATAAGTTCCAGCAACTCGCCCTGCGTGGTCTCCGCCGGAAGCGCCCATTTTTGAGAGTAAATCCCCAGCTGTTCACAGGCCTTCACCTTCGAATTCACATAGACGCGGGAGGCAGGATCATCCCCCACGAGCACAACGGCAAGCCCCGGAGTGTAACCGGCCTGCGTGAGTTGTGCGATGGGATCGAGAAGAGCGTTCCGAGTGAGCTCTGCCGTGTGTTTTCCATTCAGTATAGTAGTTGTCATCGTGGTTCTTCTGTTTCGTGTTGAATAAATGATCTGATCACAGTGGAAGAAAATTCTCAATCCCCGCCGAGACTCTTCTCCAGTTCAGCGCAGTAGGAGTCCAGCTCTTCATCAGTGAGTCCCTTCGGCACCGAAATTTGCTCGCATATCTCCAGCTCCACGCGAGAAAATGGAAGAGGAACGTGAAATCGATCCCATGTCCGCATGCGCAAGCACGCGCCGTAATGGAAACGCAGCGGCGTGATCGGCAATCCGCTCATCGAGGCAAGCTTGATCACTCCCGGGTGACAATGATAGCGCGGTCCCTTCGGCCCATCCGGTGTGATGCACATGCTCATCCCCCCCTTCAATTCCCGCAGCATATCGATGAACCCCACAACCCCACGGCGATGTCCGGAACCCCGCACGGTTCGCATGCCGTAGTTGTTCGCCACCGTGGACAGCATGGTGCCATCCTTGCTGGCGCTCGTGAGCATACTCATACCCACCTTCCCCCGAATCACATAGCGGTAAAAATAGCAGGGTACGAAGATGTTATTGTGCCAGAGCGCCACGATACTCTGTGTTTCCCGCAGTCTCTCAACATTCCCCCGCACTCGTTTGCGCAATGTGAAACACACGAACGTAATGAACAGCCACAACACATTCCCCAGTGGACGTGACCACCAGACCTGCCGAACTTCACTGCTCATTGTTCTGTGTTGGAGAGAGGATTGCCTGCGATGCTGCGTGATGGATCAAAGATCAAAAAGGAGACCCCCCTGCTTCATCGGAAGCGGAGGACGTTTTGGAAACCCCGGCAGGATTAACGATGTTGACCTTGGCAAAGATCAGCAGAACGCGTTGCCTTTTCTTGGAACCGGAGGAACGGAACAGACGCCCCACGAGGGGAAGATCTCCGAGAATCGGTACCTTGTCCTCGTAACTTACAACCTTCGCCTCCTTCATACCTCCCATCACCAACACACTCCCATCCTTGACCACCAGTGAGGTGTTCGTCATATAACGTTTGAAGATGGGCTGCAGAATGTGGTTGGGCGTCAGCTCTATGTGCTGAATCTCGTTGTTCGTGTAGAGCCCGGCGGTAATCGGACTCCCCCAGTCCACAAATCCTTCAAAATCATTGACGTATGTTGTTATTGCCAGGCGCACGTGCTCCCCGTCCGGTAACACCTCCGCATTATGCACCTGCATGATGGACCCAACGCCGCCGATGTTGTCCTCCTCGACCCCATAACGCACAAAGTCGGTCGGCATCGCAGGCGCGGCAAGCGCAAATCCGCCGCTCCTGTCCGTGTGCCAGGATCCCGTCCCATCGCCGTTATTATTCGTGTCCTCTACATCCTGGTACGAGTCGGAGGTGGTCAAAGTCGGAGGGTCGTAATTGGTGGGATAGTAAAACTCACGAACATTGATGATAGAGGACTGCTCCTCACGCGCCGGCGAAAAGACGAGTTTGGGAGTGCTCAGGGTGTCTGCGGCCCCCTTCTGCGAAAGCCCGCGCATGACCATGGTGACATCCGCCGCAGACCAGATGCCGCGGAACCCGAAAATCGACGGCGAGATATCTTCCATATGGCTCCTCTGGTAGTTCGCAACAGAACCTTGCGCCAGCAAATGCTCAATATCCGCTTTGCCCGCAACATTGAGTACAGAACGCAATCCCGATGTCATGGTCGGAGAATTGTTTTCCGTCTCTTCGCCCGAAGAAGTGACAAGTGGCATCCCGGTGGCAGTGCTGGCAGCCTTCGCCGTGCCTCCGCCGGTGAAGACCTTATCCCCGACGCCTATGTTGAGCAACCATTCGAACCCCAGATCCTCCAAATCTTCCTGAGATGTCTCCATCACGATGACGCTCATGACGATGACATCCTCCTTTAGCGTGCCGACCTCAGATATGAGTTGCTCGATCTCTGCTATGTTGCCGAGTGTGTTGCGCACGCTGAGCCGGCGGGAACGGGCATTGTAATTCGCCCCGGCTCCATGGGGAAAGGACACGCCCATCCGCTTCAGAGCCGCAACCGGATCCACCCGCTTGACCTTCAGCCCGCCGCTGGCAAACGCCTCCTCCTCGTCCTCATCTCCTTCATCCCCGGAACCTTCGTTGTCAAAAAAGTGCGGAGGTACCGTGTACGAACGATCCACCAGTCGTCCAAAATCCTTGCCGGAATACGTCAGCTCCACCCCGAGGGGCACGTAATACACAGCAAGGCCAAAACGCTCGGCAACTTCATTGAGCAGTTCCTTGAAGGAAAGTTCGCCATAGCGGAAGGTCGCCCGCTTCTCCATGAGTTCCTTGTATCCGGGCGTTTCTGCCGAACCAAAGGCCCCGATAACATTGAGCTTTCGCTGCGATGGATCTCCCTGATCCTGATTGCGGCGCAGAATGCCCTGCAAAAGCTCAATCACCTCCGTGATAGACGCATCCTCCACGCTGATGTTCGGCACCTGAATATTCTCAAACTGACGCGCAGAGTTGATTTCTTGCTCATCGACTGTCGGTTGCCCCGCCGAAGAAACCGCCCCATCCCCACCGGCAATCGGTAGGTTGGGCAACTCATCGTCCGAAGCTTTCATGGCCTGATCCCAGGTGGCGTCAACCTCCGAAAGCATCTTCGCCCGATTGGCGTCATAGGCCGCCCGAAAATACTGCTGTTTCTTGTTGCGCACCTGTTCCAGACCACGCGCCGCAGCCCCGTTGTGATGGTCGATGCGAAGCACGGCGTAAAAACTCTTCTCCGCGGCATCGTAGTTGGCAAGATCCAGCTGACCAAACCCGAGACTGAGCAAACGGTTCACCTCCTCCACATCCCCGACATGCCGCGGCGTGAGCGCCGGATTTGTCCGCACAGGATCTTCCGTGTACACCAGCTCCTTCTTGGCTCGTTCATTCTGCGGCGACAGCTCAATAGCCTCCTTGAGGAATTCCAACGCCTCCTCCACGCGTCCTACGCTGCGATAATCAATCGCCCGCGCCACAAGAGCATCCGATAAACTTTCCCGAATGAACTTCTCCAACTTCGCTGTCCCTCTTCCTTTCGGCAGAACAGACAACGCATTGCGATAGTGATCAACTGCCTCCGTATATCGCCTGTCCGTATACGCACTGCGTGCCTGCTGAAGCTGCTGCATCGCATCCATCGTTGCCATGCGCCGGTGTGCTGCCTCCTGATCAACCACGGGCCCACCCGGCGATTGAGCAAAAACCGGCGACAACAATACCGACATCCCCAAACAGGATGCCAGAACCAACGCCCCTCGCGCGCGTGTCAAAGATTTCTTGCCCATACCAAGCTGAATGCATTCTATCAGATAGAATACAAGAAGTCACTCACAAAGTCGAGTTACGACAAAAAAATAAATTTTTCTGTCTCCTTTTCCCCCCCAGGGCAAACACATTAGGAAATGCGTTTGCCTATGTACAATGTACGAAGTCAACCATAATTAAGGGGGGGGAGTACGATTTTGCGAAGAACGCTTGTTGTCTTGATTTTTGATGCGTATAAACATGGATATCAGTCAATAAGGGCATTTCATCTGTTGATTGACTTCCCTCAGATGCGTTTGCCCTGCTTTTTTCCCCTCTTCCTCTCCTCACACAAAACAACAACCCATCAAAAAAGTATTAACACATCATACTCAATCAATCACGATCAACCCCCTTCAAATATTCCATCCGCTCAGCAATCCTCCCCTCCAACCCATTCCTGGTCGGGTGGTAGTAGGAACGCCCCTCCGGCAAATAGGCTTGGGGAACGTAGTGATCCTCCCCAAAATCGTGGGCGTACTTGTAGGTCGTTTCCTCCGCCGTAGCGCCCCGCAGACGAGCGAGTTTCTTGCGTGTCGCGGTTGCAAGATGATCCGGCACGGCGAGAGTTTTTCCTTCCCTGACATCCTGCATAGCTGCTTCCAACGCCATGTAAGCAGAATTGCTCTTGGGGGCAGTAGCTATGTAGACGGTGGCGTGTGCAAGCGGTATACGCGCCTCCGGCATGCCCACCATCTCCGCGGCGCGTGCGGCAGCAATGGCGACTCTCAGGGCATTGCTATCTGCCAGCCCCACATCTTCACTGGCGCAGATAACAATGCGACGGGCAATGAAGCGGATATCTTCCCCGGCATTCAGCATGAAGGCAAGCCAGTAGAGAGCAGCGTCCGGATCACTCCCGCGCATCGATTTGATGAAGGCGGAAATAGTGTCGTAATGACCATCCCCTGCGCGGTCGTAGCGCAAAGCTTTTTGCTGGATGGATTCTTCCGCCACGGAGAGGGTAATGGCAATGCGTCCACCCTCCCCCGGCGGCGTGGAAAGTGCGGCGACTTCCAGTGCGGTGAGCGCCTTGCGGGCATCTCCATCGGCTTTAAGCGCCAAGTGTTTCAATGCGTCCTCAGCCACATCCAGCGGCATCTTGCCCAGCCCACGCGTCGGGTCATCTTTCGCCCGCAACAGAAGTTTTTCAAGCTCCTCTGCCGGCACCGACTCCAGCGGAAAGACCTGTGAGCGGGAGAGCATGGCCGAATTGATCGCGAAAAAAGGATTTTCGGTGGTTGCCCCGATAAATCGTACGGTTCCACGCTCCAAATGCGGCAGCAGGACATCCTGCTGTGCCTTGTTGAACCGATGCAGCTCATCGACGAAAAGGATGGTCTTCTGCCCGTGTAGAGTAAGGCGTGCCTTAGCCTCGGCAATCTTGTCGCGTATTTCGCTCACATTGGATTCCACCCCGTTGAGCATGACAAAATAGGAGCTCGTCTGCTGCGCAATGACATAGGCCAGTGTGGTCTTTCCCACGCCGGGAGGACCGTAGAAGATGAGTGAGGAGAATCGGTCTGTCTCAATGGCACGGCGAAGGAGTTTGCCCTCCCCCAGCAGATGCTGCTGACCCGCTACCTCCTCCAGCGATTCGGGGCGCATCCGCGCGGCGAGCGGCATGCCTCTCCTGTCGGGGGAGGCATCAGCACTGGTGCCGTACGATGTAAAGAGTTCGTCCATGATCCGATGGGTGATGAGAATAAATCAGAGATGAGGGAGAAGAGCGCGGAGCTGCAGGTGGATTATTTCCCGCTGTTTTTTGAGTGGTCGAAGCAGCGCTTCCTGGCGCGCAACTTTCTCACGCGGCACCGAGTAAAGCTCCCGGTACGCAGAGAGGCGCGAAGTGACGAATCGTTCCAGCAACGAGGGCATATTCTGATCCATTTCCTCGCAAAAATCACGGATGATCGCTTCTATGCCGGAACAGACTTTCTTCCGGGCAAAGTAGAGTTTCAATGAACCGATTCCCCAGAGCACGAGCGAAAAAAACACGCAGGTCAGCCCGACCGCGTCCTGCCCGAGTGCTCCGAGAATTCCCCCCAATATCAGAAAACTACAGAAAAACGCGAAAAAGGCGTTCATCCACTCCGCCTGCGAAACAAACAGCAGGGAAAGCCGCTGGCGCATGGCCCCGGTATCGAAAGGTTCGTACAAACTATTGCAAAATCGATTGCGAACAACTGTAATCTGCTTCTCAAGTTCTTCTTCGGGGAATTCGCCAATCTCACAAGAGAGGTTGATCTTCATGCGCGGCCGCACACTGCGCCAATGACTCGCACACGAATTGCAAAAAACTGCATCCGATTCTTTCTGGTGATTGTTCAACGCTGTCAGTGCCAGCGAATGAAAGACCCGATCCACCGCGTTGCCAAGCAGCTCTAACCGGAGGAGAACCACGGGAGAGAAAACGTGACCGCATAGGCGCCGCACCTCGCCAATGAGCTCCGGAATGACCCCTTTCAAAACCGCGTCGAGATTTCTTCTGTGCTCCTCGATGCCCGATATCTGGCGAACGTGAAAATTATCTATCTCCCGGTCAATCCCCGCCAGGAAACCACTGTCGGTGCGACTCACCGATTCCCGAGCACGCAAGATGCGACTCTGCTTCTCAACTAGCTCCAGAGCACGCTCCTCGAGCGTTTTGATGGTGCGCTTCACCCCATGCTCACCCTGCAAAATGTCCTGCACCAGTGTGCGAATCCCCTCGATTTCCGCCACCCCTGCCTCCGCGGGAAGCATAAACATCGGCAGGACACAATGCAACCGCGTGCGACATTGTTCCCTCAGTGTTTCCTTGAGATTGAGTGCCTCATGAGCTTCGATCAGCTCCGCATGCGTAACGATCAGGATGCAGCCGGACAGCGATTCCTCCGGCATCTGCTCCAAGAGTTTCCAAACCGGCGAATCCATGGGCGAAGAAGCATGGATAACCGCGAGCAACACATCCGCTCCCTGCATGAGTGAATGGCATATCTTGCGCGTCTCTTCCTGTCCACAGTCGGAGGTGTCTACCAGTTCCAAACCAGCGAGACTCGGCGTAGCTATGAAGCGCGATTGGGTGACATCCCCATCCCGACAGCAATACCTCCAACAGGTGTAGTGCTTGAGCGGAGTAGCGCTCGCTATGACAGGGACTCCGACCAGTCTGGACAAAAGCTCTGATTTTCCACACCTGGCTCCCCCAATCACAATGATCCGACGATCGTGGTCCAACGCCTGCAAAGCCTGTTGTACGGGAGCAAAATACTGTTCCAGCTGTTCATCGTCGTCGATAAAACGGCACAACACAACCGCGCTCTCAGTCCAGTGCCGGACTAAGCCCTCTATGCTGCGGTGTGCTCGCCTCAATTCCACGTGTCGTCACATTATAGAAAAGTAAATGCGAGATGTCCATCCCAAAAAACGTCGCATCGCCCCAGAAATAAAGTCACCCGAGAGCGGCAAATCTGCCACCCATCTATCACTCTCGAGGAACAATACGTTGCAAGGACAAAAAGGAGGGAGGAAAATTCTTTTTGGCTCAACTCCGCGGCAAATGTTGCAAATGCCGACTAAAAAGACCATGCTATTGAACAACCGTATTTTGGGTAATGATGGGGCTCGGTCGAGTTCGATGGGAGAGCAAAAAAGACTTGGCGAGTCTGAAATAGGTAGTCGACGTTGTGAATACCGCAGCTTTTGCCTTGTATACGTTTGATTTTTCAAGAAATTTTTCTTGATACTGGCATCTTTTCACTACAGACCATAATGCCCTCCATGACCTTTAAGAAGTTTCCAGATGCGCGCTGCGCTGTCCTCACCCAAACGATCTATCGGCGTTGCCCCACGATGGCTCTTTGCATTCACATTCGTTCCATGTTCAACGAAGCATTGGGGAAGGTTTCGACTCCCTAGTGCGCAAGCAAAGCGCAGTGCCGTGTTCCCTTTCTTTTCCGGCAGAGTTACATCCACCTCCACCCCCCCAACCGTCTGCATTCTTCTTCTCTGTCTGCTCTTTTAATCTAGGCAAAACAATGTCAAAATTTCTTTCCAGAAAGATACCTATAACGATATACAAAAAATTAGAAACAAAAACCACCACAACAACCATAGCTGTCGTTTAAGCTCTGCGATGAATTTTCCAACGATCTCAAATGTGTTCGGATAGGCTCTTGATAACTTTCAGACTGGTGTGGAACACTTGGGGTAGGTTCTTCAAATTTTGACGATACATAATTTTATTTATTAATCGAAACTGAGAGAGTTCATAAGAGTTTTGCATTACTCTTATGGAATTCCATTTTCCTTCACAAGTAATTATACACCGGCTTCCACTCTGATTGGAGGAACTTTTCCGCCGCGTGACAACTCGCTTCCTTTTTAGATACAAAGATGAGAAGGAATCATTGTTCAAAACGTGAACTTGATACACTTTTCGGATTCGTGTATGGACATAGTAGTGACGCGAATTTCTTCGAAAGTAGTCGAAAAAAATAAAGTTGACTTTCACCGTCTTGTGTGCTAGACATCCCTTGGCTTTGTCCAAAACCTCGATTCCACTCCGCCTTCGTGGAATCTTCTGTACACTGACATCATCGAGCGCTCCGTCGTTTTTTCTCTCCTGATTGTGCGAGGGATGTTCTGTTATCTGACGCCGGAATTGAAGCTGATTTGCCCTTTTCATCTTCCGACACGCGAAGAATGCTCGCTTGGTGTCTGAATTTCTGTTTTTATAAATATTTTACAAAAAAAAGTTATACTCGATGATATCAATGCTACTGAATGGCGGTTATATAGCTCGGTCTCACTAATGATTTTGTGATAGGGGCTGTACTTAATCATATCGGAGTTACAAAAAAGCTTGACATTGGTGGGGAAGCGTGTAATTCTTGTAACAGCTAGAAGTACATCTTATATAATTAGTTAATAAAAGGTCTAAACACACTATGAGTGCTACGACAGAAACAGACGGAATTACTCGCACCTACCAGGGTCGTGTGACATGGGGAGCTTTTGAGGGTCAGGTCGAAGACACAAAGGCTGTGGTCCAGGCTTTAAAGGAGACGCATACATTATTCCAGGATGCCGTGAACTACCATTTAGTTGCGCTTGCCGGTATGGCTCGTAAGGAGAAAACAGGAGAAGAAGACATTACGAGTGTATTCCGAGCACAGGTGGAGGCCTTATGGGAGCAACGCGAGAGCGACCTCAAAAGTTCGCTTTACCGTTCTTTTCGACTGAAAAAAGACATGGATTTTGAGGAATTTGTAGGACGGCACATCTTCAGCGGATGTGAGAGACCTGACATGCTGCCGAGTGTGTTGGAATATATCCTCAAAGAAACAAAAAAAGGGGACAACGCGATTCAGCGGGGAGGGCGCGGCTTGTTACCCAAATTGTGTTGGAAGGGATATACCGGCACCTTTGAAGGTGACGAGACTCGCAAGAAAAGACAATTTCTGTACGAGACGTTGAAAAATGCGGATAGCATCCCACCGAGCGAACTAAAAGAACTGGCGGAAAATATGGATATTGTCTGGGCGGGTGTTCCGATTAAATCTGAAGCCGAGCATCCGGGGCAGGTTCTCTATTGGGATGAAAAAAACACGAGAAAAAAAGTGAAAGAGGAAATGGAGGATCTGAAAAGAATTGTGCAGAGTAAGACCAATAGAAATTGGGAGAAATGGGCGCAAGGACAAGGAATCAATTTGGAAGAGCAAATTGAGCTTGCACTCGGGGAGGGCGATATCGAGAAGAGAGATAACATACGACTTTTTGCCAAATGTGCGAAACCTAAAAAGAACCTCAAACCGGCGGCAGTTTTTTTCATGTACTATCCGAGTCAAATCTCAGCAGCCCTGTTGAGAGTGCAAATGGAAGCATTGGGTGTTTCATCGGTAGACCCAACGGCCTCGCTGGGAGATTCTGTGCCACTTGCCCGAGGAAGCAGGGGTTACGTGTATCCCGGTTTTACCGGTATTTCGGGGATGTGGGAAGAAGGGGTAGAAGCCGGGGAGATGTACGAAAAAGAGTGGGACATCCTCGCATTTAAGGAAGCATTGAAGGTTATCCACAGTTTCCGTCTGAAAACGGAGGAGCGAAACAAGGAATTGGAAGTTCTCCTCTCAGAGGTACGCTACATGGAAGGAGAGACGGATACCGTCCAAACAAGCAGCGATTCTGAAGAAGATGATGAAGGAGAGAGTGGAGACGACAAGCTTGTCGTTTTGAAAGGTGATCCCCGTTATGAGCGACTTCTGCAGGTGCTGGAAGAGTTTCGGCAGCGTGAAGGAGATAGAGAATACGCATTGACGGAACGCACACTCAAGCACGTGGAGAAATTGGTTGTAGAATGGAAAAAATGCTTGTCGCATCGGGAAGGGGCGAACGATGAGGAAATAACGAAAAACCTTATGAAGATTACTCGGAAGAATACAGCTTCTGACGATGACTCTCATGAAGGGGCTCTCCCGTTGTACGATGCCTTGTGCAAGCCTGAGAACCGTTGCATATGGGCGGAGGAAGCACCAATCGGCAAGAAGAGGCGTGCAAAAAATATCTTAAGAGCGTATTCTGCCTTCCAGGAGAGAAACAGAAAGATCGAGCAATTGAATCGCCCTGTGAGAGTATCAGCAGCCCATCCGGAACATTCTCCCCGGGCTTTCACATACTCTGACTTCAAATTGTGCGGACCCGATAGAATTCGCAACAGCTGCTTTGTTGAAGGGAAAGAGGCAGAGTTGCGACTGGCTGTCATGAACAGAAACGAGCAAGAAGAGTGGGGAGCATGCGTGGTTTGGGTAAAATACTCTGCCCCGCGTTTGGTCCGGGATCAGTTGGGAACTGATTCTGCGCATTGGCTCACTTCAGCAAAGAGTGACGCGAAAAATGAAGTTTACCCGTGGTTGCAACCTATGATGCAGGCTATGAGTCTTGAACAAAAAGTTTTCTTAAAGAAAAACCCGGCGATTACTTTGTCTTTCTCAGTAAAAAATGGAAAAGAGAGCGCTCTCTTGAACTTCCCCACAACACTGGACGTAAGCCCCATGGTTCAACAGATAGGCAAGCAAGCCCTTTGGAATAGACAATTTGTGGGAACGAAGGAGAAACATATGTACTTGCACTGGCCGAGCACATGGGGCAATAATCAAGGAATCCCGTGGTATCAAAGCACTGAGGTGCGAGAGAAAGGATTTGACGTGTTGAGCGTGGATCTGGGACTTCGGTACGCGGGAGCATGGAATCTGACGCATGTTCAGTGCCATGAGGGCTATGAAAAATTAACCGGGAGATGCATAGGGATTGCCGAAGGCACGGCTTGGTATGGGTTTCCAAAAAAACAAGGTCTCTTCCGTCTTGATGGCGAGGGAAATAGCAATAGTCGCGAAGAGCATCAGTCTCCCCGGGGAGTGCGTTCCGCGACAAAAGAGGAACATGAGAAAGCTCGTGAGTTTATTCTCAGTCTTGATCAGAATGCTCCAATAGATGAGAAGTTCTGCGAGGAAATCGATTCCGAAGAAATGCCGACAATTTTGGAACTGCGCAACAGGTTGCTTTGGGTATTCAGACGTTTCTTGAATAGATTCCGTTTCATCCACGCGTGTTCTGTTGATCTGCGTGATCCGGCAAAGGCGGACTCAAGCATAAAAGAACTCTGCTCAAAAAACGGGCAACAGAGGTTGAGCTACATTCCCGGGTTGGCCGATGCTTGTCAAACCGGGCAAACTGCTCCAATTCTGAATCTCCTGGATCAATGGCTGATCAGGTGGCGCGCGCACTTGCCGCGAAAAGCGGAGCAACTGACGAATATGATTCTCCCTCGTCGTCGAGGAACATGGGTATGGAACCCTTCCGTTCAGCCTGGAAAAATCGGAAGTGGCATCATGTCGATTGCTCTCGAGGCCAATGGGAAAAACCACAGCAGGCAACATATCTTCCACTCAGGTGGTTTATCGATACAACGCATTGTTCAGATAGAAAAATTGCGTCGGGTATTGCAGTCTATGTCGAAGTTGCTTTCTGTATCTCCGGGGCAAAGGCACGAAACTGTCAGCGGGCTCGAAGTTCAAGATCCGTGTCCTGAGATATTGGACAAGTATGACCTCATGCGGGAAGATCGAGTCAATAAAATTGCGCACCTTATTGTGGCGCAAGCGCTCGGTTTGCGACTTAGTAGTCCGCGTGTCGGGAAAAATCCACCGGGGAAAGATGAAATACACGGCGAGTATGAAAGGATCCCTGGACGGAAACCGGTGGACTTTGTTGTTCTGGAGAATCTTAGCTCGTACAGGACGAGTGTCGGTAAAAAGAAGGACGAAAATTACAAGCTTATGCTCTGGGCACACCGTCAACTGGTCGATAAGGTCAAGCTATTACTCAAGGATGTCTTCGGAATACCCGTTCTCTTCGCTCCCGCTTCATACACTTCGCGTTTCGATTGTATGAACTCGGCGGCTGGTTTCCGCATGGAGCGTCTCTCAGAACATATCCTGAGTCGATGGAAACTCAATGACGATCGAGATCATTCTGAGAGGCGAATTCACAGCGTGTACAGGAAAATTTATGAAGAGTTACAAGAAAGCAAGAATGATTCAAAATACTCACTCTACATACCGGTAGATGGCGGTGAATACTTTGTCGGCTATGGGGAAAAGAGGGAGGAGCTGCGCGTGCGCCACGCGGATATGAATGCCGCAGTCAACATAGCGTGGAGAGCCCTTGCCAGTCCTGAAACTGTGGAGCTGCTCCATTCCGTGAGGATAGAAAAAAATAAAATTGCAAAAGGGACAATTCGTGGCAAGGCGCTCTCAAAGATATGTAGCCTGGATACAATTGAACCTGCCTCTGATGGAAAAGGAAGCGAGGATTTCACGGCATTCTACTTGCACCCGAAATTAATCAAGTTTGCTCCCGTGTGTTATTTGAGAGGGCAAAAAGAAAAGAATCTTGCAATGACTCGCGGTTACCTGCTGTGGAAGAGGAATTCTAAGGCTCGCCAGTGGCTGATGTGTCACCAAATTAATTTGCGCATGTTGAAAAAAATTGGAATGAACACATCTTCACTACAGGAACTAATCGACAGCAATCGTGATGGAATCTCCTATTGATAAAGGACAGGAGGAGCCTGCTCCGCTTATGCCCATTCGCCGTGTGCATAATTATGCATACTGTCCCCGTTTGTTCTATATGCAATGGGTAGACGGGGTATTCGTCCCTAACGCAGACACAGTACTCGGCGACACTGCTCATCGCCGGGTTGACGAACCACAAACTATTCCCGAGACGGCAGCATTTAAGGATATGGGCGACATCCGTTCTCTGTCTTTAAGTTCTGAGGAGCTGGGATTGAGTGGTGTCATCGATTTGGTAGATTTTTCGGCCGAAGGGTGTCGGATCATTGACTACAAAAAAGGAAATCCTCGCAGGAACGAACAAGGAGATTGGAGCGTTAAATACAATGATGCCATTCAATTGGCGGGGTATGCCTTACTGCTTCGCCAACACGGCATCCGAGCACTCATAGGGGACGTGTATTATGCAGAAGCCCGTCGGCACGTGACCGTTGAATTGACAGAAGACTTGCTGGACGAGTTCCGCCGAGTTCACAAAGCCGCTCGAGAGACGGCTGAAAGAGGAGTGTGCCCGGATCCCGTCTGTGATTCGCGTTGCCTGTCCTGTTCTGCGTATCCCGTATGTCTTCCCTTTGAATCACGATGGTGGAAAGCCCGACGAGAAGAGAAGAATCAGTTGCCTCCACGTGCCCCGATGCCGCCGGGAGATCCGGGTGAGATTCTTGTCGTCCAACAATATGGTTCACAGGTCCGCTTGAGTGGAGGAGAAATTCAGGTGTTTCTCAACGGCGAGCAGGTCGCAGGAATACCCACACATCAACTATGTGAGGTTTGCTTGTACGGGGCAATTCAAATTACAGCTCAGGCTCAACAAATGCTCATGCAGGAGGGAATCCCTTTGGCTTGGTTCTCTCCTGCAGGGCGCTTTCTCGGGATGACGCAAGGAGTCTTTTGCAGTGGTGTGGATGCGCGTATGGGGCAGTACGCCCTGTACAGGGATTCAGCGCGTCGTTTGTATTTAGCATCAGAAATTATACGAGCCAAAATCCATAACCAGCGTGTCGTTTTGATGCGCAATGGTAATGCAAATGACGCCGACATAAAGAAATTAGCCTCTCTGCGCGACTCGTGCAAACTGCAACCTAATCTGCTCTCTTTGCGCGGCGTTGAAGGCTCTGCTGCATCCATTTATTTCTCAAATTTTTCTTCGATGATCAAAAGTAGATTTTCTTTTGATTTTAACGGACGGAATAGACGACCACCTCGAGATCCGGTAAATGCGCTGCTTTCTATGGCATATTCCATGCTAGTGAAGGAGCTCACCGGTGTAGCTCATGCCGTGGGGCTTGACCCCTTTTTGGGATTTTTCCATAGTCCTCGTTATGGAAGACCTGCCCTATCTTTAGATATGATGGAGGAATTCCGTCCGCTTATCCCAGATTCTACAGTTCTTTCTCTCCTTAACCGATCTGAGATTGCTCCCGGCGATTTCACGAATACCTCCAAGGGAGTCTTCCTGTCTGATACCGCTCGTCGTCAATTTTGGCGTGCTTGGACTCGGCGCATGGACACGGAGATTACCCATCCTTCTTTTGGCTATAAAATGTCATATCGTAGAATGTTGTCCGTTCAAATGCGGCAGCTGTGGCGTTTCTGTCGAAACGAAGTTCCTTCATATTCAGGTTTTACTACAAGATGAGCGTTAGACGTCGATATATTATCTGTTACGATATTGCTGATCCTAAGCGCCTATACAGGACGGCAAAAGTATGCGAAGCATACGGGTATCGCATTCAATTTTCTGTTTTCGAAAGTGCATTGGATTCTATGATGCTGGCAAAACTATGTGCTGATCTTGAGAATATTATTCATCATGATGACGATCAAATTCTTATCATCGATTTGGGCCGCGATGATTCTTCTACTCCTTTCCATATTACTTCACTCGGTGTTCCGTACATTAAAAAGTCCAGAATTACAATTATTTGATTGACTCCTGTCGCTCTTTATGCTAGGAAAGACTTGGCTTCGTCCAAAACCTCGATTCCATACCGCCTTCGTGGAATCTTCTGTACATTGACATCATCGAGTGCTCAAGTGCTGCGCTTTCTCTTAGGTCGCACTCGCGGCACTTGGTTAGCAGGGTGTTAGACGAGAATCTCAAACCGGACTTATTTATTTCCTCTCCCCAAATGGCAAGGGTGCTCGTAACGCAATCCATATACTTCTTTATGTAAAGGCATTACACGATTTGCCGGTTTCACTCGATGATACCAGTGTTACTGAATGGCGGATCTTCTGGCACATAATCTTTTAGGTTTACAAGATGTTTCACTCGATGATACCAGTGTTACTGAATGGCGGCGGATTCACGCTTCGACGCCGCACGACATCCTCCAGGTTTCACTCGATGATACCAGTGTTACTGAATGGCGGCTCAACAACATGGACAACCTCGACGAGTACCCCTGGGTTTCACTCGATGATACCAGTGTTACTGAATGGCGGAATTTTGAAAGCGATAAAGCAATCGGGGGACTGGAAGTTTCACTCGATGATACCAGTGTTACTGAATGGCGGACCCTCCACTGATTCCATTTCACTAAACAAATCTGTTGTTTCACTCGATGATACCAGTGTTACTGAATGGCGGCGGATAACACCCCGGATCATCCAGCCCGGCCAAATACGTTTCACTCGATGATACCAGTGTTACTGAATGGCGGGCTGTAAACGTGCTAATCCCCAGCTGCCTCGCCTTCAAGTTTCACTCGATGATACCAGTGTTACTGAATGGCGGTTGTAAACCAGTTGTTATGTTGGTTAAATCTTCTGGTTTCACTCGATGATACCAGTGTTACTGAATGGCGGTCGACATCAACCAGCAAATCAACGCAATGCCCATTGTTTCACTCGATGATACCAGTGTTACTGAATGGCGGCCGTCCACCCGAGAAACTCCAGAACACATATCGCGGTTTCACTCGATGATACCAGTGTTACTGAATGGCGGTTTTTTGATTCTTGGAATCCATTGACAAAACTTGCAGTTTCACTCGATGATACCAGTGTTACTGAATGGCGGTACAATTTGTTTGAATGTGTCGCCAAATGTTGTGTGGTTTCACTCGATGATACCAGTGTTACTGAATGGCGGTCCCGTCTCCTCTCTCTCGTTTGCATCATCATATCGTTTCACTCGATGATACCAGTGTTACTGAATGGCGGAAATTCGACGCCCGCACCGCAAACGCACCCTTCGTGTTTCACTCGATGATACCAGTGTTACTGAATGGCGGACTTGCATTTATTGGATAATCATAACTGGAAAAGTGTTTCACTCGATGATACCAGTGTTACTGAATGGCGGAAGATCTGGACCATTACACAAAAGATATTCTACAAATGGTTTCACTCGATGATACCAGTGTTACTGAATGGCGGTTGTCCATTTCTATTGGATTTGGTGAACTAAATTGAGTTTCACTCGATGATACCAGTGTTACTGAATGGCGGTTGTCCATTTCTATTGGATTTGGTGAACTAAATTGAGTTTCACTCGATGATACCAGTGTTACTGAATGGCGGCCGATATTTCTGCGTTGAAGTCTCACAGCCTTGCTAGTTTCACTCGATGATACCAGTGTTACTGAATGGCGGTTGGTAACAATCCTCCAATGGGTAAAGACCAAGATAGTTTCACTCGATGATACCAGTGTTACTGAATGGCGGCGCTGAATCATTTTTTAACTTTGTGATGATTTCATCAGTTTCACTCGATGATACCAGTGTTACTGAATGGCGGCCATTCACCAGCGCCGCCATCGCCACTGCCCTGTCCTGTTTCACTCGATGATACCAGTGTTACTGAATGGCGGTGATCTGGTAATAACTGATAATGATTCCGACACATCGTTTCACTCGATGATACCAGTGTTACTGAATGGCGGCTGTTTCGGCGTCATTCAAAGGTATTTTGAGGTTATGTTTCACTCGATGATACCAGTGTTACTGAATGGCGGCTCTCCGCCGCCCTCTCCGCCGCCGCCGCCATGCCGTTTCACTCGATGATACCAGTGTTACTGAATGGCGGTTTAGAGGGCAACAAAGCCATCAAAAAGACAGAAAGTTTCACTCGATGATACCAGTGTTACTGAATGGCGGTAGTGCATTCTCTAATGAATCCTCATTCAGAACTTTTGTTTCACTCGATGATACCAGTGTTACTGAATGGCGGGCCATCGGCTACTCCGCCTCCGCCGGCGACTCCGGTTTCACTCGATGATACCAGTGTTACTGAATGGCGGTCCTAAACTTTTAGGAGATTTTTTGTGCTTTCGAGTTTCACTCGATGATACCAGTGTTACTGAATGGCGGATGGATAAAGCAACAATATGCGTCATGGCTCTAAACGTTTCACTCGATGATACCAGTGTTACTGAATGGCGGCATCACCATCTAGTTCGTTTTGCAAAGAAGGAGCAGTTTCACTCGATGATACCAGTGTTACTGAATGGCGGACTACTATTCCCCAAAATTTGTTCAAATCTTGTACTCGTTTCACTCGATGATACCAGTGTTACTGAATGGCGGCTGAATTGCTCCCTTTCCTACCCACTTTCCTTTTCCTGTTTCACTCGATGATACCAGTGTTACTGAATGGCGGTCTTCTTCTTTCGCTTGTTTTTCTGCCTCTTTTGTTTCACTCGATGATACCAGTGTTACTGAATGGCGGAGAATGACTACCGAGAATATGACCAAGATCAACAGTTGTTTCACTCGATGATACCAGTGTTACTGAATGGCGGATCGTGCGCAGCGCCTCTTCCTGCCCGAGTTTCCCGTTTCACTCGATGATACCAGTGTTACTGAATGGCGGCAGCGCGGGTGGCGTGGGTGCGTATGGTGTCGACCGGTTTCACTCGATGATACCAGTGTTACTGAATGGCGGACCCTCCGGCTCAGCCACTCCTTCCTCGCCCTCAAAGTTTCACTCGATGATACCAGTGTTACTGAATGGCGGAATCAACGCAGTCGCATCCTTCAGCGCCTCCTCCAGCCGTTTCACTCGATGATACCAGTGTTACTGAATGGCGGTTGTTAATCTCACCCACAACTTTCACCATCCCGCTGTTTCACTCGATGATACCAGTGTTACTGAATGGCGGACCTTCCTCTGCCCTGCCACCACCACCCGCGTGAAGGTTTCACTCGATGATACCAGTGTTACTGAATGGCGGATAATTCAAGTCTTTGTTCCTCGCCCTCTCCGCCAGTTTCACTCGATGATACCAGTGTTACTGAATGGCGGTCAATTCGCCCGGAGGGAATCTTTACGTCGGAATCGTTTCACTCGATGATACCAGTGTTACTGAATGGCGGCATATGGATATTTGGCAAAAGTTCCAGAATACATTTTGTTTCACTCGATGATACCAGTGTTACTGAATGGCGGTGGGAAAGCTACGGGGCAGTCTCACTCGGGCGGGAGCGGTTTCACTCGATGATACCAGTGTTACTGAATGGCGGGACAAAAACATATTTGCGTTTCAATGCGGGGAAGATGTTTCACTCGATGATACCAGTGTTACTGAATGGCGGAAGTCCTTTAGTGTCGGTATAATTAGCAAGCTCTAGTTTCACTCGATGATACCAGTGTTACTGAATGGCGGTTTGAGATGATCACTTAAAACTTGTGCCACTTGTGGTTTCACTCGATGATACCAGTGTTACTGAATGGCGGCTGGATTTATTTGGAGGCCGCTACCCAAAGTTACTGTTTCACTCGATGATACCAGTGTTACTGAATGGCGGTCTGAACAAACTAAATGGTGGATTAGTTACTATTGTTTCACTCGATGATACCAGTGTTACTGAATGGCGGCTTCATGATGAGGCTCTTGAGAATTTGAGGAAGCTAGTTTCACTCGATGATACCAGTGTTACTGAATGGCGGCAAAAATGGATATGATAGTTTGGTTTGCATTCTAGTTTCACTCGATGATACCAGTGTTACTGAATGGCGGAGGATCTTGTTGTTTTAAGTTGTTGCTACAAGGATGTTTCACTCGATGATACCAGTGTTACTGAATGGCGGTCCGTCAACCAATGCGCAGATCCCAGCCCCCTCAGTGGTTTCACTCGATGATACCAGTGTTACTGAATGGCGGACGACGTGAGGAAGCAGGACGAATTTTGCCCTGAAGTTTCACTCGATGATACCAGTGTTACTGAATGGCGGTCTGAAATGGTCTTGCTAAATCCCGCCATCTGTTCCGTTTCACTCGATGATACCAGTGTTACTGAATGGCGGCTTAAGCTCGTCTTTTTGCCACGCCTGGTACGCCGTTTCACTCGATGATACCAGTGTTACTGAATGGCGGCAAACCAATCTTTCAAATATCCGAAAAACTTGTTCCGGTTTCACTCGATGATACCAGTGTTACTGAATGGCGGACAAATTGCATCAAATGCTTCTAGGAAAGCCTTTGTTTCACTCGATGATACCAGTGTTACTGAATGGCGGATTCCGCGCCTCCTTTCCACTCGGTGAGCTTTTCGAGTTTCACTCGATGACACCAGTGTTACTGAATGGCAGCTGCGTGAGCCAAGGAACC
Organism: uncultured Akkermansia sp.; assembly: GCA_947624205.1. Classification (GTDB taxonomy): domain Bacteria; phylum Verrucomicrobiota; class Verrucomicrobiia; order Verrucomicrobiales; family Akkermansiaceae; genus Akkermansia. The sequence goes on along the minus strand of CANQJI010000027.1, from coordinate 9,017 downwards.
CCGTGATCGGACAAAAATAGAGCACCGAAAAAAGAAAGGTGTTCGGACATAATTAGTGCACCGAAGTATTCAGCGATGTCTGACCGTCATAGTTTTTGATGTCCTCAGGAAGCATTTGCAAAGGGAGCCGCCAGGGGGTAGGAAGGATTATCTCATCGATTGACCTTAAACATATTTCTCCTAATCGTATATGTTTTCTTGCCTCGCTAATCGCTCGTAAAACTTATCGAGCGTTACGTTGAGCTTCACAGGGATTTTACAAAGTTACAGCCCTCTGCTGTTGCCTTGGTGCACTGTTTGTTTTCCTCGCTTACTTCCGGGCTTGCCAACAGTCTTTCGTTGGATCTCCTTGGCCTGTCATCCTTGTTCTCCAGATCGGCTATCCAGCGCTTATCCCCGCATGAAAATACTTCGCATTCGCGTGGTCGGCTAAACTCCATAGCCGCCGAGTAATTTGCACATCTCCCTCTCTCAATTTTTTTACGCCCCGCTCCTCCCTTACTCTCCTTCTCGCACCTCTCAAGCTGCATGATGACGCACTTGCGATTGTATTTGAATATCCCTGTTACTCTCGTGATAAAAGCTGTTTTCTCCTTACAAGCGTACAACATCTTGTTTTTATTGCGGGTCTCAATGATATTCGCAATACCTTCTTGTTCATTCTCTGTATTTATCATACGGACATGATGGTACACTATTTTTGTCCAAACGATAAATCTCTTGCCCTCTTTTTCCCCGTTCGGTACACTCATTTTTGTCCGATTGCGTGCCCTGGCGAAACATGCAAATTGCTTGCCTTTCGGGTGGTTTCGCGCTAGAATGAGCGGGATGTACGATTTGCCAATCCACGCGTATGAGCGCATCCCTCTGTCAACGGCAGGCGTAGTAATGGGACTCACGTTGCTTTTGGTGCACGTGGTAGTGCTGACGTATCCGAGGAAGGTTCTGGAGCTACTGGCACTCGCGTGCAAGGAGGTGCGTTTTGCGAAGATTCTGTTAGTGGTAGATTGTGCGTGGGCGGCGCTTCTTCTCTGGGATTTTCCGAACAACCCTCTGAAAATCAGTTTGTACGATTTCGAAAGCATTCGTACAATCCTGCTGGTGTTCTGTCTGCTGGTGTGCGCCATGCTGTACAAATACCCCACTCCTAATCTGTTCGGTCGCGTAGCAGGATCCTTTTTGCTCCTGGCGGCAGCGTTACCTCTTTCGGCTTCCTACATGAGGGAAGAAACTCTGCGGGAGCTCATCCCGTTGTGGTGGTACCCGGTGCTAACGGCAGCGATCATACTGGTGGCAAAGCCGTACTTACTGCGCGATGCCGTGGAGTGGATGGAGAAACGTCTGCGCACGGTTCGTCTGCTGGCGGCAGCAGGTGCTCTCTACGCGCTGTTGCTTCTTGTATGTGCGCTGATCTTCTACTAACAAGAACAGAGTATGGACTGTGACACCATCTACACGGCTGACTACCTGATCACTCAGAATGACGCGGGGGACGTGCTGCGCGATGCAGCCCTCGCCATCGCGGGCGACAGCATCGTCTGCGTGGGGCATGAAAATGTGCTTAGTATCCTCTACCCCAATGCCGAACGGGTGGACTTAGGGCGCGCGGTGTTGATGCCGGGTCTCGTCAATGCGCACACGCACGTGCCAATGAGTCTGCTGCGGGGATATTCAGACGACAAGGCGCTGCAGGACTGGCTGCAAAAAGACATCTTCCCGCAGGAGGCTAAACTCGCCCCGGAACTCGTGGAACTCGGCGCACGTTTTAGTCTGGCGGAAATGATCCGCACAGGCACCACCGCCTTCTACGACATGTACATGCTTGAGGATAGCGTGTTCCGGGCCGCGGATGACATGGGACTGCGCGCGGTGCTGGGGGAAAGTGTCACCCGATTTTTCCCCTCTCTTGCTGCGACGGATGTGGAAGAGTATTGCGCCCGCGTGCGCCGCTACGCCGATGAATGGAAAGGGCATCCACGCATCCGCCAGGCCGTCGTACCGCATGCCCCCTATACCACCACCCCTGAGCTTCTACGTCTCTGCCGCGACCTGGCGGATGAAACAGGTTCACTCTTCGGCATGCACCTTGCGGAGACCCCTCAAGAAACCGAGCAATGCCTAAAAGAACACGGGGTGCGTCCCGTGGCATACTGCGAAAAGCTCGGTCTTCTGCAGCCGGACGCCACCTTTTTCCACCTTGTGGACATCGAGGAGGAGGATGCCTTGCTGCTGGCGGAGGGACGCTGCGCCGGCGTGCACAATCCTGCCTCCAACATGAAACTCGCCAGCGGCGTAGCTCCTATTGATACTCTTCTGAGCGCGCGCGTTCCCGTGGGACTCGGGACGGATGGTCCTGCCAGCAACAATGCTCAGAACATGCTGCGCGAGATGTACGTGGCTGCTCTGCTGCACAAAGTGTACCATCTGGATCCGACCAAATCTCCGGCGAAACAAGTGCTCACCATGGCCACTCGCGGCGGAGCCGAAGCGCTGCACGAACCACGCATCGGCTCGCTGGAACCAGGTATGAAGGCGGACTTCATCGCCCTCTCATTGAAGGAACCCAACATGCAACCCGTGCATAACATCATCTCGCAAGTCGTTTTCGCGACAACAGGCGCGGAAGTCTGCCTCACCGTTGTGGACGGTAAGGAGCTATACCGCAATGGCCAATTTACGACCTGTGATTATCCCGCCCTGCTGGAGGAGATTCAACAGGCGATTGCCTGGACACGCCGATGATTCCCCGAGAACCTATGGGGCGGCTCTCCTATGCCGCCATTGATTTCGAGTCTGCCGGGGCTGCTCCGGGCGAAACCGACCTGCCGGTACAAATTGGCATTGTGCGCGTCGACTCCCTCTTCGGCAAAGAGGAATGTTTCACCTCCTACCTCGCCTGCGAGCGCGGTGTGCGCCGCAGTGCCACTCGAGTGCATGGCATCACCAATCACCATTTGCAGCATGCTCCTACCCTGCTGAGCCTGTGGCCCGTCATCAAGCGTCTCCTGAGTGGCTGTGTCATTGTGGGACACAACCCCTCTGTGGAATGGCGTTTCCTGCGCATTTTTCCCGCGCACGGCTTCTCACCGTGGCTGGACACCCTCGCCCTGGTGCGCCGCTGCATGCCGAAGCAGAGGGAACGAAATCTCAGTGCCGTATGCGAGGCGCTGGGGGCGGTAGGAAGCGTGGACAAACTGGTGCCGGAGAAGACCTGGCATGATGCGCTCTACGATGCCGCGGCGTCGCTGGAAGTGCTGCGCAGTATCGTAGCCGCCCTGCAATTGGAGGAACGACCGCTGAATACCCTTCATTTTGCCGTCAAGTCACGTCAACCTGATTGACTTTCCCCGCTCATGGAGAACGCATCCCGAGAACCCGTGTTACAAGTGAGCAACCTGAGCGTGCAATTTCACACGCGCCGAGGCACGGTGTACGCGGTGAACGACGTGGATATTGTGCTGCACGCCGGGGAAACTCTGGCCTTGGTAGGAGAGTCGGGCAGCGGAAAATCAGTAACCAGCATGGCATTAATGGGTCTGTTACCACAACCTCCCGCGTCGATTGCCCCGGCGGCGCGTGCGCTGCTCCATGGGAAGGATCTGCTCCACCTGCCTGAGAAAGAACTGCGACAGGTTCGAGGAAATGATATTTCCATGATTTTCCAGGATCCCATGAGCTCGCTCAATCCCTGCATGCGCATCATTGACCAGGTTGCGGAGCCGCTTCTTCTGCACCGGCACATCTCCCGTGCTCAAGCCCACGAACTCGCTGTACGGGAGCTGGAACTCACCGGTATTCCGGATGCTCCGCGGCGCGCCCTCTGCTTCCCGCATGAATTTTCCGGGGGTATGCGCCAACGTGTCATGATCGCCATGGCTCTTATCACACGCCCCGCTGTACTGCTGGCGGATGAACCCACAACCGCCCTGGATGTCGTGGTGCAGGAACAGGTTCTCTCTTTACTCCAAAAACGGCAACAGCAACTCGGCACTGCTATCGTCCTCGTTTCCCACGATCTCGGCGTCGTGCGCAAATACGCTCATCACGTAGCTGTCATGTACGCCGGCAGCATCATCGAACAGGCGGAAAAAGATGAGCTCTTCTCCCATCCTGTGCACGCCTACACCCGAGCCTTGCTCGCGGCGCGTCCCACTCCGAATGCGAAGGGACATCCTCTGCCCAGCATTCCCGGCTTACCCGCGGCCCTGCTCTCCCCACCCTGCGGCTGCAGCTTCCGCGAACGCAATACGCTGGGACGCCCGGATCTCTGTCTCACCGACCGCGTGCCGCAGCTCGTCGAGTGCTCCCCCGGACACCTCGTGCGCGATTGTCCGGGCTGCATCGGGTGATCACATCAGAATCACGGGCATGTGGCAATCTTTGCTTGAGTGAAGGGTGGAGCAATGCTATGATGGGGAGGGGCGAGGGGAGTCCCCAAATCCCTGAAAACGACGACTATGAGTCTGATCATCAAGAATCTGCAAGCTCGAGTGAAGGAAGGCCCGGAAATCCTATGCGGTGTCAATCTCGAGATACCCCGTGGAGAGGTGCATGCCATCATGGGACCAAACGGCTCCGGGAAGAGCACTCTTTCCAAAGTGCTTTGCGGGCATCCGGATTACGAGGTCACTGCCGGAAGCGCAGAACTCGATGGGCAGGATCTGCTGAGCATGAGTCCGGATGAGCGCAGTCGCGCCGGTCTTTTTTTGGCTTTCCAATACCCGGTGGAAGTACCGGGAGTGAGCAATGCCAATTTCCTGCGGGCGGCCCTGAAGGCACGTATGCCGGAGGGCGAAGAGCCGGACGCCGTGTCATTCTACAAACGATTACGTGCCACCATGAAGCAGCTTGGGATGGATCCGAAAATGACCGCGCGTGCGGTCAATGAAGGCTTTTCCGGCGGTGAAAAGAAGCGCAACGACATCCTGCAGATGCTGATGCTTGAACCCACCTGCGCGATCCTGGACGAAACTGACAGCGGGCTGGACGTGGACGCCCTGCGCATCGTATCAGAAGGAGTAAATTCCCTGCGTGCGCCATTCCGAAGTTTTCTCGTCATCACGCATTACAAGCGACTGCTGGACTACATCGTTCCGGATGTGGTGCATATTTTTCACCACGGGAAAATTGTGCGTACAGCGGGACCCGAGATGGCGGACTACATCGAACAGCATGGCTTTGATTTTCTGAAAGAAGATGACGCATGAAGCCGACCAGAACCTGCCTCCTGTAGACACACGGGGCGAATTTGCCTTTCCGGAAAAGCATGCCTTTGACGCCGGCTATGGACTGAGCGAAAAAACAATCGACTACATCTGCGATGCGAAGGGAGAACCGGATTGGCTGAGGGATTTCCGCAAGGCGGCCCTGCGACGATTCCTGGAAATGCCGATGCCAACGCACTGGGCTCCGTCGGAAATCAGCGGGGTGGATTTTGAGCAAATCCGATATTATCTGGCCCAGGGAACACCGGCCAAAAAAAGCTGGGATGAAGTTCCGGAGGAAATCAAACGCACCTTCGAACGTCTCGGCGTGCCGGAACAGGAGCGCGCTTTCCTCGCCGGCGTGGATGCCCAGTATGACTCTGAGACCGCCTACAACAACATGCGCGAAGAGCTCTCCAAGAAAGGCGTCATCTTTGTGAACCCCACCGAAGGTCTCACCCGTTACGAGCCCATCTTTCGTCCATGGTTCGGGAAGGTGATCCCCGTGGGCGACAACAAATTCTCCGCACTTAATCATGCGGCATTCTCCGGGGGATCGTTTATCTACGTGCCAAAGGGCGTCAAACTGGCCCAGCCACTGCAAGCTTATTTTCGCATCAATTCCGAAAGTCTCGGACAATTCGAACGCACGCTCATCATCGCCGATGAAGGCGCAGAGCTCATGTACATGGAAGGCTGCACGGCCCCCAAATACGATTCCGCCACCCTGCACTCCGGCGTGGTGGAGCTCGTCGCTCTGAAGGGCGCCAAAATCCAGTACGTCACCGTGCAAAACTGGGCGACGAATGTGTACAACCTTGTCATCCAACGCGGCATCGCCATGGAAGATGCACAGGTGCGCTGGATCGACTGCAACCTCGGCTCCGGACTCACCATGAAATATCCTGCCGTAGTCTTGCGCGGAAGGAGGGCTCGCGGTGAGGTGGTGAGCATCTCCATGGCTCGCGATGGGCAGCTGCAGGATACAGGGGCTCGCATGATCCACGCCGCGCCGGAAACAAGTTCCAACATTGTGGCGAAGTCCATCTCCATCGGTCGCGGACGTGCCAGTTACCGTGGAGAGGTACAGGTACAGCGAGGAGCCACGAATTGCCGCAACCACACGGAATGCGATGCATTGCTTCTGCATGCCGAAAGCCGCACGGATACTTACCCGGCCATCAGTGTACACGGCAATAGCTCCGGAGTGCAACATGAAGCCTCAGTGTCTCAGGTAGATGAAGAGATGCTCTTTTACATGCAGCAGCGCGGACTCACCCGGGCGCAGGCGATGAGCCTCGCCGTGAATGGTTTTATCAACGACCTGATCAACGAGTTTCCGATGGAGTACTCTGTGGAGCTTCGGCGACTTATCGACTTGGAAATGGAGGACTCGGTAGGATGATGAACAAAGACGCACCACTTCCTGAATTACCTGATCGTCTGAACGAAAACTGGCGCTACGGCAGACCTCACCAGTTTGCGACGGAGCTCGCCGGACGGATGGATGGACGGGGAAAAGGCAAGCTGACGACAAATGCCCCGCAGGAGTGCATACTGCACACTTTGTCTCCTGATGCCGATGCACTCCCTCTCTCCATCGGGTCGGATTATTTCTTACGTCGCGCGGCACAGGAGCAAAGCGACGTGCTGCGAATTGTATTACCGAAAGGGGAATGGGGCACGGAGGAAGCTCCCTTGCGCATCCGCTGCCACGTGGATTCTTTCTACGCGCCACGGCTCTGCGTTGAACTGCAACCGGGATGCCGCGCACACATTCTCGAGGAGCACTTGCATGGGTCGAACAGCGCCCTCGTCTGTCTCCGTTCCTACACCGTGCATCCGAATGCCGAGCTGCGTCTGGAACTGCGCGAAACGGGTGATAACGCTTCCTGCGCCATGAATATCTCTCGCATTCAATGCGGGGAAAATGCCCATGCCCGACAGCTCTCCTCTTACAGCGGGCTCGCGTGGGTACGGGAAGAAACCACCGGCGAACTCTGTGGTGCAGGGGCTGAATTGCTGCTCCTTTCCGCCAACCGACCGGAGAAAGGTCAATGGATCGACCAGCGTTGTCTCCAACTGCACCATGCTGCAGGGGCCAGAAGTCGTGCTCTCTACAAAAATGTGCTGCGCGGTGCCTCCACCTGCATCTTTGGAGGGAACATCCGCGTGGAGCCCAACGCGCATGAATCCGATGCCTACCTCTCCAACCTGAATCTCATGCTCAGCCCGGAAGCGACCGTGCATTCGCTGCCACAACTGGAAATCATGGCGGATCGCGTACGCTGCTCCCATGGCACTGCAAGCGCTCCTATTGATCCGGAACAATTATTTTACCTGCGTTCCCGTGGCATCGGGGAAACTGATGCGCGAGCCATCCTTGCTGACGCTTTCCTTAATGAAGTTTACCTGCTCTTCCGCCAACCCTGAACATCCTCAATCGTGAACAAGCTCTTCCCCTTTATATTCCTTCTGCTCTGCTGCCTTGCCCATGCGCAACAGGTCATCCGCGACACTATTCCCAGTCAGCACCTCGGGCGCGACGTCCCTGCCGTCGTTATTCTCCCCACGACGGAGGAGAAGCAAGCCCTCCCGGTTATCTACTTGCTGCATGGCTACAACCAAAATGAAAACGACTGGCTCGCCATCCGCCCGGACCTCCCGCAAATCGCGCAGCGTCTCGGTATCATCATCGTCTGTCCCGGCGTGGGAAACACGTGGTATATCGATAGCGAGGTCATACCGGATCAACACTGCGAGAGTTTCATGACGCAAGAACTCGTGGCGTACATTGATACCCATTACCCGACCAGGAAGGATCGTCACGGTCGCGCTATCACCGGTCTGAGCATGGGCGGTTTCGGTTCCCTCTGGCTGGCGGGGAAACATCCGGATATTTTTGGTGCTGCAGGCTCCACCAGCGGCCCTGTCGACATCCTGCCCTTCCCGAACCGCTGGGGGCTGGACAAGGTGCTTGGCTCTTTCGAACAACAGGGGAAAGCATGGGAAGCGCACAGCATCCTTTTACACCCGGAATTCTTTACTCCGCAAACCGCCTACATCTTCGACTGCGGAACAAAGGATTTCTTCCATGAGGGCAACGCACAATTGCACCGCATTCTCCTGGAAAGAGGAATCCCTCACACCTATATTTCTCGTCCCGGCACCCACAACGCCGACTATTGGCGTGGTTCCATCCTTCACCATCTCCTCTTCTTTGCCGAATTTTTCCGAGTGAAGGCAGCCGCTCTCCTGACCATCTGATTTCCTCCGAGAGAGGAGAAACTTCTCCAGGAAAATTCTTCCAAAGCGTTTAATGGGACGGGTGAAGCCCCCCTGGCTGGTGCTTATTTGGTATGGGATTCCAAGAGCTTGAGGATATTCTCACGATTCTTGTCTTTTGCAATCTGGAGAAGGGTTTCACCATTGTTATTTTTGAGGCTCGTTTTAGCGCCGGCATCAAGGAGTTGTTCGATATTGGCAGCATCATCCACCATATTTGCGAGGTGCATGGCAGCAGTATTGCCGTTGGCATCCTGGATATTAGGATCTGCTCCATTGGTCAAAAGTTGAGAGATACGATAGGAACGTTTTGCCTGATTCTTCGTCTCACAAACAATCATGAGAGCAGTGATCCCCTCTTTTGTCCGAGCATTGATATCAGCCTTTGCGTTGATGAGATCCTGGACGATCGGACTGATATTACCGAGCTGAGCGGCAATAATATGCAACGGACTTTTTCCCTCTGCATTACGAGCATTCACATCAGAACCAAGTGAAATCAACTCTTTGATGGTTTTCGGTTTTATG
>CANQJI010000026.1 GCA_947624205.1 uncultured Akkermansia sp. | reverse complement strand
ATCCCTCCTTCCGCAACTGCGGTTATTCTACCTCAGTCCCGCGTATTTTAACACCCCTAATTAACCGTGTACGATGTGCGATTTATTAATAATGTGCGCGTTGCACAGATTTCTCGGATCATTAATGGATGCTGAGATCCCTCTAGTGCCATCAACATGATGACCGCTGGTTGTCATGATTCTTGATGCGTATAGACGATCATATCAGTCAATAAAGGCTTTTTCTCTGTTGATTAATCTCTTCCCAAATGCGTTGCCGGGGCATTTGGCAGGGCGAGCTTGACAGGGAGGGAGGGCATCTGTACAATGCCGCGCGACATGGTAGAAAGCATCGACAAGGCATTGACAATGGGGAGCGACTGGCTATGGAGCTACGTACTCCTCTTTGCGCTGCTGGGGACACACGTGTATCTCACGGTGCTGCTAAAATTTCCACAACGGCATTTGGGTCTGGCGATGCGCTACTACCTCGGGGGAAGGGACGGCGCGGCGGGTACGATATCGCACTTTCCCTCTCTGATGGTCTCACTGGCGGCCAATGTGGGGACAGGAAACATCGTAGGAGTTGCGACAGCCGTGGCAATGGGCGGTCCGGGGGCAGTATTCTGGTGCATGCTCACCGGGGCACTGGGCATGGCCACGCGCTACGCAGAGAGTCTCCTCGCCGTCGTGTATCGCGTGCGAGATACGGACGGTGAAATCAGCGGGGGACCAATGTATGCGCTGGAGCGCGGGTTGAAATGCAAATGGCTCGCCGTAGTCTTTGCCGTATTCACCGCACTGGCGGCCTTTGGAATCGGGAACATCACGCAAGCTAATGCCGTAGCTCGTCTGCTTGCAGATGGATCCGCTGCAATTCCCACGCATTACACGGGGATGGCGCTTGCAGCTTTTGTCGGGGTAGTGCTACTCTTTGGTCTGCAAGGTATCTCGCGCGTCTGCACAGCATGCGTGCCCTGCATGGCCCTGCTCTACATCGCAGGCTGTTCCATCCTCATTGCGGGGCATTCGGAATACATATTGCCTGCCATCAAGTTGATTTTCACCTCTGCCTTCACAGGGCAGGCTGCCGGCGGAGGCATCATCGGATCAACGCTCATGCTGGCACTCCAAACCGGCGTGCGACGCGGACTTTTCTCCAACGAAGCGGGCATGGGTTCATCCCCGATCGTCTCTGCGCCGGTACACACACGCAACGCTGTGCAGCAAGCTCTCGTATCCTCCACCGGTCCCTTTTGGGACACGGTCGTGACCTGCACTCTCACGGGACTCACCTTGACAATATGCCTGCTAGCTGATCCAAAAATCGCCGCAGGGGACGGAAGCCTTCTGACGTACCGTGCCTTCTCGGAATCAGGTTGTTCGTGGATACTGACCATCAGTTTACTCACCTTTGTGATATCCACGTTATTGGGCTGGTCGTATTTCGGAGAAAAGGCATTAAAATACCTGGGCGGGGGTCGACTGAAACTCCCTTATCGCGTTCTCTGGGTGGTTGCGGTATACGTCGGTTGTGTGGTGCCCAGGAGCTCGATCGTGTGGAACTTTGCAGATTTGGCCAATGGGCTCATGGCACTTCCAAATCTCATTTGCATGGTCGGGCTTTCCGGGGTTCTGGTGGCTCAAACTCGCCGTTACCTGCACCGGAATCACCTGAATGAGATTGACCCCGACGTGTACAGAATGACGCAATGCATTGAATACAAGTCAATTTCTGCAAATTCAGAAAAAAGTTGAACAGAAGAGAGACAAAAGGTGTCTCTCCTACATCGGATCAATCCCGGTACGCGGTGAGGGAGAGAGCGCCGCGTACCGTACAAAGGGAGTCCGTGTTTCATAGGTAGTAAGTTGGAACGCCCGCAGGAGAAATCCTGCGGGCGTTTTTACGGCTTGACCTGCAAATAAAAAAACGATACTCTGAGAGAGCACATGAAACGCAGAGATTTTATCAAACTCGGATTCGGCGTCGGCGCAGCCTTTTCGCTGGATACACTCAGCGGTCTCTTCCCGTCCGCTTCGGCAGATGAACCTGCTATCGTCGGCGGGAAACCGTCACTTGTTGCCGTGCGCGGCGGGGATCGTGTAGCTATGCTGGATGCGGGTCTGGCAGCGCTAGGCGGCATAACAAGCTTTGTGAAGGCGGGGCAAACGGTGGTCATCAAACCGAACTGCGGCTGGGACAAAGGCCCCGAGATGAGTGCGAACACGCATCCCTCCCTGGTAGGTCACATGGTAAAACTCTGCAAAGAAGCCGGGGCATCGAAGGTAATGGTATTTGACCACACCTGCGACAACTGGCAACGTTCCTACCGCAACAGCGGCATACAGGAGGCAGTGGAAAAGAATGGCGGCGAAATGCTCAGCGCCGCCGATGAAAGCATGTACCGCGACCACGAGAATCCCTCTGCCCGCAATCTCAAAAAAGCCAAGGTACATACGGCCATTTTGGATTCGGATGTATTCATCAACATGCCTGTACTCAAGCATCACGGCGGTGCACGCATGACTGCCTGCATGAAAAACGCCATGGGACTTGTGTGGGATCGCGGCTTTTTCCATAGTCACGACCTGCACCAATGCATCGCAGATGCTGTGCTGCTACGCAAACCGGATCTCAATGTACTAGACGCCTTTGCGCCTATGTTGCGCAATGGTCCCAAGGGAAAGGATGAGAATGACCTGATTGCCACGCACTCTCTGCTGCTCGGCACGGACATTGTGGCAATCGATGCTGCAGCATCCAAATTGCTGGGAAACGCTGAAGGCGATGTGCGGCACATTGACCTAGCAGCCGAAATGGGGTTGGGTGAAAAAGACCTCAGCAAAGTGGCGATACGCCGCATCACTCTCGCTTGAGTTTGCTCATGTGGCGCGCAGTTCGCATCACCGTTGCCATCACCGTGATGGTTCTCTTTGTCTTCGGGTTCATCAACCTGAGCAACCGTGAACCAACCGGCTGGGAACATCTTGTGGAGCGTCTGCAGTTCATTCCTGCACTGCTTGGCACATGGCGGGGTGTTTTCGGCGCAGCGGTGGTTGTGGGGATTCTTGTAGCGCTGACGCTGCTGTTTGGTCGCGTGTATTGTTCTTTCGTATGCCCACTAGGGATTCTGCAGGACATCGTCATCCGCCAGCGCCGGCGTTTTGACCGACTGCGCGGCAAGAAAAGGAACGGCACAGCCCTGCGTTTTGCGCAACCGCTACCCTGGCTGCGTTATACGATTCTCGGCATCCTGCTTGTCTCGGTTTTCTTGAGCGGCACAGCCCTCGTGGCGTGGCTGGATCCCTACAGCATATGCGCACGCTTCATGGCAGGCGTGATCAATCCGCTTGCGGCGAATGCACAGAACTTCGTTGAAAGGGAAGTCGAAACTCAGCCGGCATGGGGACGCTACGGATGGCTGCTCCCGGCGGTGGTCGGAGCGATATTGTTGCCATTGGCGCTGGCTTGGTGGCGTGGTCGCGTGTATTGCAACACGATCTGTCCTGTGGGAGCTTTCCTGGCTCTGCTTTCGCGTGCACCTCTCTTTCGATTGCGAATGGATCCCTCGAGTTGTGTGCGCTGTGCGAATTGTGTACGCGCCTGCAAGGCTCAGTGCATTGATTTAAAAAACTACCGGGTAGATACGACACGCTGCGTGAATTGCTACGACTGTGTATCGGCCTGTGAGCACGGACTGAGTCCGAAATTTACTTTTTCTCGACGCCGGGAAGAGCTGCCTAAAACGAAAAATGCAAAAGAACCGGCGGAGACGACTACTTCTTCCTCGCGGCGTGCCTTTCTTGGGTTGCTGGCCTGCAGTGCCTCTGCTCTGGCGACATCCAGCTGCCGGGAAGAAGAAGGAAATCCGGGCAATCCGGGGGAGCTCGGAGAAAATCAGGATTCCGCCATATCTCCGCCGGGCAGCAAAAGCGTTCCCCGCTTTCTGGATACCTGCACAGCATGCGGGCTCTGCATCACTGCCTGCCCCACGCGAGTTCTTCAGCCGGCTTCCTGGCAATATGGCCTGAGAGGGGTTATGAAGCCCCAGCTAGATTTCACGGTGGGCTTCTGCAATTTTGATTGCAATATCTGCGGCAGAGTCTGTCCGGAGGGCGCCATCATGCCACTGGATCTGGCAGAAAAACAGCGCACGCAGATCGCCCTGGCCGAGTTCCACCGCGAACGCTGCATCGTGCAGCAGCATTACACCGAATGTGGCGCCTGCACAGAGCATTGCCCAACCAAGGCCCTCGACACCAGGGAAGAGCAATTTCCATCATGCAACCCAGAACTCTGCATCGCCTGCAACGCCTGTGTGGAAACCTGTCCTCAGAAGGCGATCTCGCTCGTCGGGGATGAGTCTCAGGGCATGCATGCGCAGATTGACCGCACCAAGTGCATCGCATGCGGGAAGTGCTCACAAGCATGCCCCTCCGGTGCCATGACCTCGCAGCGTCTTCTCATTCCCGTACTCACGCCGGAACTCTGCATCGGCTGCGGGGCGTGTACGTATGCCTGCCCAGTGCGTCCGAAGCGCGCCATGCAACTTACCCCACGCCGGCAACACCTGACAGCCGAAGTCAAGCGAGAAGCTCCAGCGGAAAATCCGGTGAGCACCGACGAATTTCCGTTCTGATAAATTTCAAACTTCATTGAATCCTACAATATCCATGAGGACAACCCTGGGGCAAACGCATTAGAAAATGCGTTTGCCTATGTACGATTTGCGAGGTACGATGTACGATCTAGATTATAGCGCGCGTTGCGCGGAGGGGTGTATGGACAAAGGCGCAGCCTTTGCCCCGACAGGGGCGAACTGGCAATGTGGTGCCGGTGAGTCAACACGCACGACGGCCCCGTTGAGGGCGCACGCGTTAGCGGGCGGTAAGTGCGGATGGACAACGCGGATGCGTTGCCCCGACAGGGGCGAACCGCCGATGGGGCGGCGGCGAGTCAATTTATGAAATTCCTGCGCTTGCGCGCGAGTTTGACGAGGAGCGCTTGTTGTCATGATTTTTGATGCGTATAGGCGATAATATCAGTCAATAAGGGCATCCCTCTGTTGGTTAACTTCTCGTCAAATGCGTTTGCCCTGCGCTTGAGACGTTCTGATTGACGGACACGAAGCCGGATGGTATAAGGGTGCAGGTTATGGGAATGATGAATACACATCGGGAAATTGCGGAGAAAATAGCCTTACCGGACGAAATGGCTGTTATCTCGCACATGCGGCCGGATGGCGACGCCGTTGGTTCAACGCTGGCGCTCGGTCTAGCTCTGAAAGCACTTGGCAAACGCGTGCACATGTGGATAGAAGATGCTGTCCCGGAGCGTTTTTCCTTTCTGGAAGGAGCATCTCTCATCATAAACCCACCCGATACTTTGCCTGAACACGTGGAATGCGTCATCTGCGTGGATTGCGGGGAGCCCAAACGTCTGGGTGACACAGGTCGCAGCCTGGTCGAATCTGCTCCCTTCACCATCAATATTGATCACCACGAAACTAATACTCTGTACGGAGACATGAATCTTGTGGAAGGGGGCGCGGCGGCGTGTGCCTGCGTACTTGTGCCTTTGTTGGACGCCCTTGGCGCACTAATCACTCCAGCAGTGGCACAAGCGCTCTACGTAGGTTTGAGTACTGATACCGGCTCCTTCCAATACGGCAACACCACGGCTCAGGACATGAGACTCGCCGCGCGACTCATTGAGTGCGGCGTAGAAGTAGGGGATACGAATCGACGAATATACCAGGAATTTCCTGCAGGTGCGTTTGCCGTCCAGCGCGAAGTTCTCAACAACATGGTCATCGAAGAGAATGGACAACTCGTGCACTACTCCATGCCGGCCGGAAAATGCGCTGAACTGGGTGTGGGACGCGAAGAAACAAAGGATCTGGTGGACATCATTCGCGTGCTTCAGGGTGCACGCATCGCGGTCATCTTTGAAGACATGGAAAATGGGCTCATCCGTATCTCCCTACGCAGCAAAGATCCTGCCATTCGAGTGAATGACGTCGCCGCCCAATTCGGCGGCGGTGGGCACGCCATGGCAGCCGGTATCCGTGTGCGCGGGAAGCTTGATGAGGTGCGATCCGCCATTCTGGATGCGCTCCGCTCTGTATTGAAAAACTCCAGTGTATGAACACGCTTCAACAGCAGAATCCGAGCGGCCTCATGCTCATCGACAAGGATCCCGGATTCACCTCTCACAATGCAGTGGCGCTCTGCAGACGCGTTCTCAATACGCGCAAGGTAGGTCACTGCGGGACTCTGGATCCAATGGCCACAGGGCTATTGCTCGTCGTTGTTGGGGAAGCGACGCGGATGCAAGATCGCCTGATGGGCGAGGACAAAGTGTACACCGCTACGCTGAAACTCGGAGAAGAAACAAACAGTTACGATGCCGAAGGCGAAGTGGTGGCACGTAAAGGTATCGCCGGGATTGACGAATCAATGGTACGGGGCGCCTTCGCGCATTTCTCGGGACTCATTGAGCAAATGCCGCCCATGTACTCGGCCATTAAAATCAATGGTGTTCCCTGTTACAAACTTGCCCGCAAAGGCGTAGAGGTTGAACGGAAGCCGCGGCAGGTACGTGTAATCTCATCTTCGATCACACGCTTCGATCCGACAAGCGGGGAGGTTGATTTCACTCTGCACTGCAGCAAGGGTTTTTACGTACGCAGCTTCGCACATGATATCGGGCAGCTTCTCGGTTGCGGAGCACACCTGACCGCCCTGCGTCGCACTCGCATCGGGAGCTTTGATGTAGCAAAGGCTATCAGCGTGCCCGAACTCAAAGCAGCTTCACGAGAAACCGCCCTCCTGCACCTTATCCCCATCGAACAAATTTTTCCCCTTTCCCCCACGCCCCCCTCATGATAATCTACCGGACACTTGGAGAGCTACGCAATATCCCGCAATCTGTTCACTGGGCGATGGGATATTTTGATGGCATACACCGGGGGCACCAACGTGTCATCCGATCGGCGGATACGCCGGGAGCGTTGAGAGGCGTACTCACCTTCGAACCACACCCGCTGGAAGTACTCAACCCGGCTGCAAAGCCGAAACTCCTCACGCCATTACTGCGGCAGAAGGCTGAGCTGTTGGAGGAACTTTGCGGAGTAGAAGTGCTGCTGGTGCTGCCCTTCACCCGAGAGTTGGCTGCCCTGAATCCGGTAGAGTTCCTCAATGCCATTGAGGCGGTCAATCGCATCGCAGGCATCTCAGTGGGCGAGAATTGGCATTTCGGATGCGGCGGCTCGGGTAATGCGAATCTTCTGCAACAGGAGGGGAAACGTCGCGGTTTCCGCGTCTGCATTCAGTCGTTGGAAGAGGAAGGAGGAAGCGCCGTGTGTTCGCGCCGCGTACGCACCGAATTGGCAGATGGGAACATCACGCAGGTAAAGCGCCTGCTGGGGCACTCTTTTTCCATCGCCGGAACTGTGCAACATGGACAACACCTCGCACGACGCCTTGGCTTTCCGACGGCAAACATCCCCATCTCTCCAACAGCGGCATTGCCACCGAACGGAGTTTACCGCGTCTCCTGCAAGCTTCAGAACAATATTCTGGATGGCATCGCCAACCTCGGATTGCGTCCAAGTGTCGAGTCACAGTGCCCATTTCCGCGTTTGGAAGTTCATTTCCCGGGTCTGGACAGCGACCTGTATGGCAGTTTTCTGACCGTACATCTTGAAGAATTTCTGCGTGTGGAACGGCGATTCCCGACCCTCGATGCCCTACGCGAGCAAATTGCGCGTGACGTTGCAACCCTGTCGTCCTGAATCACTGAAAAGTCAGCGCTTCTTCTTTCCGGAAGAACCGGACGTCGCCGCGGGGGCACTTTTCTGCGACGGCTCTCTATCCTTCAGGCGACGATCGAGAGCGATACGCCACTGAGGATTACTCGCCTGGCCATACAGCACAATATCTACCATAAAATCGGACAAGAGACTCACAGGGGAAAGAAGAATCGTGGGCAGGCTGGAAATGCGTGGCCAGAGGTTTCCGGCAATTTTCATAGTATCCAGATTAATGGCTGCGGCGAGTTTGACATTCAAGTTGCTACCGCTGGCCATCAAATCTTTTGTGTAGATCCATCCATCTGCGATGTTGAAATTAGCGTGAGCCTCCTGCAAATTATAAGCAATGAGATGATTCATACCGGGGATTTTTCCGGCAGTATTGCTGATGCCACCTCCGGTTTTACCGACGACACTACCGAGGCTTCTGAAAATCGAGCTGATTGCTCGCGAGAAGAAACCCGGCTTAGCTTTCGGCTTACCAACTTTGGAGCGAGCCTCCTGCTCCAAGCGTTCAAAATGCTTCGGTAGATCAGTGATGAAAGAGCCGACCGGGCGGAAAACACTCAGAGAAATCAGATCTCCATCTGTAATATGCAGATTTCCGTACGCGCGGACACTGCCGAGATCCGGACCGGAAGAATGGAAACGAATTTCTCCGCTGCAAAGTGCCGGAGCCTGCTTGCTGTCGTATGCTGCGGCGATTTTCTGCAAATTCATGCATTGTGCACGCACGTAACCATCAAACCCTGTTCGGCGTCCGGAAGTGAGGATACGTACGCTACCGTTCAGCACTCCCTCCCACGTACGAGCATTCAGACGATCCAGCAGAACGGCAGAATCAGACAGAGAGATAAATCCGGAAAAATCCTCCATGGGAATCGCCGTGCCAAGAAAATGGAAGGAGGCCTGCCGAGGAGCTCCCACGCGAATAGTGCCGCGCATCGGCTCTTTGCAATCATCATAGATCGGGAAGAGGCAGTACGCTGTATCTACGGTGGCGGGACGTGGCAAGCGAATGTCCTCCATAAACTCGTAGAGATCCGCAAAAAACATGCCGAGCGAATAGGCAGGATACACTGTTCCTTTGATCCGTCGGAGCTCCACAAAACTGTGCTCCACATCAATCACCACCTCTTGTCCACTGAGACGTGATTCACGAACTCCCCCCTGAATCTTGTTTCTGCTCAGCCACGGAGCGTTATCATACACCAGCAGAGGATCCCGAATGGTGATCACTGTTTCATCCGGTATGCGTTTCCCATCCGCTCCCTGGCAATCCAAACGCACATGGCTCAACACGGCACAGGAAGCAACATTAACTTTGGTGTAGGGATTGCTGCCCAAGTCGCGCCTCAAACGCTCCCCGCCGTCCGATGTATCCTCAATCGCCGAGAGCAAGTATTCTACATTCTCAAGATTTACGCGGCAGTAGGAATCTACCGCCGTACCCGAGCTCAGATCAATATCGACCGCAATGTCCGTGATAGTGGAACGCGAAGCATCGTTGAAACGGAAATCGCGAATGATGGAATGAGCATCCTCACTATCGATGAGCGCGTCCACGATATCGGGACGAATGGTATTGGTACCCGTCACGCGGAACCTCCCGGTCGTGCTGCCTCGAACATCGGCATCAAGTTTTCCGGTTTTATGCACCACATCAAGATGGGCATCAAAGGCAACTTCTTTCCCCTGCGTACGACGGGCATGGACAGATGCCGCAACATCCAGAGGAATACGCTGCCCGCGAAAAATCTTCCGTCGGTGCGGAGTGCGCACGAGTCCCGGTGTCTTCAACTCAGCATCTGCCCGCAGGAGGTGGAACTTCGCATCCAGCTCTGCAGAACCTCGCGCTGTGAGTTCCTGCGGCATTTGCAGATCCTCAATTTCTTTTTTGAACAGATCAGGTACGATTGCCAACACATTCCCCGGCATGTGCAGCTGCACCTCGCGCAGAACAATCTTCTGTGAATTGCTCCAATCCGCCGCGGCGTCCAGGATTGCAGGGGCAGCATTCTGCTGTGGCGGTGTGAGAAAGAGCTTCACGTGACCCCGGGTCTGCTCCCTCAGCTGCGCCTCAGCGGTTGCGTCGCCAAGAGCAAACCCATCACGGAGCAAACCGTGCAGCACGATCTGGAAGTTCGCCGCCGAGAAAAATCGTTCATCCGGGCGAGACAGCTCCAATCCCTTCACATCTTCTAAAACGAGTTTGGCAGATTGGGCGTTCCAGTCGCCGTATACGACATTCTGCGTCTGAGCGACCAACGCAGCGGACGCAGCCGAGGTCGGGACACCATTCTCACCGAACTGCACATCCTGCAGCGTGAGGTCGATTCGAGCATCTTTTGTCGCGAATGAAGCGGGGAGATGCTTCGGCTCTTCAACCCGCTCCCTCACGCTCTCCTCTCCCAATTCTTCTTCCGGCTCAGCAGCCGGGATCTCGGTGACAGCCGTCGTCTTCAATTCAACCTGCACCATCCCCAACCTCTCCGGCATGCCAGCGGGAGAGAGGGATGAATCGTGCATAACGATCTCCAGAACTGGCTCACGAACCTGCCAGGATGAGGCACCACTCTGCCGGGAAAAAAGCTCAGCTCGTTGCGCGCGAAGTGTAAGGCGCACCTGACGCATCTCCCCGGGCTTATCATTGACCAGATTTTCCACGCCCTCCAGACGTAACTCCAAATTTGGTTTCTCGAGGTGATGATTGAAATACGACAAAGCGTTCGTGCGGAGTTTCAGACCCAGCATGTGAAAAGTAGGTACAAAATCCTGCCACTCCGTACCACCCGGCTTGAAAGCGGGAGCATCCAGACGCGCATGCAGCTGCAAATTCACGCGATCATCGAGGACAAGACCTTCCGGAAGCTCCGGCTCCAATTCCGCCAAGTCACGCAAAAGGGTAAACACTCGCTGCACCTTTAAATCCGCCGCGATCTGCGCCTGCCCCTCACCGTCCTTCGCCGATGCCTGCACCTGCAACGTTCCATCCGGGAGCCTGAGTTCAAGACGATCGATATTAAAATCTCCGTTGTCATAAAAAAAGGAGAGGTAAAGTTCCTCCACAAGAGATCTGCCGATATTCAATCGCTTCTGTTCAGCTCGTCCGCGGAGACGCGCACTGCGCAGGGAGAAGTTTTCTTCAAAAACCACATCACCTTCCATACTGAGGTGCGGTGGGTTCTCAGGCGCATGCGAAAACTTACTGAGGTAAGCATGAACCTCTTTCCCTCCAAAACGCTGCATCATGGCCAACAGGGCGGCATCGCTACGCATGGTGAAGGATAGATGGCGATCACCGAGAGAATACGAGCCTTGCAGGGATGCGAAAGAATCGGGTTCCACCGTTTTAAATTTCAATGAATTGATCGTGAGAGCCCCGTGAGCATATTCAACATCAATTTCCGCATCGCGGAAAAGGAAGGGACCACTGTCGTAACTAGGCACCCTGCTGCGGAGAGAAGCACGTAGCTCATCTCCCCAGTTGAGACGCAAATCAATGGATGGCACTTTATCCGGCTGCCAGTGCTGCCTCTCCACGGCGGAGGAAATCTGACCTAACAGCTCCCTGTGCTCACTGATCATTGCTTCAAGATCAATCTTTCCCGTATCCTTCGATCCCCTCTCTTCAAGCAATCTCTGAAGAGTTTCTCGCGATATGCTACCGCGCAGGCTAACCGGAACACCCTGCGCACGAAGAGTTCCGCTTGTGAGACGCAAAGCATCGCCATAGCCATTGCCGAGGAGTCGAATATCACTCACATGAAACACGTCTCCCTCACCATCTTTTTCCAGGGGGATTTCGACATTTCCTCCCTCAACTCGTAGTACGCTCGGCCAAATATCACCTCGCAGGAGATGAGGAAAATTCAGGGCAACTGTAACGCATTGTACAGTGGCAAGAGGAGCTTTCTTACGCTCAGTATCCGGGTAAATTGTGATACCTTCGGCGAGAAGAGCGGGTCCTTGCACGAGCCCCGCACGCACGCGGTCAAGCTTCAGGTAAATCCCCTGCCCGGCAGCTTGCTCCTCAGCGTAGCGCAAAAGGAACTCCGGCACACCTCGTGTCCCGAGCCAGGCAGCGACAATACTCAGAGTTGCCAGTATCAGGAGACAAAGCGTCGGCAGGAGGGAACCGACTCGTCGTATGTTGAGCTTGCCCGCCATGGAAATATCCGTACACAGTTGGGAGCTAAACGCAATCCCTATGGGAGCTCAGGATCGCTCTCTCCCTCCGGCAACGGAGGCGCTTTGGGAAGGTTCTGCTCGATATCATCCAGCAAGTTGACAATATCCACGCCTCGCCGTGCTGAATCATCGTGTCGAAAATTCAGACGCGGCGTATGTCTCAGTACCACGCGGCGACTCACCGCGCTCTGGATTGCACCACGCCGGCGCGTCAGAAAATCCACCACCGTCGCAGGGGGCATGCTCCCCACGGCACCTACCCAAACGCGCGCCTCACGCAAGTCATCGGTCACCTCGACATCCAGAATGGAGACAATGGTACCCGGCCACTCGAATTCTCGCTGCACAAAGGAACCTATTTCCCGCTTGAGCAGTTCATTCACTTTGTCTAAGCGGTGAGTAGCCATGAGTAAAACCTATCAAAGTGTTTGTTTGATCTTTTCGAGCGAGTAACATTCGATAATATCGCCCTCTTCATAGTCGTCATAATCGGCCAGACGAATGCCGCACTCCAATCCGCTCTTCACTTCCTCCACCTCGTCCTTGAAGCGGCGAAGCGTGGACATACGGCCATCGAAGACCACCTGTCCATCCCTCAACACACGAGCTTCAGCCGTGCGCAGCATTTTACCGTCCGATACGTAAGACCCCGCAGCCTTGCCCTTGTTCAATTTATAGATTTGTTTGATTTCTGCATGGCCGAGAACCGTCTCACGCGTCTCCGGCTCCAGCAAACCGAGCATGGCGTCTTTCACCTGATCAATGAGCTCATAGACGATGGAGAAAATTTTCACTTGTATGCCCTCGCGTTTCACCGCGCGCACGGCATTGGTCTCTACCTTCACGTTGAAGCCCAAAATCACCGCATTGGACGAAGAGGCAAGCAGAACATCGCTCTCGGATACCGGTCCGGCTGCTGCGCCGATAAACTGACATTCCACCTTCTCACTCTTGATATCCAGAATCGCCTTTTTGATGGCCTCTACGGAACCCTGAACATCCGCCTTCAGCAAGATGCGCAACACTGCTTTCTGGGCACCATCTCCCATCATGGCAAGCACATCCTCCATGCGAGAACGCTTAGGAACGGCAAGCCGTTCGCGACGCAGCTCCTCCTGTCTCTCCTCAGAGAGTTTACGGGCCTTGCGTTCATTTTCCATCTCCACGAGTTCGTCCCCCACATTCGGGGTTTCGAGGAAACCGGAGACCTCCGCCGGCATGCCGGGGGAGACACGCTTGATACTCTCCCCACGATCATTCACAAGGGATTTCACTTTACCGGCGTACGGCCCGCAAATGAAGGGCATGCCAACCCTGAGCGTGCCACTCTGAACAATCACCGTAGCAGAGCTCCCTTTCCCCTGCTCGACGCGTGCCTCAATGATCGAGGCGCGGCAATTGGCGCGCGGATTGGCACGTAACTCCAGCACTTCCGCCTGCAAACAAAGCAGCTCCAATAAATCATCGATCCCTTGCCCCGTGGCAGCGGAAACATCCACGCACTCCACATCGCCTCCAAAATCAGTCGGCACCAATCCCTCTTCCATCAGCTGCGTACGCACCCGGACAGGATCCGCTGCCGGAAGATCGCATTTATTTACCGCAACAATAATCGTTTTGCCAGCCGCCTTCGCATGCATGATGGCTTCCTTCGTCTGCGGCATGATACCATCGTTTGCCGCTACCACAAGCACGACAATATCAGTCACATCCGCTCCACGAGCACGCATCTCGGTAAAGATGGCGTGCCCGGGCGTATCGATAAATGTGATGGTGTGGTCGCCATGCTGCACAGTATAGGCGCCGATATGCTGGGTAATACCACCGGCCTCGCCCGCCACTACCTTGGTGCGACGGATGTAATCGAGGAGAGAGGTCTTGCCGTGATCCACATGCCCCATCACCGTGATGATAGGAGTGCGCGTTTGGAGGACATCCTCGGGTTCAGACTCAGGTGCGACGGCCTCAGGCTCGCGCACATCCTCTGTCGGCGCTTTGATTCCGGCTCCCTTTTCACGCTTCACACGCTCATAAACGAAACCATGTTTTTCACAAAGAGCCGCGACCTGGTCGCTATCCAACAAGGTGGCAGGGTTGGCAAACACGCCCATGCGTACCAATTCCCCAAGTAGCTTGAAAGGCTTGAGTCCCATCAACGCTGCCAAATCGGCCACCGGCACAGGAACCTTCACATTAATCGTACTGCCGACAGATTGCGCTTGTGGCATAGCAGTTCCAGCCGGAGCCTTCGCAGGGGCGGGAGTTTCCTCAACAACGATCGGCTCAGGAAGCGGTTCCTCTGACGGTGATGTGGATGGCGCCGCCGGAGCGGGAGGCTCCACAATGGCCGGCTCAGCGACAACGGGAGCAACCGGTGCCTTCTTGCGGCGTTTGGGGGCCAACAGATCCAGCGCAGCTTTCTTCGGCACGGCAGGCTTTCCCTTCTCCTTCTCCGTCTCCGGCGAAGCAACTGCGACAGGAGCTTTCTTCTTTTTGCTACTCCCCAGCAGGTCGAGGACTTCTTTCTTTTTTTCTCCCGGCATAGGCATATTATTCACGTGTTAGATCGACTGGGCAGCGGTAATGATTTCCTCTGCCTGTTCTGCAGATATTCCCAGAGCTTCCACCAAATCCTCTTTCTGACCGTAGGCGGCAATACCTTCCACCGTTGTGAAACCCGCGGCAACCATCGCCGTAGCGAGTTCAGCAGAAATATGCAACTGATGAGCCAATTCACTGGCGCCCTCTCGTGCCTGTTGCTGCATATTGATCTGATTATCATGCGGCTCAACGCGCACATCCCAACGTTCTTCCGGCGTAGAAATTAAGCGAGCCGTAAGCCGCACATTCTGCCCGCGCTTACCCTTGGCCTTAGCCGCGGCACGATCATCTTCCACATAAACAGTGACCACACGCGCCTCGCCATCTACATCAATCCTCACCGGATCTATGGGAGCCAGAGATTCACGAACCATGGCGCTCTTATCATCAGTGTACTCAAGAATATCCACCTTTTCGTGATTAAGTTCATTGACTACATTCTTCACGCGGGAACCGCGAATACCTACACAGGCACCGATGGGATCGACATTCGAATCGTTGCTGCGCACAACGAGTTTGGTGCGGTATCCGGCTTCTCGCACCACATTCACGATCTCCACAGAATGCTCGGCTATCTCGATCACCTCCCCCTCAAACAAACGCCGAACCAGGTTCGGATGACTGCGCGAAAGAATCAGCTCGTTACCTCTGGATCCGTCCCTCACCTCCAACACATAGAAGCGCAATTTATCACCTGCGTTGTACTCTTCGCCCGGGATGCGCTGACGAGAAGGCAGCAGTGCCTCAAATTTCTCTACCTCGATAATCACGTCCCCCTTATCATAGCGCCTCACCGTACCTGTAATTACCTCGCCGACACGATCACGGAAAGTCTCTGCCAGCATTTCCTGCTCCGCGCGTCTGATGCGCTGTTGCATCGTCTGACGAGCCGTTTGCACGGCGATTCGGCCGAAATCCTTGGGCGTCACATTCACCGTAATCTCATCACCCAATTGCACCTCGCGCCCCTTGGCAGATGCCAGCTTCTGGGCCAGCGAGAGTTTAAGCTCGTTGTAGGGATTCTGCAGTTCGTCATCAGCCACTACAGTCATGTCGGCTTTGATCCGCACCGTGCCACGTTGTGCGTTCACATCCGCTCGCAGATGGTGCATTTTGTCGGAACCGGGAACCATCTTGGAGTACGCTGTGAGGAAAGATGCCTCCAACGCTTGCAGCACACGCTCGCGAGACAGATCTCGCTCGCGCACGTAGAATTCGATAAGGGCGGTGATATCAGTGGTAGCCATGGTCGATGTCTTGAAAGGGAGTAGCGCTACATACGAATCCGTCAGCGATAAAAAAGGAGCGGGCCACCGACCCGCCCCAATCCTGAAACAGACCGGAACTCGTACGCCCCGAGGGTACTCCTAAAACCCCAACATGTCAAGCATTTTCTTCTGAATCTCCTCTTTCTGATTGCAAAACTGAACGCGTAATGCTCTGCAGTGGGGGCAGGGTAAACGCATTTGAGGGAGGTCAATCAACAGATCAAATGCCCTTATTGACTGATATCCACGTTTATACGCATCAAAAATCATGACAACAAGCACCCCGCGCCGCAGGCGCGCGAATTTCATAAATCGTACATCGTCCATCGTACCTCGTACATCGTACATAGGCGCCGCCAAGCGCCACCGTCGTACATCGAAAATCGTACATCGTACATAGGCAAACGCATTTCCTAATGCGTTTGCCCCGGCAGTGGGGGAATTTTACTTGACACATGGGAGGAAGGGGGGTAGAAGGAGGGGGTAAACATTTTAGAAAAATGAAGGAGAACGAGGAACGGACACTGATTTTGTTTAAGCCGGATTGCGTAAAGCGTAACCTGTCGGGTGTTATTCTCAATCGCCTGTTGGCGGAGGGGTTTGTGCTTCGTGGAATCAAAATGATGCAGCTTGACGATGCGTTGTTGCGCGAGCATTATGCGCACATCCTGGATCTCGTGATCGATGGGGAACGGCTCTTTCCGAAGCTTTTGGCGTTTATGCAAAGCGGCCCGGTTGTAGCACTGGTCTTGGAAGGTCCCGGCGTGGTAGCGCGCGTGCGCAGGATTTTGGGTCCCACTAATCCCCAGAAGGCAGAGAAAGGAACAATTCGCGGCGATTACGGTACCGATAGTATGATGAATATCTGCCACGCTTCCGACACTCCGGAAAATGCACTCATAGAAATCAACCGTTTCTTCGCAAAAAGCGAACAATTTTAGGAGTTTATGAACATGACACGTTTCCGCCGGCTCGTTGTAAACGCGTTGTTGCTCGCGGCATGCGTGTTCGGTGCGCCCCTCTGGGCAGCTCCGTCCACCGGTGGCGGTACGACTGATGATTTTACGCATGAGTTTGCTGCACTGGAGGAAGCTGTCACCCTTCTGCAGGGCGTGCGGGATGAAGCGAGTGCAAAAAAGGTCATGGTTAAGCTTCGCTCAACCTTCTCAAAACTTCCGGCTCCCGTGAAAGGAAGCGAGGCAGAGCTCATGCAATGGGCTCGGCTGCAAAACCGTGTCAGCACTGAAATGTGGCGGCTCAGGAAAGAACCATTTTGGGAGACACAAAAGCTGCAGGAAGTCTGGACGCTCATCTCCGATCCTTTTTCCCGTCCGGGATCCCTCAAATAAGAACTCCGAGAGCAGCGGAGAATCAGAAAATCTTGCCGAGCGGTGGGGTATCTTCTCTCTTTCCGGAGCAGAACCAGCGAACGAGCAAATGATCCACAGAGTACGATCCTGCGCCTGTACAGAGAAGGGTAATGAAACAGATGAGGTAGAGGGACGGTAATTCATTGACCGACCAGCTACTCGATTGTCCGTAGACAAAAAGCGCGACCCCAAAATTAATTACCAGCACAAGGGCGGCGACACGTGTAAGAACGCCGATCAGAATTGCCAGCGAGCAGAAAAACTCGGCTAATACACACATTCCCAAAGAAATAGAAGCCCCCCATCCCAGGGGATCCATCCATTCTCCTCCGCGGGCATCCAGAAGCAGCTGTAATTTAGGCCATCCATGGGCAAGCATCATAAGCGCCACTCCAACACGCAAAATCATGATGCCCATTTCCAACCATCCGGCAGAGGAATGCGTACGGAGAATCCCGCAGGCATCTCTGCGGTTATCATCGGCGGGTTGCATACCGCATCAGATTTTATTGAGCGATAATGCATTGAATAACAGATAGAGAACATAGATAATAACTCCCCATGCTCTCTCACATCTTGAAATGTTCGCCCAAATAAATCTTCCGTGTTTTCGGATCGTTGGCAATCTCCTCCGCATCACCGTGCTTGATCACACGTCCCTCAAAAAGGATATAGGCACGATCGACAATGCCGAGGGTCTCGCGCACGTTGTGATCCGTAATGAGTATCGAGAGACCATCCGTTTCACGCAAAGATGCCACAATATGCTGAATATCCTGAACGGCAATAGGATCTACACCTGCAAACGGCTCATCCAACATCAACAGTTTCGGGTTAGATGCTAGGGCGCGGGCAATTGTGAGACGCCTTTTCTCACCACCTGAAAGCTGCAGGGCTTGACTTTTACGCAGGCGAGTTATATTGAAGCGTTCCATGAGTTCCTCGGCTTTGTTTTTCTGATCTTTACGAGAGAGATCGGAACGCGTCTCCAAGATTGCCATCAAGTTTTCCCACACGCTGAGCTTTCGGAAAATCGACTCCTCTTGCGGCAAATATCCCATGCCGAGTCGTGCGCGCAAATGCATCGGCAATCCCGAGACATCCTTCCCGCAGAACAGCACCGTTCCTTCATCCGGGCGTACCAAACCAGCCACCATGTAGAACGACGTCGTTTTCCCCGCACCGTTCGGTCCCAATAGCCCCACAATCTCTCCGGAATTCACCTCGAAAGACACATGATCCACCACACAGCGTTCATGGTACGTTTTACACAAATTTTCTGCATGCAGCAACGAGGTTGCATCCGGCGAAGATGTTGAGGAAATCTGAGAAATCATTGTTCTTTATTCTTTTTAATTTGCTCGCGAATACGTACAGCATGAGTCGTCTGGCGAGCGCCAGAAATGCGCATGTTATTCTTGGGATCAACTGTGATACGCGCACCTGGACCGGAGGCTGAATGGATATTAAACTCATCTTGCACCCGCACCGTACTGCCGGTAAGGATGATATTTTTAGTCGTTGGATCGAGGAATAAACGATCTCCATCTGCTCGCATAAGACGTCCGGAGGCATCTTTGCTGGCAAGTCTTACCTGATCAGTGGCCAATGCTGAACGGATATTACTGCGGTCGGCTCCATGTTTTGCATTCGGGTCAATCTCCACAATGATGTCACCCTCACACTGCATACTGACCTGTGCGGTACGCAGTGTACCTCCCTTATGAGTCTTTATCTTATGCAGTCCGGTGAAACTATACGACAGGTGCGGATATTGCTTAACCGTCTTTTTCTCGTCCACCCTGTTTCCGGCAACCAATTCCGCCTCCAGAGTACCACGGGAAGTCATAATTCCATCCGGAGTTTCAATACGCGCATCCCGAGCCATAAGCAACACACCTATCTCCCGCCGCAAGCGCAATTCCTCTGCACATGTAGCATGCAATGTCTCTCCCTCTGAGGGAAGCGATGCCTCCACGCGTTCACCCCTGGCCAATAAGTCACCATTGGAAAGCACCTGGAGACACGAAACTTCAGCATTTGAACATTGCGCCGCCAATGCATAATCCCCATAGCGGGCATCTACCGGTCTCCCCGGTTTTGACCGGAACAGGGCTGTGCCGACCTGCAGGTTCAGACATGCGAAATCCGCGTGAACATCGCAGATCGGGGAGGAGGAAGAAGTATCGCAATGCATCACCACATCGCCCTCCGCCTGCACTTCTCGAAAACCATCCGTGCGGGCAATTGCAAGATTCGGCTGTCCTTTTGCACGCGTCTCACCCGTATCCGCCCGCGGCATGAGAGTTACCCTGCATTCCCCTGCGCAGTGGAAAGAAGCTACATCGTCCCGAGCATCCAATCCCTTCGGGAGAAAGATCGTTTGCGTGACGGCAGTGTATGTCACGGGACCTGTCGTACGATACGAACCGACGAGCATCTGCTGGTTACTTTTTTCAGAGACAGGACGCTGGTACCGACCACTGATTTTGTCGCCTGATACCTCAATATCACCGTTACTCCTCAAATGGATCTTATCATTGGTAGTCAGCACATTTTCACCAAAGGAAATGGTCGAGTTATTTCCGTAAACACTACACTCTCCGGATACAACGCTATAACGGAGAGTCTCACCTGCCACGCGCGATGCAGGACGTCCCCGGTGAGAAGGAACCACGAGGGAAGCTTCTCCCTCTGCCACGATGTAGTTCACCTCTCTGAGCTGCATATCCTCAAACTGTGAAAAAGGCTTCCTGTCAGTGATGATGGGAGACGTTTGCGCAGAAACAGCAGCAGCAGATGTGAAAAACACACGCAGCAAACGCGAACAATGCAGTGTCCCATGGGGGGTTGTCACCACCGTGTCTCCTCGGAAGACAAGTTCGCGCTCGGCAGCACGATAGAGGGCAAACTCCCCGTTGCAAACCAGATGCCAGCATTCCCCGACAGAATCCTTCCAATCTGCCTCCAGTTTACCACCACGCATCAGAACATTCCCCAGTTCATCTGCGTACACCTTCGCGCTCTCCTTTCCTCCCTGCCTGTGCAATAACATTCGTCCCTCTCCCCGTGAGATCATCAGAGATGGATCCCCATTGCCGCGCCCCTCCAGCGCAACACGTCCGCCGCGCAAATCTGCCGCAGCATTCACAGCCACAACGCTGAGAGGTATTTTCTCTTCTGCGGGAGGAGGCACGGACTCCCGCTCTCCCCCCGCCGTCGGGGAGTTATTCGGGGCCTTGGATTCTTTCGTCGGCTTTGGTTCCTGCTGTGTGCCAAGAGCCTCGTCCTCTGCCTTCTGCTTGCCATCCGCCGGAAAAAGCAGGAAGAGACGGTTCGCCGCACGAAGATGGAGGCGAGCATCACGCAGACGAACATTCCCGAAATACGTGAGCGTCGAGGCATTATTGTCAAAAAAAAGCCCACCATCGGCCGCCGCCGCGCTCTCACGGGGTCGCGTGGGTGGCAGGGGTACAGCCGGATCAAAGGGCACTCGGGGTATCGGTCCGAATTCCAACGCTTCACGCTGAGTACGCTCCGATTGTTCCACAAGACTCTGCAGACGCGCCTCGCATGCTGCCGCTTCATCAGAAATGGCATCGGCAGCGAGTGCACCCGCAGCGCAAATCAGGAAAATAGGCAAAAAAAGCATCATGAACTTGGTCGCCGAGATTCGGTGGAATAGAATGAGGTAGTCACCGGACCGCGGAGCATTCCACTGCCCTTGGTGCTGTCAAAAATCACACCTTCACCATGAGCAGAGTATCGCGGGTGGATCAACAAAGCCGGCGGATCGAGCGAACGCACGAGTTTCCTGGTAAAATCGTAATGCGCCAAAGGAAGCTGCACACAAGTGGTCTCGCCGGTTTTTGCTGTAAGGTAAGTGCGGATCTGCGTAAGGCGCGCCGTAGAACGGCTGAGTACTTCAAGCTTGTCCGCCATCAACAAAGCCGAAACACGATGCCCTTCGTATCGAGGCAGGGATATGCCCTCCACCACGCTACCGGGCGGCAGGAACTGCAACGCCGGAAAATCCCCTTTACCAACAGCTTCATTCTCCGCCACCTGCCCCGGCAGCTGAGAGCCGGCCAGTGCCAGAAAACACACGAAAAAATGATGAAAAAAGGACACGGAGAGACGAAAGAAGAAGGGTTAAACCTGCATTTGTTCCCAGGCAGCACGTATGATCTGTAAGTTTCGCAGCACGCGCTCCAAGTCACTGAGACGAATCTGGTTCGGGCCATCACTCAGAGCGTGATCAGGATCGCGATGCACCTCCATGAATACGCCATCCACCCCCACCGCCATAGCGGCATTGGCCAGCACGGGCGCCAAATCTCGATCGCCACCGGTTGTACCACCCAATCCACCCGGACGTTGCACAGAGTGTGTCGCATCAAAAACGATAGGGCAACCAAACTCACTCATCCACTTTAGTCCGCGCATATCCACGACCAGATTGTTGTAGCCAAAACTCGTACCGCGCTCACAAAGCATAAAGTGCTCGCAACCGAATGTCCGCATTTTCTCGCAGATATTCTTGCAGTCCCACGGCGCAAGAAATTGCCCTTTTTTCACGTTCACCGGCCGACCGGTTTTCGCACAAGCCTCCAGCAAATCACTTTGCCGGCTCAGGAAAGCCGGGACCTGCAATAAATCCACGAATTGTGCAGCATACTCGGCCTGAGCTTCGGTATGCACATCCGTCACCACGGGAACATCCAATTCCTTGCTTATGTCAGAAAGAATGCGGCATCCATCCTGCATGCCGGGTCCACGGAAACTCGTAACACAGGTGCGATTAGCTTTGTCATAAGAAGCTTTGAAAATAAATTGGACACCGAGTCGCGTGCAGATTTCTTTGATATCTCGAGCCATCTTGTGGGCAAATTCCTCCCCCTCGAGCGAGCAAGGACCCAGAATATAAAAAGGTTTGCCGCCTCCTATTACTACATTGCGTATCGAGAATGACATAAACTTTTCCGTGATTACCGCGGTAATTATGCCTCAGTTCTTCTCGGGAGTCAATGACGCATTTCTGCAAAGCAAACGCATTTGAGAGAAGTTAATCAACAGCGCAAATGTTCTTATTGACTGATATCACGCATCAAAATCATGACAACTAGCCCTCTCCGCCACACCCGCGCGCAAGCGCAGGAACTCCCCAAATCGTACTTCGTACCTCGTACATAGGCAGGCCCCGCCTGCCACCGGGCGCCGCCAGGCGCCAAATCCGCGGCGTAGCCGCCGAACTGTCCAAATCGTACCTCGTACATAGGCGCTGCCAAGCGCCACCGTCGTACATCGAAAATCGTACATCGTACATAGGCGCCGCCAAGCGCCTCCGCCTCCGTCCCTTTGTAACCACCCCCGCGCGTCGCCTTCACGATTCAGCTCCCGATCTGGCTTCGCCAAATTCGCGCGCAAGCGCGGGAATTTTATAAATCGTACATCGAAAATCGTACATCGTACATAAGCAGCCGCCCCGCGGCTGCTTGGGGTCGTCGTGCGTGTTGTAAATCGTATATAGGAAACGCATTTCTCAATGCATTTGCCAGATCCACATGCGGGACTAACTCGACTTATCCATCTTGTCATCCCCGGATTTGTCCGCGCTGTCGGGAACACTCGACTTATCAGAGTTTTCAGAATTTGATGGGACACTATCCACGGCTTTATTTGTCGGAGTAGGAGGTGTAGGAGGGGGCGGGGGCAGGAGATCCTTCATCTCCACAAATTGCGCTCCGTCTGCAATCCCTCCGATTTCCTCAAGGAGTTCGCGACAACGGACATTCAACCGGTCATAATTGATAGAATCTGCCGGATTGTCTGCCGTGTGAGGGAAAATGACGTAGGAGGCTCCAAGGGAGCTCACGGGGCGTGCATAGACATCCGCCGCGGGGTTGATGGCCTTGCCAAGCCTCAGAGATGCTTCCCCGACCTTGCTACGCGGTCCGTAATCCCCTACAATAGCGGGGTAAATCTTCTTGCCAACGATGACGACGGCGTAGTCTCCCGGGCGTGGTCGAAAAGTGTCGTCCTTCCCTTCCTGCAGTGTAAGAGGAACCACGATAAATGGATCGTATTGCGCCAGCAAGTAACTGTACCTCTTCAAATCGAAAATTACACGACGAGCATTCTCAATCTCCGCCGATTTACGCGGTTTTTCCTTTTGCAGACGTGCAAGGCGAGCTTCCCAACCAGGAAGGAGAGGATTTGGTTTATCACTCTTTTTGCGCCAACGGTAGGAGGTAGTAGGTTGGTAATGACTACTCTTCAAGATGCGTTCCGGCATAGTGGGCAAACGATCACCATCTGATCCATCAGAAACCACATCCATGTCTGCCTGCAACCAGAGCACGCGCCGCCGCGTGGCGGGAGCAGTAATCTCCAGTATCGTGTCCAGGTCGAAGAAATTATGTTTATCCAATGGTTGTGCGAGGGATGAGAGACTTCGCCGAACGGCATTCTGCTTGTGCAGATACATGGCATTATACCAGCGCGACACACGAGCGGTGGCCATAAGTGTATCGTATTCTCGCAACACATTGGGCAGATCCGAATTCGCGTGCAAGAGCTCCTTGCCATCCGCTGCATGAGGCAGAAGCAATTCCAAACTCAAGTGTAATGTGTAGGCACCCCGCGCGCGGCGATCACGACTGGCCGTCGTTCCAGGCTTCAAGTTGAGTACACTGCGCAAGTGAAGCCCATGCGCGAGGGCGGTGAATTGCTCAAAGGTACCAGTGCTGAGTTTTTCAGGTAACACCGGAGGAAAAGGAGGCAATTGGATGGGCGTCGTGTCTATCAAAAGCTCCGGCTTCCAAGGCTGCTGCCCAAAGGAATCTTCTGACTCAACCTGCGGCGCCGGAACTTCGACGACACGCTCAACAATTTTCTCCACCGGCACTTTCACGACGCGTTCTATCACGCGTGGTTTGCCACATACATCCCGTATGAACTCCCACGGATACGGGGTCCACAATGAACCAGCCAACAACACTACCGCCAGTACACCACCCAGCAAAAGCACACGCGTCGTCGCTCGGGTAAAGAAAAATTGTAACCGTTTCATGATAATTCCGAGAGTTGAGACGCCATACGACGTGGACGCCTATTGAGAACAAACCGCAAAAACCAAAGCGGCAGCATGCGGAAAATGCAACCAGCCAGCCACACTTTCATCGCAGGATAACAACGAGCGCGCCTTTTCGCGAGTGCCTCCAGGCTCTCTCGCACCACCACCTCCGCAGCGGTGTAAAATGAACGTCGAAGAGGAGCTTCTCTCTTCGTCTGTCCACGCCGCAATGCAACCTCCCCGAACTCCGTGTGCACCGGTCCGGGGCATACTGCAAGCACACACACACCGCTCTGTCGAAGTTCTGCGCGCAAACCTTCGCTGAAAGATGCCACGAAAGCCTTGGATGCCGCGTAGAGGGCAAAATCAGGAAGAGGTATGTCTGCCGCGAGAGAAGCTATGTTCACCACATCCCCTCTATCCTCAATGAGACGTGGCAACAGCGCATGCGTCAGTTCTGCAACGGCTGCTATGTTCACCTGCACCATGGCACGCACGCGCTCCTTCTGCGCGTTGACGTACTCCCCGTAGTCCCCCAACCCGGCATTATTAATCAACAGAGTGCGCCCTGCAGGCATTTGCTGCAACCTGCCAACTAATTGATCTCGGGCTGCGGAATCTGCCAAATCGCAGGTCTCACAAATCACAACGAGATTTGCGTGGGTACTTGAAATCTCACTCGCCAAGTTCTTCAGGCGCTCGCCCCGCCTCGCAACGATAACCATCGTGCGGGTACATCCCGCAAGGGCACGAGCGTACTCCCTCCCCAACCCGGACGACGCCCCAGTAATGATGACGAGTTCATACTCCATCTGCCGTCATTATTTCATGTTCTATACTCCGTAGCAAGCAGAAAAGAAATGCCCAGAAAGCAAACGCATGCGGAAATTTGTTTACCTGTGGTTCCCGCGCTTGCGCGCGGATTTAGCGGAGAGGGCTTGTCGTCATGATTTTTGATGCGTATCAACGATAGTATCGGTCAATAAGCTCATTTTCTCTGTTGACCAACTTCTCTCAAATGCATTTGCCGCAGAAACATTTACACGAGCAAAGCGCGGATAATTTTTCGATCCGGCGAAGCAAGGGGAAGAGCCTCAAGACGGGATAAGGAAATAAAATGCTCTGAAGCGCGAGGGACGACGGTCACGCAAGCACGATGGATATGACGCGTTACCTTGTAGCGAGTGACTGAATATGTCTGGTCACGGAGGTGTGGGAGAGTCTCTGCAAACTCGCGTGGACGCTGAGGCAGGCGATACATGCCGGCATGACGAGCCGTAGGAGGTTGAAGCTCCAGTAAGAGCCCCTGCTCTGTGAGACACCAGATATCCCAATGCTCCAAGGAAGAAATCGTTCTTTCCTGCTTCTTCACCGGGAGGGAAGTCGGATCTTTTGCACGACAAAAAGTGCGCACAGGACAACCCAGGCAAAGTGGCGCCCCCGGCGTGCAGTAGGTTTGTCCCAGCTCCATGAGCGCGGAATTATATGCCCGTGGATTGTTGCGATGCAGCAGCTCCTCTGCCCGACGACGCAGGACTCTCCTGCCAACAGTCGTGTCAATAGGTGTCGGATCATCGTACAGCCGAGCCAACACGCGCGCCACGTTAGCGTCAATAAGAACAGCGGGAATATTGAAGGCGAAACTGAGCACGGCAGCAGCCGTGTACTCACCAATGCCGGGCAGAGCGCGCAGAGCGGTTTCATCCCGTGGAAAAGTACCGCCGTATTGTTCCACAACAGCCTTTGCAGCAGCTTGAAGAGCCCGCACGCGGCGGTAGTAACCAAGTCCCTCCCAGGAGCGCAGAGCCTCTTGCTCACTGACTGAGGCCAGGGCAGCAGGGTTCGGAAAACGGCGCATCCACTCACCGTAGCGTCCCAACACTGTGGGAATTGTCGTCTGCTGCAACATCACTTCGCTCACAAGAATGAACCATGGATCACACGTTTCTCGCCAGGGGTAACGACGTCCATGCTGCAAAAACCAGGCGACGAGTGACTCTGAAAAATCGGAAGAATTGTCAGGATTCCCGGTCATCGCTACTGCGCGTTGTATAGATGGAAATATCTGCCATGCCGCCACCAAGAAGTTGCTGCGCACGCTGTAGAGCACGTCGGGTGGACATGTTTGGGTTCTTGGGTTCCATGAGGAAAAAATTACTTTGCCCGATCGTTCTATCGGCGTCCTGTTGCAGCAAGGCAAGCACACCACTCTTGCGTAAAATGCGGAACACCTCGCGACTGGCGCCGGAAATGATGAGGTGACGTCCCTGCTCGCGGGTAAAGCGAATGAGTTCTTCCAGCGCACAAACTGAGGTAGCGTCGAGGTTACGTGCGTTGCGCATACGCAGAATGATGACTGCGAGAGAGGAATCCTCCGCGATACGGGAAACCTGCTTTCGAAAAAGATCTGCAGCACCGAAGAACAGATCTCCCTCCACGTGCACAATAGAGATTTGCGGCAGACGTTTAGCCGTGTCGCTCACTTGCAACAGAGTGCCGCGGTCATCCAACGTGTACTCTACTAGTTCGGGTTTCGACGCCCGGCGTAAGAAAAACGAAATGGAGATGAATACCCCGATAAAAATTGCAATGTGCAGCGGCAACAGCAATGCTGCCAGGAAAGTAATCACCAGCGTTACAGCATCTCCCAGTGTGGAACGGAAGCATATGCGCAATAACTTCCGATCAAAGAGTGACACTGCATTCGCCAGCACCAACGCCGCCAGCACGCTGTGTGGAATACAGGAAATAAGCGGAACGTTTGCCAATAAAAACGTGATGCCCAAACAAATCAATCCGCAGAAGATGCCGGAAAACCGTGTGGCTGCGCCCGACGTGTAGTTGAGCATTGAACGCGTAAGCGATGCAGAACACGGCAGTGAGGTCGTGAGTGCCGAGCCCATGTTGGCCATACCGACGGCAAAGGTGTCTTGGTTCAGATTCAGGGGCTCGCCGGTCTTGGCAGAGATTGTTTTGCTCATCACCGTCTGTTCCAGCGTGGAGAGAAACGCGATACCGATCGCGATAGGCAGGAGTTCTGCCAGGGATTCGGACGCCACCCCAAAATCCGGCAGCCGACAGATGAGATCGTTCATCGTGAAATCCCGCAACATGCGTACGTTACTGAAGGCTCCACCAAGCTCCGGAAAACACAACAGACGATTGAGTACGCTCATCACCAGCAGAATAACCGCAAAGGTCGGCAAAAACCGAAAATGCCTTCTCAGCGGAATGAATAGCGCAAAGGATATGATGCCCAGCACGACGGGTTGCCACTGCACCTTGTCGAGGTTTTCCAAAATCGCACAGCTCATGGAAAAAAATGAACTGCCGGCGTTCACGTCGTGAATACCCAACACATAGCGCAGCTGGGATGCAATAATCAGCGTGGCCGCACCCGTAACATAGCCCACGAGCACACTGCGACTCACAAATTGTAGCATCTCTGTTGCCTTCACAAACGCACCCATCACGCATAAAAATCCTGCCACGAACACAATGATTGGCACGTAGATCATCGGGTTTGCATGCACAGTCGGGCTTGCTGCCAAAAAGAAACTCGCGAGCATGAACGCTGTGGCGTTGCTGGGACCGCTCACAGTGAGTGAGCAGCGCGTAAAAAACGGCGCGATAAATGTCCCCACCGTGGCAGCCATGATACCGTAAATGCTGTCCAACCCGGCCATTGCGGCAAAAGCCATCCCTTGCGGAAGTCCCACGAGAGCCACATCGATGGCTGCCTTCAGGTCGCGCCCTGCCTTATTAACCGTGTAACCGGCGAAAGAATGCCGCACCGGCAGCGGGTCTATCTTCCCACCGCGCACAAATGCTTGCATCCATCGCCAGCCCAGCCGGAAACTGTGAACCAGCGTTCCCATTCCACCGACTATGCTAGCACATCTGCCGTACATATGCAAGCAGTGGATAAAGTCTGCCACGGCAAACGCATTTGACGAGAAGTTAATCAACAGAGAAAATACCCATGTTGACTCATATTATCGTTTATTCGCACCAAAAATCATGACACCAAATCCCCGCGCAACGCGCGCTATAATACAAATCGTAAATCGTAAATCGTACTTCGTACGTCGTACATAGGCGCCGCCACCGTCGTCGTACATCGTCCTCCATAAATCATCATTCGTAAGTGGTCACCCCTCAGTCTGGGAGCGATTCCAAATTGTCTCCTGCCGAAAATCCTCAAGGAGGGCGGGACAGTCACGAAGCAAGCTCATCTTGGCGGCGAGAAAGGGTTTGCCGATCTTCAGGAGCTCGGCGACCTTAGCGCGATTCTCCGGCGTTCCATGATTCTTGTACTCCTTCAAGCAACAAGCAAAGTCCAAGACAGCGCCACGCAATTTTTTATAGAAAAGATTTTCCCTGAAATCCCTCATTCCCGCACTTTTCCCATTGTGCAGACGGTGGAGAAGTTCCCGTGTCCGTTCCGCGCCGGGAACATCTGCCCGGCGTACGGAAATTTCCACGGCCTTGCATCCCGGTTTCAGGTCAATGTCAAAAATCTCCTCGCAGGGCACATCACACGGAGAGACGATGTCGTCAAACCCGTCGCTTTTTCTCCCGTTGCAATAGCTGCAACACAGGAAGAGATTTGCCCAGTCATACGTTTTCTCCGGGTAATTTTTGCGACTTCGCAGGTGATCGATTTGATAGTATTGCTCGGTGCAACTCTCGCAAAGATAGCACTTCCCATCCTGGTCGGCATAAAGAGCTTCCTGCACATCTTTGCCGTTCCACGTCCTTCTTCCAGCGAGAGATGCCGGGGCATTGGGCGATTTGCGCTGCTGAATCATAAAAAGCGAAGCGAAATCTGCGCAAGTTCAAGCTTGAGTTCCTCATTTCCCTGCATGCTCTCCAGGTCGCGAACGAGTCTCCCCAGCTCTTCCTTTTGCTCTGCAGTGATGTCCCCTCCCCGGATAAGTTCACGGACACGTCGGAGTTTATCCGTGATGGCAGCCGGTGTGTCTTGAATTCCGAAATAGCCCTCGGTCAGTGATTCGTAGGGGTACTCATCCGCATTGTCGAGCGCTTCGTGCTTCTCCAAATCAAATGCCACAGCATTGCCGATCGACGAGAGAACGAAGGGAGAATGCGTGGTGACAATAAACTGTATCTTCGGGAAAAGAGAGGTGAGGATGGGCATCACGAGCCGCTGCAATTCGAGGTGCAGGTGAGTCTCCACCTCATCGATAAGCACGATTCCCGGCTTGTCGTACGCCGCTGTAAGTTGATCCGGCGTCTGCATCTTGAGAATGATGTCCGCCACAATGTCCAGAAGCGAGGCATAACCATCTGCCAAAGCTGTCATCGGGGAACGCTTGGAACTCTCAACGACGGTAAACACGTAGCCGTGGGGGTCGAATTCCAGCCTCGCCTGCTTGTCGTTAAAAATACGCTGGAGAGTCTTATCAAATTGCTCAAACCATGCCCCGATCCGCGCCGCTTCTTCGTTCTTCCCCTCATCGCGGAAAAGCGCTCCCTGAACCTTCAGATTCAGAAGAAATTCGAGGAAAGTCTCGGATCTTTTCTGTGCGACATCTCCGGAAAATCCCACCTCCGTGATCCTTGGCGCCGTGGGCTGCGCAAACTTCGCCGAATGCTGCGCATCGTAGTAAGCAATAAGGATTTCCCGCTTGTGCAATACCCGTGCAAACTCTCCATCATCGTCAGCCTTCAATTCGACAGAACCGACCAGTTCCGCCAAATACTTCTCGTAGTTTTCCAAGTCATCTTTCACCTTATTCCGCTCGTGCTCATCTTGAGCCTTGTCTATTCTCTGCTTACAATGTCCTATGGATGATCGCCATCGATCAGCGGTCACACTGTTTTCGGTCATCCTCGTCATCACCTCCCAAATCGCTCGCAGCACGCTCGTTTTCCCGCTCCCATTACGCCCCGTCAACATCAGGTGCGTCGGCCTATTTTTCGGAGACGTCGTATCCTCCACCTTGATGGAAATTTCCCTCAAGTGGTGTACGTGATGAACAGCTATTTCTTTGATGTACGACATCATAAAACAACGTGAGCAGTATATAGTTACACAATCTTCATGTCAACCTCAGAATAAACGCTGCACTCTCTACTTAGCATCCCTGCTGCTCTACATCTCCGTGCCTCCGGCGCACGAATTCCCAAAATCGTACGTCGTACATCCAACATCGTACATAGGCAGTCGCTTCGCGGCTGCTTGGGGCCGTCGTGCGTGTTGTACATCGCACATAGGCAGGCCCTGCCTGCCACCGGGCGCCGTCAGGCGCCACACCCGCGCCGCAGGCGCGCGAACTTTCCAAATTGACTCACCGGCACCATCCTGCCGGTTCGCCCCTGTCGGGGCAACGCATGTGCGTTGTCCATCCGCACTTACCGCCCGCTGCGCGTGCGCCCTCATCGGGGCCGTCGTGCGTGTTGTACATCGTACTTCGTACCTCGTACATAGGCAGACCCCGCCTGCCACCGGGCGCCGCCAGGCGCCACCGTCCGCCCGTCGCCTTCACGATTCAGCTCCCGCGCTTGCTTCGCCAAATTCGCGCGCAAGCGCGGGAACTTCCTCAAATCGTACATCGTACATCGTACATCGTAAATAGTTACAAGAGCAGCTTCG
>CANQJI010000025.1 GCA_947624205.1 uncultured Akkermansia sp. | reverse complement strand
CAATAATTTAATAAGCTATTGATACTAAATTCTATACATCTAATTCTGCCTCCGGATTTCAAATGCGGTTGCCCTGTGTTTCCTAACGCCCGATTTGACTTCTGGCACATCTCATGTTAGAATGTGCGGGTTATCATAGAAGAGCAAATCATGGTACAGACAGATTTTTTGGTGGTAGGTTGCGGGGTGGCGGGATTAAGCTTTGCGCTTCGAGCGGCGAAGCATGGAAGAGTGACAATGCTGTGCAAAAGTGATCCTCTGGTATCGAGTTCGGCGAAGGCACAGGGGGGCATTGCAGCCGTCACGGACAAAAACGACACCTTTGAGGAGCACATAGCGGACACATTAGATGCCGGCGCAGGGCTGTGCAACGAAGCAGCAGTGCGTACCATCGTAACGGAGGCACCGGAAGCGATACGTGAGCTACTGGCCTGGGGCGTGGATTTCGACCAGATGAAAGATGGCTCCTTTGAACTGGGACGTGAGGGAGGACATGGAAAGCGACGCATTCTGCATGCGAAGGATACCACCGGACTGGAAGTAAGCACAAAACTGCTGGAGTGCGCGGTGCAACACCCCAACATCACGCTGCTGGATCACCACATCGCCATTGATCTGATCACCACGGCAAAACTCGGTTGCGTAACGGAAGACCGTGTTCTCGGAGCCTACGTATTAGACCCGGCGACCGGGGAAGTGGAAATTTACCGCAGTGACCGTGTTCTCCTGGCTACGGGCGGCACGGGGCGTGTCTATATGTACACGACGAACCCGGCTACAGCCACAGGTGACGGCATTGCGATGGCATGGCGCGCGGGAGCACAGGTTGCCAACATGGAATTTGTGCAATTCCACCCTACTACCTTCTACAATCCCAACAGCAGTGACCGCGAGGGACTCACCTTCCTCATCTCCGAAGCCGTACGCGGAGAAGGCGGCATCCTGCGCGGTCCGGATGGAGAAGAGTTCATGCACAAATATGACTCGCGCAAAAGCCTTGCACCGAGGGATATCGTGGCACGCGCCATCAACAGCGAAATACTACGCACCGGTCATCCCTGCATGTACTTAGACATGACCCACAAACCTGCGGGTTTCATGGCGGAGCGTTTTCCGTATATTTACGAGACTTGCCTGAGTTACGGAGTGGACGCGCAGAAAGACATGATTCCGGTGGTGCCCTCCGCCCATTACCAGTGTGGAGGTGTACGGACGGATACCAACGGACGGAGCACCCTGCAAGGGTTGTACGTGGCAGGCGAAAGTGGCTGCACCGGCCTGCACGGAGCAAATCGACTCGCGAGCAATTCCCTGCTGGAGTGCGTGGTCATTTCCAAACGCGCGCTTGCTGCCATGCTCATCCACCAACCGATCATCCACAACATGGAAGCTTACCCGATCCCGGAGTGGAAGCATGGAGACCGCGTGCCGCAGGATGATCTCGCTATCCTCTACCACTGCTGGGATGAAGTGCGTCGCACCATGACCGACTATGTGAGCATTGTGCGCACTGACCACCGCCTGCAGCGTGCTGCCGCGCGCCTGCGCAACATCAATCGCGAAATTCACGAATACTACTGGGGCTACCGCATTACTCCGGAAATTCTCGATCTGAGGAACCTTGCCCTCACGGCCTCCCTCATCATCGACTGCGCCATCCGACGACGTGAATCTCGTGGTCTGCACTATAATCTCAACACCCCCGATAAACTTCTGCAGCCCAAACCTACAATCCTGCATAATGGACAGTGAAATTGAATCAATTGCCAATCGCCCGTCGCAGCATGAGGAATCCTGACTAACCGTCAACAAACGAACGAGAGCGACGCACAACCAAAAGCCAGAAGATCGTAGTCATCCGTGCCCTTCCTTATCGTCCTCCTCTGTGCTATGTTTGCCCCCGCTGTTTTCGCAGCGGGAATCAGTGGTAATTCAAGCGGGAAAGGGCGCACAGCAATACCGTCCTACACGCCCCGGCGCACACGCGTGATGAGTGAGGAGAAACTTCGGGAAATAGCTATCAAGGCCGGTCCCCTGCGTCCCACTATTGATCAAAGCAAGCGCAGCAATTTCCCCGATCCAAAAAAACACCCCACGCCGCCGCGCCCCGGTGCACTGCCGTGGCACTTTGACATCACTGCTACCTACTTTTACATCGGCGAGCTTGCAACACGTCGGAATCCTGTACCGAACACCGCCAGCAGCTGGGACAGCGCATGGGATGACAACTACGGCGGCTATGACGACCCTAACCCCCGCCACCGCGACCCTGTCACCTTTGCTCCGAGGGGATTTACTCCAAAACTCAATCCGTTTTACGTGGCATTGCCATACAACGACGTCGATCGCGGCGGAGCAAAACCGGAGGCTCCCCACGTGATCCCATGGTACCGCCGCGATAAAGAAGGTAAGTACGAATCCGTCTGTCGCGGTGTCTGGGTGCAGATTTATTACAAGGGGCGTTACTGCTTTGCACAGTGGGAAGACTGTGGACCCTTCGTCACCGATGACTGGGAATACGTCTTCAAAAACAAGCGCCCGCGCAACACGCAAAATAACGCTGCAGGCATCGACATCTCCCCTGCCGTGCGCGATTACCTAGGTATTCGGGGAGGCAGTGCTGTCGTACACTGGCGTTTTGTGGATTTCTCACTTGTGCCCGGCGGTCCCTGGGCTCGCTTCGGCAAAGATAACCCCTTCGTCAATCCTGCACTCAAGGACGCCGTCCGAAAATACGGCATCAAATATCACATCAAGCTCAACACAAAATAAAAAATCTGGATTTTTCCATGTTTCGCAATATTCTCTTCGACTGGTCCGGCACGCTGTGCGATGATCTCTCCCTAACACTGCAGGCAACAAATTACGTGATTTCGCAATACGGCCTCCCGGCGCTGGATCGTGCTGCCTTTCGCGCAGAATTCCAGCTCCCCTACCCGGCGTATTATTCGTGGAAAACGCCGGGAGTTCCGATCCAGGAGCTGGAAGATCACTACCGCCGCATCCTCAACTCCCCGGAAGCGGTACCCGTGACTGTGCTGCCGCATGCACGTGAATTCCTGGACTACTGCAAGGCAGTTCGCATCCGCTGTTTTATCCTGTCGAGCATGGACTCCGCCGCTTTCGCACGACAAGCCAGGGAGCTAGGGCTGTATGATTATTTTGAAGGCATCCACACAGGCATCCTGGATAAGGAGTCGCACATTCACACTTTACTCAAGCAGCACGGCTTGCGAGCAACTGACACAGCTTTCATCGGCGACATGCAACACGATATGAAAGCTGCTCATGAGGCCGGAGTTTGTGCCATCGGTGTGCTCACAGGCTACAACAACGCCGCGCAACTACACGAGGCGGAACCGGATGTGGTAGTGCCTCACTTGGGTATGCTTCAGCAGCTCATGCAGCGCAATGCAGGACTCTTTTTGCCCCACGGTACACTCACCCTGCATTCTCTGAGCTTCGAATGTCGCTTGGGAGTGACAGAAGAAGAGCGCTCCACCCCCCAACCCGTGCGGGCGGATGTCACGATTGAGTTGCCCGTGTCCTTTTCAGAAACGCACGACGACATCTCGCGCAGCATTGACTACGATTCTCTTTCCCGCGCTCTCATCGCTCTGGCACAAGCTGAGCCAACATGCCTGCTGGAGGTTCTCGCACAAAAGCTCGCAGATTGTTGTGTCTCTCGCGGCGCTGCATCTGCAAATGTAACCCTGCACAAGTTTGTGCTGCCCACTACCGCCAGCGTCAGCGCCACTGCTTGGGCGGGATCCACATGCCTCGCATAAATCTGTCGTATTTTCTCATGCGATTGAACTGCCTCGGAACACGTCTTTCCGCCACCCAATCTGAAATAAACCGAAAAAAGTGAAAAAAAGGCTTGCCAAAGCAGGATGTTATCAGTAGAATGTGTTTGCACCTGCTGTAATGCAGCTGCGGATGGAGCGGTAGCTCAGTTTGGTTAGAGCGCAGCCCTGTCACGGCTGAGGTCGCGAGTTCAAGCCTCGTCCGCTTCGCTCCTGTGGCGCGATCACTCTCTTTGATGGTCGCGCCACTTTTGTTTTTCTTTGCCCATGGACACAGCCACAGACGAGCTCTCTCATTATATCTTGCTGGACGGAAAACCGCATGGACCGTACACGCGAACCCAGATTGCGGACATGCTTGCGCGGGGGGGAAATACTGCCCACCACACTCACCATGACAAATGCAACCGAGGGCTGGCTTCCCTGCGAAGACGTGCTACGCGGTCAGACAGAAGTGCCGGATATGCCCTCTCCTTCCCCGAATCCCCGGGAAGAAGAGGAGGGGAAAGTCTCGCCTTTGCGACAACGCCTCCCGATGTGGGTGCAAAAAATCATGG
The DNA here is from genome assembly GCA_947624205.1 of uncultured Akkermansia sp. Lineage (GTDB taxonomy): Bacteria > Verrucomicrobiota > Verrucomicrobiia > Verrucomicrobiales > Akkermansiaceae > Akkermansia. The sequence continues at coordinate 26,642 of CANQJI010000025.1, read as the reverse complement.
AATGGTTTGAGATCGGTTTTTTTGACGGCTCAGAATTCTTCGCTTTCAACATCCGTTTCTATGGACGCCTCAGCCGTTTGCCGTACCTTCTGTCCATCGGCTTGACAATCCTGGTAACACGAACGACCATATTCTCCATCGAGAAACTTGAGAATCTCCTCCCTTCACCGCTCATGCACGCGGGCGTCGTTTTGCTGCTGGGCATACTGCTAATTCTGCTCTACACATGGCAAGCGAGCCTTGTCGTACGACGGCTGCACGACATCGGCGGCAGCGGTTGGTGGGCTCTGGCGCTGATTGTGCCCAATCTTGCGAGCATCCTCTTTTGCGCCATACCGAGCTTCATCTTGTTGCAGATCATCGTGAAGCTATGGAGCTACTTCCTTTCGGAAATTTTCTCCCTTGCGCTGTTGTTCGTGCCGGGCGACCGCGGAAGGAACATTTGGGGCGACAATCCCAAATGGTAGGAGCAGGACTTTCCCCTCAGCCGACGCACCACACGATGGTGCGACGCCACACAACACCCGGTCTCAGCTCAATGCTCGGAAAATTCGCGTGGTGTGGGGAATCCGGGAAACTCTGCGCCTCCAGCGCCACGCCGGCGCGAGGACGTGGCAGATAATCACCGGTGTAAACCTGCAGCCCCGGGGCATCCGTGTTCACGGTAAGCACACGCCCACCGCAGCTGAGTTGAGCTGCCTCATGCAGGGCTCCCGGACTTGCAAGCACGTAATTATCATCATACTCCCCGGTGAGTAATTGCCCTTCACGCAAATCAAAACGAGTACCGGCAACGGAGCAAATCTCGCCGGTCGGGATATTGACCACCATGGGCGTGTACCGATCGGCATTCACGCGCAAAATATGAGCGTTGATTGTTCCCTGTCCCATCAAATTCCAATAAGCATGGTTGGTCAGGTTCAGGAGCGTCGGCGCATCGGTCTGCGCCTCCATAGCCAGACTGAGTCGCGCCCCCTTCAGCTCGTATATCGCTTGCACCTGCACCGCTCCCGGATACCCCTCCTCCCCCGACGGGGAGAGCAGCGCAAGCTTCACCCGCTCCTGGGTCTGCTCCTGAATCTCCCAAAGGCGGGAATCAAACCCACGATCACCGCCGTGCAGATGATTGGCGCCATTGTTGGTCGCGAGAGTGTATGACCTGCCTTCCAGCGAAAAATCCCCGTTAGCAATGCGGTTAGCTACCCGTCCGCAGATTGCCCCGCAATAGCGCGTATCTTCTGCCAGCGAAGCAACATCCCACGGTCCACAGAGCAAATTCACCCCCCCATCAACAACCTCCAACAAGCGCGCGCCCCAGTTGGTGAGGCGCACGCAAAGTCGCCCGTTTTGCAGTGTCAAAAACGAAGCGCGCTCAAGCTCCGCTCGAATCTCCGGAAGCATAGGCGGATATCACGAACCTTCCGGGAAAATTAAAATCCGTCCGGCAGGAACTTGCTGTTGCCATTACCGTACTGCAGGTTTCCGTGAGTGCCCACGGGAATGGCGCCTACCTGCGAGTAGATCGGCTGAATCACGCGATACTGCTGCTTGTCCTTGTCACCCTGAATGACGAGCTCCTGCCCCTTTGTCTTGCCCACCGCCGTGCCCACACCGCGTCCGGCAAGTGCGCCCACAATGCCAAACCCGACACTGGAGACGACCTGTCCCTTGCCGCGTCCCAACAATGAACCACTGCCGGCTCCTATGGCCGCACCCAGAGCTGTGCCCAGCCCCTTATCGGAAGAAGATGCATCCACATCCACCGTGCGAGCCGAAACGACCGTGCCGGGAATTACCACTGCCACTGTACCGACGGAAGAAGCGGAGGTACTACTCAAAGACGTCATGTCTGAACAGGAGGACAATCCAAGCACTCCTGCCACAATCAAAGCAATACAGGTATTTTTTTTCATGGTATTAGGGAGTTGATCGACGACAGACGAGGGCAGGATCAGCGCCTAAAAAGCCGAGCCTTTCACCCTTCGAACGCCAAGAATGACCATAACATGAAAATTATGACTTGCCAAGTAAAAAAAGAAGTGATAGATTAGCTGCCGTGCGTATGAAAGCGTTATCTCTACTAACAGCCCTGATGTTGATTCCCACCCTCACTGCACAAGCTGCTGACAAAGCAGGAGCGATGGAGGGATATCTTCCGACCAATGGATCTCTGAAGCAAGGTGCCCACGTGCGTCTTTTCTATTCTGAGGAGATTCAAGAACCTGTGAGAAAACTCAATGAAGCCATGGCCAAGCTGCCTCAGGACAAAGCTGAGGACAGGGTCACCTTCATCAAAGAATTCTCCTCGAACCTTCAGCCTTCCTACAGCGCTGCCATTTGGCCCAATCGTGCGGACTACGACCAGTTCATTGAAGCTTGGAAGAAGACCCGCATCAGCCCGGTCACGGAGGTTGCTGTCGGTCTCCAGAAGGTTGACGACAACAACTGGCGCGTTCTCTCAGTAACGGTGGATGCGCAAACCAAGAAGCAGATACCTCTGACCATCAGCGCTCTGCGCTACAATGCTGAGAAGAACGAGTGGATCTCCAACAATGGCGTGCTCAAGGCTACGGAATACTCGGTGCCTGACACTAGCATCTTCGGCGCCCAGACCGGCACTGAGTGGGTGCTCGAGAAGAAGGATGACCTGACGGTTCTGCGCGAATCTCTGCGTGTGAGTCGCACCACGGACGGCAAGTACGTGTACGTTGCCTACGGTCTGGTGGAGCGCTCTGCTGTCACAGGCGGCAGCATCGCTCAGGGAGGCTACCTCCTTCGCTTCCCGGTACAGAACACCGGAGCGAATGTTGGCACCCCCGGGCAGCGCTGATTGAGTGCCACTTCATGCGGAAAACGTACCTGTTTTCCAAACCTAAACTGCAAGCGGGAGCCCACGCCTTGTGCGCGTGATCAGCTCCCGCTCCTTTTTTCCCTGAAACTCTGCATGAAGATTATCGCCGGTCAAGCCAAGGGACTTCCCCTGCTCGTTCCGAAGGGCGAGGTCCGCCCCACTCAGGATCGCGTGCGAGAAGCCCTCTTCAGCATTCTTCAATCCGTAATCTCCGGCGCCCAAGTACTGGATCTTTTCTGCGGCACCGGCTCCGTCGGTCTGGAAGCTCTCAGCCGCGGAGCATCGCGTGCGTGCATGGTGGACTCTTCTCGTGCCGCCTGCCAGACAGCTCATCGCAATTTGGAACGCAGCAAGCTCAGCGGCGGGCTTATCGTGCAATCAGATTGTCTCTCCTTCACTCAACGAGAACGCGCAACCTATGATCTCATCTTTGCCGATCCTCCATACTGCAAAGCGCTTGGTGACCGGGATATGATTGCAGAGCTGTTGCAAGGGAATATGCGAAAATTACTGCGAGAAGACGGACTTTTCATCGCTGAGGCGCAACTGGGCTATGGCGTGGGAAATGAGCAGTCACGTGAGTTTCCCGGCTGGCAACTCATCGACACCCGCCGTTACGGGAAGAACACCCTTCTCTTCTACCGCCCGGAACTGATCGCACCATGATCTACCGGATATTTTACATCACGTATGCCTTGCTCTACCCGCTTTTTCTGCTGGTATCATTGCCCGGTTTTTTCATCAAAATGCACCGCCGCGGCGGCAAAATGGCGGATATTTGGGAGCGTCTTTCCTTCTTTCGCATTCCCGCTGAACGAGAGCCAACGGGCGTCATTTATGTGCATGCTGTGAGTGTGGGAGAGGTTTTTATCGCACTCAAATGGATCCGAACCTTGCGCACGGAGTGCAATCTTCCTGTCGTGCTTGCAACGTCAACTGCCACCGGACTTCAAGTGGCACGAGATGCAGGCGTGAGGGACATGCGTGTGCTTTATTCTCCCGTGGATATGGGGTGGGTAGTGCAGCGTTGCATGCGTCGATTTTCCCCGCGCGTGGTAGTACTCATCGAAGCTGAACTCTGGCCCACGCAGGCACGCATCTGCCGCCACATGGGCATACCGATGGTGATGCTCAACGCGCGACTCTCCGAGCGCAGTGAACGCCGATACGCCGCTGTAAAACGTATCACAGCCCCGCTTTTTTCGCACCTCTCTGCCCTCGCCGCGCAAAATCAACAGGATTACGCTCGTTTCACACGCATCGGCGTCCCCCACGCTATCATTCATGTAACCGGAAGCATCAAATTTGATGTGCAGGGAGGAGTGTCGTGCGAACCTCGTCGTGAATTCCGCGAAATCCTGCACCATCTTGCAGGAGAGCGCCCCGTCATCCTCGCCGCTTCCACCCATCCCGGAGAAGAGCTCCTCATCGCTTCCGCTGCGCGGAAAAATCACGCCTTTGCTCTCCTTGTGCCGAGGCACATGGAACGTCGCGCAGAAGTTGTGCGCGAGCTCTCCTCCGCTGGGTTTGCTCCTGTCTTGCGTTCTGAAGCGCTTCCCTTGCCGGAGAATCCGGATGAGAAGACATGCTACATTGCCGACACCACGGGTGAGCTGCGGGAGTGGACCGCGCTGGCAGATGTCGTGGTGATTGGCAAGAGTTTTCTGCAAGCTGAGGGCGGACAGAATCCTGTGGAAGCAATTTCTTCGCGGCGACCGGTCATTGTGGGTCCACATATGGAAAACTTCTCGGACCTGGTAGCGCAATTGCGTGCGGTAGATGGCATCGTGATCTGCAAAGCCAACGAGTTATCGCAAAAAATTAACAGCCTCCTGTCGCACCCGCAGCAGAACGCAGAACGCTGTGAACGAGCCTTCCTTGCTACTAAAGTCCACAACGGAGCCACCCTGCGCAGCCTCCGTCTCGTGCAGAAATTCCTCTTTTCTACCTCCGAAAAATGAGAGTTCTTGGGAAAGACGTCTCTTTCACAAAGCCTTAACGGCAGCGAGCAATTTGAGAGAATCTTTTAACCCCGGAGCAATTTCTACCCCGCTGTTCAAATCAATTCCATCGGGATGGCAGGCGGCGACAAGCTGAGAAATATTTTCGGGTCTCAATCCGCCGGCAAGAATCCACGGGTGAGGAAAGCGTAATTGAGCGAGCCGATCAGCATTCAGTGTTTTCCCGGTGCCGCCGCAGCAGGGCGACTCTCCAGCATCCAGCAAATACATCGCGCAGTGCGGAGCCCATGCATCAATATCCGACTGTAACGCCTCAATTTCCGTATAACGTTGTGGCCACAATACGCGGATAATTTTCTGCGCGCCAATGGCATCGGCATCCTCCATGCTCTGCGCGCCATGCAGCTGCACGAAGTGCAAACGCGCGATCTGCACAGCTCGCAGGATCTCTTGCACTCCTTGTCGCACGAAGACGCCAACACGCACGGCAGTGCCGGTAGAAATGGCGGCAGCACGTTCCGGGGTGATGGAGCGTGGACTTCCTTCGTGAAAGATAAAACCAACATAGCGCGCTCCCATGGCAAGAGAGGCATCCACAGTGCCGGCGTGGGTTTGTCCGCAAACTTTGATAAAGGGGGGTGAAACCATGATTATTCGTTCAAGAGATGATGAAGTTTATGTTGCGGAGATTCCGCCTGCATAAGAGCGGTACCGATGAGCGCAGCATCATACCCGGCACACGCAGCGGCAACTAAATGCTCCCGTTCACTCATGGCGCTTGCGGCAATCCATACTTCACCCGGCAAGCGGAGTTGGGCGAGGTGCAACCCCACCTCGCGATCAGTGCGGAAAGTTTCGAGGTTTCGTGCATTGACTTGAATGATTCGTGCGCCGCTCTTCCGTGCAGTCTCCAACTCAGCTTCACTAAATATTTCCACGACAGCGTGTATCCCCTGCTCCTCCGCCTGCTGCCTCAGATCCTGAAGTTGCATCGAGTCCGGCGTAAGCGCCACAATCAGCAACAGTGCACTCGCCGGTGTAGCCGCCGTCTGCCGCACCTGCAGCTCATGAAAAATGAAATCCTTGCGCAGAAGAGGCAATGTCGGTACAGCAGCGTGCGCCCGAAAAAGGTCTTCCGTGCAACCTTGAAAATATTTCTGCTCCGTAAGCACGCTCATGCAACTCGCTCCCCCGTTCGCGTACGCCCGTGCAGCTTCCTCCGGCGTCCTCGTGGCGTTGATAACCCCGGCAGAAGGAGAGCTGCGCTTGAATTCTGCCACCACTCGTAGAGGAGGAGAGTCCGTCTTCTCCCCACGAAGCGCTGCCAAAAAATCGGTGCGGGATGAGACGGGAAGAGTCGGCGGCATCTGTCGTCTCAATGCCGCGATCTCCTCCTGTTTGGCATCAATAAAGCGTTGCAGATTCATACACCTTGATTCCAACCTTGTACCACCATGCTTCCCACGCCCCGAGCAACGGCCTCACGAGCTTTCCCGGCGCACTCCCCCAGCGTCTTCTCCGGCTCAAAGAGCTTCACCCCTAGCGCCACATTGAAGGCAACCATCTCAGACATCACAGGCTTGCCACCGCCGGCAAGGATCGCACGCAGCGCCGCTGACGCCTCCTCTTTGGAGTGCACACTGAGTTCTTCCTGCGAAGTCGGCTTCAGGGAAAATCCCCATTTGGCGGGATCCACCTCCACAGGTTTCACATCCGCACCTTGCACAAAAGATGCCGTGGCAGGGCCAAAAGTGGTGAGCTCATCGTATCCTCCTGCCCCACAGAAAACGTAGGCGCGTTTGTAGCGCCCCGTCGCCGCAAGGGTCTCCGCCACGGGTTGCACCAAATCTGCTTTCGCCACACCCAGCATCATCAACGGCGGGCGACTCGGGTTGATCAGCGGACCAAGCAGGTTGAACAGCGTGCGTACCCCAAGCTCTCGGCGAATGGGAGCCACGTATTTGAAGCACGGATGGAAATGAGGCGCAAAGGCAAAGGCAAAACGATGCTCCGCCAGAGAGGTCTTGATACCCTCCGCATCCAGATCCAGCGGGTAGCCCAGCTGTTCCAACACATCACCCGCCCCACTCGTCGACGAAGCGGCGCGGTTGCCGTGCTTCACGATGCGGTATCCCATGCCGGCGAGAGTGAGCGCAGTGGCAGTAGAGCAGTTAAAGCTCATTTTTCCGTCGCCTCCCGTGCCCACGACATCCGCATAATCCCCTTCAATGTCCTCCACGAGATGTGCCCGCTGCAAGGCATTCTCCACAGCGGCGTGCATCTCCTGCGCGGTTTCACCCTTCGCACTCAGTCCCAGCAGCAGCGCACCCGCCTGCGAAGGGGTGAGCTGCCCGTCCATGAGCTGAGCAAAGGCATTGTTTGCTTCCGCAGCAGAGAGGTCATGTCCCTGCGCGAGCTGGTTGAGTATAGTGGCTATTGTCATTGTCGTGTATGGTGAAAATGCGGTTGTCGGTATTGAGACCGTGCTATCTCTTCAGCACGGCTAGCGGCCTGAGGCGCACAACGGGCTGCACCAAGTCAGCCTCGCGCTGCAGAACATCTTCGATATTCTTGTAGGCAGAGGGCGCCTCGTCAAGCTTCTTTTGGCTGCGCATATCGTGAACGATATCTTTCATGCGCTCCTGCTCGGTTTCGAGAGAGAGCTCCTTTTGAGCCGCTGTGCGCGAGAGCTTGCGTCCTGCGCCGTGGGAAGCCGAACAGAAAGAAGCAGGATTGCCCAAACCGCGCACGATGTATGAGTTCGTTCCCTGCGAACCCGGGATGATGGCGAGATCTCCCTCGCGCACACGGACTGCGCCCTTGCGGTGGATCCACAGATCCTGCCCATCGTGATGCTCCAGCGCGGCGTAGTTGTGGCGCGTATAGATGCGCTCGACGAACTCGATATCCGGGATAAACTCGCGCAGCACACGCTCCAGCAGCTCCTGCATTTTCTCGTGGTTTGCCTTGGCAAAGTCGAGGCAGAGCTGCATTTCGCGCACGTAAAGCTCGTACTCCTCCGTTCCGAGCGGCAGGAAGGAGAGCTGATGCTTCACCACCTCATCCTGTCGGAAGCGACGGCAGAGCTCGGCTGCCAGCTTGTTGTACGCCGTACCCACCTTGTTGCCAAGGTTGCGCGAGCCGGAGTGGATCATGTACCAGAGCTTCCCTTCCTCGTCCGCCTGCAGCTCGATGAAGTGATTTCCTCCGCCCATAGTTCCGAGTTGGTATTGAGCCGAGTTAAACTCCTGCTTGCAGATGCGGGTGGACTCCCAGCGCTCCGTCTCATCAAAGATGGGGTGCTGTTGCTTTTTGCTCTGGTGAGCGTAACCTACCGGAATGACGGCACGGATTCCCGTGCGTCGTCCCTCGGCCTTGCCCATGATCTCACGCAGCTTTTCACGATCAAGTGTAGCTGCATCAATGTTGGTTTTGCATGCAGACATCGAGCATCCGATGTCCACGCCCACCGCGTTCGGTATTACTGCATCATGTAAGGCAAGGATACATCCGATGGGTACGCCGAACCCGCAATGCGCATCCGGCGCGAGCGCCACCCGATGCATGACGCATGGGTGCTTTGCCACGTTCCTTGCCTGCCTCAACGCTGCTTCCTCGATCTCTCCTGCCCAGTTGAGGATGGGCAGACATCCCTCTTGTTCTATCACGTTCATGTTACTGTGAGATTATGCCGCACTCTTTTCTCCGATGAACACCGGAGAGTGCGGCGTCTCCCCGGTATTCAGATGATGGTCATTGGAAAGTTTGCGATCAATTTGAGTCCTTCCGGTGTGAGGATGGATTCCGGATGATACTGCACACCTACCCACGGCCGATCCTTAAAGCGCATACTCATCACTTCGCCATCCTCATCCCTCGCTGTCACCTCTAGCAGTTCGTGTCCCTCCGGCACCTTCACGACCAGAGAGTGATACCGTCCGATCTGCATCGGACTCGGCAACCCCGCGTACAGTCCTGTGCCATCATGAATGATTTGACTCGTCTTGCCGTGCATTACTCGCGGTCCGCGCACCACGGCGCAACCGGCGTGTGCTCCAAGACACTGGTGCCCCAGGCATACACCGAGAACCGGAATGCGGTGCGGTAGGCGATTCAAAAATTCCAGACAATACCCGGCATGCTCCGGATTGCTCGGTCCGGGAGAAAGAACGACAGCCTCCAGCTGCTCGCTCTGCGCCAGCTCCAGCACGCGCGGATCATCGTCGGTGAGCACAAGCGGCTCCCGTCCCGTGCGCAAGAAGTATTGCACGATGTTGTAGGAAAAGGAATCGTAGTTATCGATGAAGAGTAGCATGGTTGTATGGGAAAATGTTGATTATTCTTCTGCAGAGTAAAGGATCGTGTCAATGATGCGCCCCTTGTTGCGGCACTCCATCCACTCGTACCTGGGCTCGGAATCGTACACCAGTCCCGCCCCCATCTGCCAGTATACCTTTCCGCCTCTCCTCCACATGGAACGAATCGTGATACCGGTGTCGAGGTGCACAGCATCCTTGTCCAACCCAATCCAGCCGATGCACCCGGCATATGGGCCACGCGGGACTTGCTCAATCTCGTGGATAATCTGCATAGCGCGTACTTTCGGCGCACCGCTTACCGTACCCGCCGGGAAGGCCCCAATCAGCACGTCTAGCGCATCCTTCCCCTCTGCCAGATCCGCCGTCACCCGGCTGGTCATGTGCATGACGTGCGAGAAACGTTCCACATCCATCAACCGCTCCACTCGCACTGAGCCGCCGCTCGCCACGCGTCCCAGATCATTGCGTCCCAAGTCCACAAGCATGACATGCTCCGCACGCTCCTTCGGGCTGGCTTTCATCTCCTCTGCAAAAGCCTCGTCTTCCGCCGCGTCGCGTCCACGGCGTCGCGTCCCCGCAATGGGCGAAAGCAATAGCTTCCCCCCCGTGCAACGCACCATCACCTCCGGCGAAGCACCGAAGAGCTCCATTTCCCCGAAACGCATATAGAACATGTATGGCGAAGGATTCATGCTGCGCATACGACGGTAGAGCGTGAAACTATCACCCTCAAAAGGTGCGCTGCACTGCGTCGCGCCTACCACCTGGATGGCCTCCCCATCATGCAGCATCGTGCGTACTTTATCCACACCATCTTTATACTGCTCCTCGTTTGGAACGCGCTCGGTCTCTCCCGCGGCAAAGGTACCGGGATGGCAGTTCATGAGCACCGGCATATTCACAATATCGCGTGGTGTACCGATACTCAGCTGGTAGAGTTTATTGTACACGTGGTCAAACACAACTACTGTTGCAGGCAGAACAAGGCAGCTTTCTGCATCCGTCACATTCAGCGTTTCCGCCAGCTTCGGCTGAAAAACCGCTACCATCTCGTACCCCCAATAACCATAGAGAGCCCGAGTAATGGGTGCCATGCCCGGCTCCCCACCCTGAGGCTCTATCTCCAACGCCGCCATCACCCCCCGTATCCCCTCCACGTACGGCTTACCATCCTGCTCCAGCAATTCCGCCAGTTCCGGCGTGTGTACCTTCACAGCAAGCTTTCCTCCGCAGCAAGTGAACTCCGCCATGTAGTCCGTCGCAATCACGCTATAACGTCCCCATCGCCCATCCACCTCTGCACTTTCCAGTAACAGCGCCTGCGGCGTCTGTCGACTGATCTGCATAAAGAGACGAATGGGAGTCTGCGTGTCGCCTTCCGCAAGGCGTCTGCAGGTCTGCTTAAGTTTGATGACGGTATTCATGGTATCGCTGTAAAGATCGCTGGGGTTATTGTCATTTGCATCAGGAAAAAGAAAAGCGCTCCGGTCTCTGAAAAGGGGAACCAAAGCGCTCTGTTGCTTCATTTTCGGCGTCTACTGCACTCACGCCGGCGAGTTCTGGGATCCCCTCTTCCTCTTCACGCAAAGCTACGCCAGTGCCAAGCCTCCCGCTTGCACAAATACATGCCTTCTTTCGGAAAAGTAAGATCCATCAGCGCACATTCTATCCCTTTTCCCCCATTTGGCAAGCATAATTCCAATCCTCGTCAAAAAATTGTCTCAGATGCTCTCGCACCGCACTCCCTCATCTCTCAGATTCTCCCGGTCGATTACATCAATATAAACCACTGAAAAACAGTCAAATAAACGAGTCATGATAGCACCTCACCCGCACGTTTCACCTCGTTGTTGCCTGTTCCTCTCAGCGCGCAAACTTTGAATACTCCCATTCCTCTCCGCTCCCCATCACATTTCGAGAGAGCGCAAATGAGGACGCAGCGGAGGGACAAGGGAATTATTCAACGCAGACGAGTAAGCTCGAGATGGCGCACCATGCACTGATTCACCCCACCATTACCGTTGCGACAGATGGGAGAGTAACGCAGGGAGAAAGTATGTGTACCCTTGGAAAGTCTCAGCGGTATGAGCGCGGTGAGCGTGTAGGACTCCCAGTCATTGGCCTCGGTGTTATGCGGAAAAGCAACGACACCAACCGAAACTCCATCCACGCATAATTCACGCAAGGCGCAAGTATCACCATCACGCAGAGAGGCAGAAGCATTGCAGTAGAGGAAGCGGATGCCGTACATGCCCGAAATACACTCCAATTTCTCGTAGACAAGTTCACGTGTGCAGGGACGTGTATCGAGCCAGGCCTGATTATGATCCACACTATACTCGGCATTCTCACCGACAAGCAAAGGCTGCAGGACACGGCGAGCACCAGGAGCCACGTACTCATACTTCAAGCCCGGACTGCATGCACCGGAAGGAGCAATCGCCTGCATGCGGAATACGCGGTAGAAGGTACGCGGCGTGATAATTGGATGTATGATGCATCTGTGCACAATACGCAGCGGCATACCATTGGCGTACACGCGATAAGATGCGGCGCCGGGCATGCTTTCCCAACGCAGAGTGCGGGAGTCGCAATTCAACCACTGAGGCTCGCCGAGATCCTCCCGAGCCTTCGTGAAAGCAGTTGCTGAATCCGCCCCTGCCTTCCTGCCTCTGCTGTCCATGATGATATGCACTTCAAAAACACCCTTCGCATCCAGCGAAATACCGTCGGGGGCATCGAGATTTTCCACCTGGAAAGACTTCACTTCCTCACCACTCCCCTCTACTGTCACATTCAGTACCATATCGCGAATGCGCACGTTGGTGAAACGATGCTCCCCGCCGACGGAGCGCGGTATGCACGGATTAAAGAGCACCTTGCCGTCTTCAACCTGCAATCCGAGAAGGCATCGATAGAAGAAGGATAGCATCCCTGCAGCACTCCAAAGTTGACTATCAGAATTCTGCAACGTTGTCCCCGCTTGTCCGTCCTGTGCGTGCAGATTCTCCTTGTTGGATCCATTCATAAGCGCAGCTCGCAACAAGCTCGCCATGCCGAATTCCACCCCCTTTGTGTCCCTTTCCTTCGCGTGAGCCAGCATAACAAACGCCTCCACAAATGGCCAGATCGCCCGATTGTGGTACGCGCCCTTCACATCACGCTTGTAAGGGGCAAAGACAGGAGTTCCATACGAACTGCGAGGCAATGCGTACAGAATACGCAAACCTCGCTTCTTCGTGATTCCACTGAGTACCGCCAACGCCGTGCCCAGGGAATCGACGCGAGGATCCAAAACACCGTCGCTCGTGCAGAACATGCCATAGTGCCAGGCGCGTGGCATCCAGAAAACTTTCTCAATCTCCTGCTCCAGCTCATCTGCCTGCTTCTCGTAGACCTCCGCCTCATCAGCCCTTCCTGCTTCCCGCAGCATCCTTCCGAGAACACAACGGCAGGAATAATGCAGCAGATTAGTACTGAAAGCATAAGAATTACCAATTTCCACAGGCGACATTCCTGCGGGGTAGCTCTGCTCCCGCCAATCCAGAAAACTTGTTTCGCCGGGCACCAACGGAGTACAACGCAATACGGCGGCATCCTGATCCAGCGTCTTTTTGATGACATCAATACAGTACGTGAGCCATTCCTCACCGCCGGAAATAAGATAGCTCGCCCACGCGCCCAGAGCCCACACGACACGATCCGTGGAAATCGGCCAACCACCGCCGGTACCGGTATCCTGCACAATTACCCCATCTTGCACGCGACTCTTCAGGCTGCACCGCGTCGCATCCGGCTCTGCCACGTCCGCCCCAAGCATTGCGGCATACGCAATATCGCGCGTCCACACTGAATCCCAGACCGCACCGGCTTTCAACAAACCATCCGCCGAGCGATTCGCTTTCAGGTCTTGCAGGGCGAGATTGTAGGCGAGGTTAAGAATGGGGAAACTACCGCTATATCCCACGTCATTGCAAGAGGGAAGAGAAACTGTCACGTTCCGTGATCCCTGTTCATTTTGAATCAGGAATTCGGTTCCAGAAGTAACGCGGGCAGCTGTCTTTCCCTCCCGTATTTCCGTTGTCGTGAGACGAATTTTATCGTTGCGATAGAGGATTTCCTTGGGACGTGCACACATGGTATAATTTGGTTAGCTTGAGTGAATATTGAAGATACGATGATTAAAGAATTTCTCCCGGTTTATAATCCGCGGCTCCTGGATAAGCATCGGTAATTTTTCTCACTTGCTCGCAGAAGAAATCTACTTGGTACGCAGCCATGCCGGTTTCCTTCGCACCTTCCTCGTAAAGGCTCCGGATCTCCTCCGCGCTCAAGCGTAAACGACCATCTGCACTAAGTCGCTCCAGAAGGTCGTTGCGGGAAATCCTGCCACTGCGCAAATCTTGCGACACTGCCACAGCATGTTCCTTGATAATCTCATGTGCCTCCTCGCGCCCCACTCCTTTTTTCACGGCTGCCATCAACATAGTCGTTGTCATCAGGAAAGGCAGATACCTCTCAACTTCCGTGCGTACTACTGCCTCATGCACCTGCATACGATCTAAAACTGTCAGATACGTCTCAAACAGACCATCCGCCGCATAAAACGCATCCGGCAGCACACAGCGTCGAACCACAGAGCAGGAAACGTCCCCTTCGTTCCACTGGTCACCACTGATACCGGCAACCATGGTAAGGTGTCCCTTCAGAATGGCATGAAAACCATTCACTCGTTCGCAGGAACGGGGATTCATCTTGTGCGGCATCGCACTGGATCCGGTCTGTCCCTTGGCAAATCCCTCAGTGCAAAGTTCGTGACCCACCATGAGGCGCCAGGTCTTGCAGAAGCTGCTCGGAGCCGAAGCGAGTCCCACCAACCCGGAAATCACCTCAAAATCCAATGACCGCGGATACACCTGCCCAACATTTACCCACATCGTCGGCAACCCAAGGTGGGCGCATATGCGCTGCTCGAGTTGCAGAACAGTTTCCTCCCTCTTGCCGAAGAGAGAAAGCTGGTCGAGCTGCGTACCCACAGCCCCCTTGATACCACGCACCGGGTAGCGATCCATCGTACTCTGCCAAGCCTGCACCCAATGCAGCAGCTCCTCGCCGAACATTGCCACGCGCTTGCCCATGCTGCTCGCCTGTGCTGCCACATTATGCGTGCGAGCCGCAAAAACAAGTCCTTTCCACTCTTGCGCGCGACTGCTCATGCGCGCCAACGCCGCCACGCTCTTGTCACGGATGAGCTGCATGGAACGCCACACCTGCAGTTGTTCCACATTCTCCGTGAGATCTCGACTGGTCATCCCTTTGTGGATGTGCTGGTAGCCTGCCAGGTCACAAAATTCTTCAATGCGCGCCTTCACGTCATGTCGCGTTATGCGCTCGCGTGCATTGATGCTCTCCAAATCCACCTGATCCTTCACACGCTCATACGCCTCGATTGCCTCCTGCGGAATATCCAGCCCTAGATCCCTCTGAGCCTTCATCACCGCAATCCAAAACTCCCGCTCCATCACCACGCGCCCGCGTGGCGACCATATGGCTCGCATTTCCGGCGATGCATAACGCCCCGCCAACACATGGTCAATTCGATCCGTTACTGTACTGTCACTCATGTCACACGCCCTTCGCGGGCGCGGCATTCTATCACATGGGTGACAACCACGCAAGCTCAATTCGCTTCTTTTGCGCACATTTTGTCATTTTCATCAAAACACGGTGGCGCGTGCGCCGGCGTTTCACCTCACGCCCGAGGAGCAGAGCAAACGCATTGGAGGAGAAGTCAATCAACAGAGGAATGCCCTTATTGACTGACATCACTGTTTATACGTATCAATAATCATGACAACCAGCGGTCATCATGCCGGTAACTCTAAGGAATCCCCCAAATCGTACCTCGAAAATCGTACATCGTACATAGGCAGCGTCAGCCGCCTCCGCTGCCCGCTGCGCGTGCGCCCTCAACGGGGTTGTCGTGCGTGTTATACATCGTACATAGACAAACGCATTTCCTAACGCGTTTGCCCTGCCCGAGGAGGAGCAGACTTGAGCTGGGGGAATAGGATAATGTCACGAATCGACCCGGCTCCGGTAAGCAGCATGCACAGGCGGTCAATACCAATGCCAATGCCGCCAGCACTAGGCATTCCGGATTCAAGCGTTTCCACGAAGTCATAGTCAATTTTCTGGGTTTCCTCGCCGGCCTGGTGCTTGAGACGTTCGAGCTGCTCCACGGGATCATTCTGTTCAGAATAGCCGGGGCAAAGCTCCTGCCCATTCATGATGAGCTCGAAGACATCAACCACCTCCGGATTCTGTGCATTCGCCTTGGCCAGAGGAACGAGATCACGCGCCACGTGGCACACAAAGAGCGGAGAATCCTGCTTCTCTTCAACGAGTTTTTCGTACACTTGTTGCGTGACGGCTGTATCATCCAACGCCTCGCCGATCTGCACGCCGAGGTCGTTCTGTGCGCGTGAGCGACGCTGCTCCGGAGTGAGGGCGAACCAATCATCACCCGCCACCTGCTTCACCAAATCAACGTAATCAGCCCGGCGCCAGGGGCGGGAAAGATCTACCGTACGTCGCACATTCCCTTCCTCGTCGTACTGGTCAAAGACGAGCTTGCCAAACACGTTCTGCGCAACGGTCGTAATCATCCCCTCCATCATATTCGCCATGCTCTCAAAGTCCGCACCGGCTTCATAAACCTCCAGCACGGTGAATTCCGGATTGTGGCGGCGATCAATGCCTTCGTTGCGAAAATTGCGATTCAGCTCATACACCTTGGGGAAGCCCCCCACCAGGAGACGCTTCAGGTACAACTCCGGCGCAATGCGGAGAGTCACCGGCTTCTTGAGCGCATTGTAGTACGATTCGAACGGCTTGGCCGCCGCGCCTCCGGCGACGTCCTGCAGCATCGGTGTCTCCACTTCTAAAAATCCACGCTCGTCAAGGTACCGACGAATCTCATGGATGACGCGCGAGCGCGCCACAAAACGCGCGGCGCTTTCAGGATTACTCATGAGATCCAAGTGGCGGCGACGGTAGCGCAAATCCACATCCGCCACACCGTGAAACTTATCCGGCATGGGGCGCAAAGCCTTGGAAAGCAATGTAAAACTCTCAACCCGCACACTTGGTTCTCCCGTCCGCGTCGTAAAAGTTTCCCCTGCCACACCAATCCAATCCCCACGCTCCAGCAGCTTCCAAAGAGCCCAGGCTTCCTCACTCACAGCCTTTTTTGTGAGCATGCATTGGATGCCTCCCTGCACGTCGGCAATGGTGAAAAACTGCGTCTTTCCCATATCTCGCAAGGCAGTGATGCGTCCCAAAATTCGCACCTGTTTTCCCTCCTCAAATGCTGCGCGGAGTTCCGCCGGAGAATCCGTCACCTCAAACCGGCAACCATAAGGGTTCACCCCGAGAGCGCGAATTTTCTCCACCTTCTCGCGGCGCACAGCAATCAAATCCTCTTCCGAGGAACCGACTACGGCATTGTTGGGAGCATCTGGCTGTGTCATAGTGCGCGGCATTATACCGAATTTGAACGCTGTTGCAACACTTTTGAAGCAAGAACTGCATGCTTACTTGTATTCTGATCCGAAATCCGCTACCATAGCGGCGTGACAAGTGAAGCGACAGACCCACGCGAAGATTTACTGCTCAAGCTCACGATCTTCTGCAAAACGGCTTCTCCTCAACAAACGGAGTGCGCACAACGGCTGGCAGACTTTGTGCGCAACACGCCGGATTGCTTCAATCGCAGTCACCGCGCCGGACACATTACGAGCTCGGCCTGGGTATTAAATCCGAGTGGGGAAAAGGCACTGCTTACGCTGCACAGGAGGCTCGGAAGATGGCTGCAACCGGGTGGTCATGCGGACGGAGAGAGCAACACACTGTCTGTGGCTCTGCGAGAAGCTCGGGAAGAGAGTGGAATTAATGAGCTGACTCCCCTGAGCGAAGATATTTTTGACGTGGACATCCACTCCATTCCAGCATCAAATGCAAGGAGTGACCCGGCACACCTGCACTATGATGTACGCTACCTGCTGCGCGCAGCACACGAGTGCTTCACGATATCAGACGAATCCATCGCGCTTGGCTGGTTCTCTCCGGAGGAAATGAAAACGCTGGAGCCGCCCCCGGATGAATCCGTCCTGAGGCTGGCGAACAAAGCGCTCCGAATGTTTGACAAACTCCGGACTTGACGCAGAGCTGCGAATTCGGCATCATGTGCAGGTAATCATCATGCAGCAGCTTACCCTAGCCAGCGCGTTCCTCGTCGCGTTCACTCTTTCTGCCCTTGGCTGCAAACCTCAGGGAGTCAACATCGATGAGCTCACTGAACTTCAGCGACGCAATACTCTCCTCCGGCAGGAAATCGCAGAAATGAAAACACTCATCCGTCGCGCCGGAGAGGATGAGCCCAATTTGCAGGAGCAACTGGAAGCCCGTAATCGCGACGGCGTCCGGGCTTACGAAACTCGCAAGGAGCTGCAAGCTCAGGAAACTCAATTACGCATGCGCCGTATTGAGCTGGAGGGTCGTCTTGACTCTTTCCGTGAAAGGTTCCGCGAACTCCAAAACCGTATCACCGGCAACGCCCACTAACCCGCTATGAGCCTCTCTAACAGCCAACCGAAACACGAGGGACCGGCTATCTCTTTTTCCATAGAGCCCATGTCGGTTCAGCCCGCGGGAAGCACCCCAAGCCCTGCCTCCGAGTCCGAGGCTGAAAAAGAAGGGGCATCCCCAATCCCCGAAGTTTCAAAAGAATCCAATCCGCTGGAACCGCAGGAGGTCCCGGTGAGCGAGGATGCAGAGGTGGACGAAACGCCGGAAGAGAATGCGCCGGCCGTTCTCAAGTCCAAGCGCAAGAAAGTGGCGGAACCCGCAACAGGATCCAAATTCTGGGGGGCTTTGCTGGACACGTTGCTCGTGCTGATGGTTGGAGGTGTGATCGGTGGCGGTGGCTATTACTTGCATCAGGAGTGGAATAAGTACCGTGTACCCACCGTGATGGAGCTTACACAGCAACAATGCCTCGATCTCTGCGCCCAAAGGGAAGCCCTGCAGGATGCTGCCAATCACGCGGATGAACAGCTGCGCATGCGCCGCAGGATTTCGCATCTCGACAACCGTCTGCGTGATCTTTCCGCCGAAAATGAGCATATACGTGCTTCTATTGCTGACCAGCGCAATCGCGTCCTTGCCCTTCAG
The DNA here is from genome assembly GCA_947624205.1 of uncultured Akkermansia sp. Classification (GTDB taxonomy): domain Bacteria; phylum Verrucomicrobiota; class Verrucomicrobiia; order Verrucomicrobiales; family Akkermansiaceae; genus Akkermansia. Next base: position 8,277 of record CANQJI010000025.1, on the reverse strand, counting down.
CATGAAATTCGCCAGGCTGATAAGGAAGCTCGCACTGTAGCTCGCAGTTTGCTACCGGGTATGCCCATAGGAAATGTAACGACCAAACGGGGACGCTCCTACAACAATGCTTCCATCGTCCGTCTGCAGGGCAAGCGCATCAGCTTGCGTACCCCGGATGGCGCTGCCACCCTTCCTCTCAGCGAGCTCACGAAGGATAACCTCCCGGAAATCGTTCTCTTTGCCCTCGGTGAAATCGATCTGGTTGACACGAGTGACTTCACATCTGATGGAGTTGCTCCCGCTGTAACCAAAACAAACACCAAACTGCGCAAGGTAAATCCTACGTCCAAAAAGAACCATACTTCACCCGATTACGAGGGCCCGAGCAGTGGTCCCGTTGTGGATCCAGATGCCAATAGAACAAGCACTTCTACCGGTAGCGGCGACCTGCCCGCCCCACGCACCGGCTCCGATGACGTCTGGCAGCCGCCCACCGGCGATCTCCCCCTCTGAATGGGGGTGTAGAGCCAAATTAACGCTTGCCACGGCAAAGCAAGAATGTTAGTCTTGCGACATGGCTCATGCGGATTTGATTGAAGAAATCATGGCGCTGAAAAAGCAGCGCAACGCCATCATTCTGGCGCACAGCTACCAGCGTCCCGAAATTCAGGACATTGCTGACTTTGTGGGAGATTCCCTCGCGTTAGCTCGTCATGCCAGGCAGGCTGAGTGCGATGTCATCGCTTTCTGCGGCGTGCGCTTCATGGCAGAGACCGCCTGCATTCTGAATCCTTCGCGCACTGTGCTCCTGCCGGATGCTGAAGCCAACTGTTCACTGGAGGCGTCTTGCCCTGCCGCAGAACTCGCTGAGTTTCTCGAAAAAAACCGCGAAAAGAACTATTACGTCATAGCCTACATCAACTGCTCCATCGGCGTGAAAGCTCTGGCGGATGTTATCGTTACAAGCGGCAATGCCCACACCATCGTTGCCAACTCGCCGCAGGATCGTCCTCTTCTCTTTGTCCCGGATGCCAACCTTGGCGCATGGTGTGCTCGTCACACAGGACGCACCATGACGCTTTGGAACGGCGCGTGTCATGTGCACCGTCTCTTCACACGGGATCATATTCTTCGCACAAAGGAGGAGCACCCGGAGGCAGAGGTTATCTGCCACCCGGAATGCGAGGAAGTCGTACGCCTGCTGGCGAACCACATCTGCTCCACCGAAAAGATGATCGACTACTGCCGGGAGAGCAAAGCGAAAAGCTTCATCATCGTCACCGAAACCGGTATCCTGCACCGACTGAGAAAGCTTGTGCCGGGGAAGGAATTTATCCCGGTTCAGCTGGAAAAGTGCTCCTGTGCAGAGTGCGAATTCATGAAACTCAATACGCTTGAAAAGCTGCGTGACTGCTTGCTCAATCTTTCCCCGCGCGTGCAAGTTCCGGAGGAGCTTCGTCAGCGTGCGTTGCAACCCTTACAGCGCATGTTGGAACTCTCTCGTTGATCTCCCTATTTTTTTCTCTCTGCTGCCTGTGAACCTCGCTCCCTTCATTCTCGCGCAGGAAAACTGGCTTCGCTGTGACCGCTTCATGGAGTTAGCCCTCTACGATGAGCAGGATGGTTATTACACTGCACATATCCCGGATATCGGCTTTCGGGGAGACTTCTCCACCGCTGCCAGCATGAGCGATCTGCCTGCTCGCCGCCTCGCCGAACACTGGCGAAGCGCTTGCCGGGATTTCGGCAGAAATCTGCCCGTCATTGAAATTGGCGGCGGCAACGCCGGTATGGCTTGCGCTTTCGGACGTGCCGTCGGATTTTGGGGGCGTCTACGTCTGCGCTATTACATGGTAGATATTTCCCCTCGCCTCCGTCATCTGCAAGCGCTCGTGGGCGGCTCCATGGTACGTGTATTCCCAAACATTGAGGCTGCTCTGCGCCACGCCGGGGGACGCGCCTTCATCTTTTGCAACGAACTGGCGGATGCTTTCCCTGCGCGACGCTTCCGCTACTGCTCCGGCTCCTGGTACGAACTCGGACTCAGCGTGCAGAGTGGTGCCATATGCTGGCAGGAGCGCGAATGTCCTCATTTGCCGACATCCGGTGTTTTTTCTACTTGGGCAAGGGAGAATCAGATCGTCGAGGTACACGATAGCTTCCATCGCTGGCTCACCTCCTGGCAACCCTCTTGGAAATGCGGAGTTTTTGTGAACATCGACTACGGCAGCACCTGTGACACTCTTTACTACCGCAAGCCCCAGGGAAGCCTCCGTGGCTACTTCGCGCATACCTTGATGGATGCCGAAGAGATTTTATCCATGGCCGGACGCTGCGATATCACCGCGGATGTTAACTTCAGTGATCTGGAAGAGCTCGCGCGGCGTATTCCCGGCGATAACGTGCAACTGCTCACCCAGCGCGATTATCTATCTCCCTGTGCTGACCCCGCTGATGAAATCCAGCACCACCTCCTCGCCATTCCCGGCGCAGGAGACCACTTCCGCGTGCTCATCACGCAGCGCCACGAGCACTTTTGAAGAGGGGGCACGGATTAACCGAAAATGCAGGTTGTACCGTAGGAGGACCGAACGCAACCACATCCGTCCCAAGAAAAGCACACCCGACAGGTAGTTAACAGTCCGTCATGCAGCATAAGTCGTTGGTTATTTACGAAGTACGATTTTCGACGTACGATTTGAATGCTAGCGCGCTACGCGCGAGATTGCCGAGCCGGTGCGTAGCGGAATTCTTGAAATGATGACGCGTTGATAGGAGGAAAGCATCTGCTGTTACGCTATGCCGGGTTCACTGCTATGCCTAATCATCAATGCTTTGACATCTTGTCGGACTTACTTCCGTTGTCTGTTGGAACCGCATGGGGAAATGGGTTGAATAAGCCCGGAGAAAATTTTATTGGAACATGTGTGGAACGCATCCCTAAATAAGCACAAATTCACGAGTTCGAAAAGAAAAAGCTTGCAAGAGCAAAAAAAAAGCGGTATCATGCGCCCGCTTCCGGTGCAGTTCGCATGAACTGCGGTGGAAGAAAAAGGACAATCCGGCGTAGCTCAGCGGGAGAGCGGGTGACTGTTAATCACTAGGTCGTTGGTTCGATCCCAACCGCCGGAGTCAGAGAAACCGATGGTAGCAATGCCGTCGGTTTTTTCGTGCTCGCGAAGGTCTTGCTTCAAACGGATGGGCGTGGTATAATGCGGCGTATGCCGATCATTGACATGGTTGCAACGTGGGTTGGTGTAGAAGACATGCCGGCTTTTTTGAGTGCATCTGGAAAGGTTATACTGGGTCTCATTTTAATTGAGGGATTGCTCTCGGTGGATAACGCGCTGGGCATTGCGGCAATGGCGTCACATCTGCCGAAGCGACAGCAAAAAGCAGCGCTACGCTGGGGACTCATCGGGGCATACCTCTTCCGCGGTATTGCTCTGGCACTTGTGGCGTGGCTCATGCACAATGCGTGGATCAAGTGGTTCGGCGCACTCTACCTTATCTACCTTGCCGCAGCCCATTTACGACTGCACCCGAAGGTCGAAAAGAAAGCGAATCTCGCCTCCCGCACAAATGGCAAGGGACTCCTTGCCACAATTTGCAGTATAGAGATCATGGATCTTTCCCTCTCGCTGGATAACGTCGTGGCGGCTGTTGGCATGGTTAACGGCGTGCGGGAAATCCCGGAACATCTGCATATCTGGGTGGTCTGTATCGGCGTATTCATCGGCATCGCGGCGTTGCGTATCGTAGCCGGCTGGTGCATCGGTCTCATTGAGCGCCATCCCGTGCTCAAATATACGGCATTCCTGCTCGTAGGGTTCGTAGGCGCTGCGCTCTGCGTTGAAATGGGTCTCGCCCGGGCGGGTATCCACTGGCACATGGGAATAGATGTGAAATTCTACAGCATCGCCGCCATCGTGACGCTCAGTCTGCTCTACGAACGCTACGCCGGTCTGCGACGCATCCTGCATCCTGCCGTTTACATTTTCCGCACGTTCTGCACAGCGCTGGCATCCTGTGTACACTTGCTGCTTCATCCCCACAAACTTTTTTCTTCCTCCTCCAAAAATTAACGTTCTCATGACAAACTCTCCCAATTTGCCACCGCTATCTCCGGCTCTCGTTCGCGCCGCGCTCACCACTGTGAAATATCCCGGTTTCTCGCGAGATATCGTCTCTTTCGGTCTCGTCAAAAATATTACCGTTTCTCCCGCCGGAGAAGTTACTATCCAACTTGTCGTAGAGAGCAAGAACTCAGATATCCCGCGCTATATCTACGAAAGTGTCATGGGCACCATCAAGGAACTGCCGGGTGTCTCCAAGCTGGATGTGGACATCGAACACCACGCCCCTCAACCGAGAAAAAATCCTGCCGCAGGGGATGATCCCGCTGACTGGAAATCTTCTGTCCCGGGGGTGAAGCATGTTATTGCTGTGGCTTCCGGCAAGGGTGGCGTGGGCAAGAGCACGGTGTCGGCCAATCTTGCTGTAGCTCTCTCCCGCCTGGGCTACCGCACCGGTCTATTGGATCTGGATATCTACGGTCCTTCCATGTCCCTTATGTTCGGCACCAAGGAGCGTCCCGGCTGCTCGGATAAGGAACAATTTTTGCCGGTGGAGGTAGCGGGCATCAAGTTGCTTTCCATGGGGCTGTTGGTGGAGGAGGAAGCTCCTGTCGCCGTGCGCGGTCCCCTGGCCACGCGCTATGTGCAGCAGTTCCTGCGTGATGTGGACTGGGGCGGGCTGGATTTCCTCATCCTCGACTTGCCGCCGGGCACGGGCGATATCCAGCTCACCATCGTGCAGACGGTGGATCTGGCAGGAGCCATCATCGTGACAACCCCGCAGGAGGTTGCCCTCATCGATGCCCGTAAGGCTGTCGGGCTTTTCTCGCGAGTCAACACCCCCATTCTCGGCATCATTGAGAACATGAGCTACTTTGTCTGTCCCAGCGATGGACTCGTTTATCCGATCTTTGGGGAAGGCGGCGGAGAACGCGAAGCGCAGAAGCTTGGCGTGCCCCTGCTTGGCAAGATTCCATTGGATATCGATACCCGTGCCGCAGGAGACGCCGGCAAGCCCATCGCTCTGGAAGATCCCGGCAAGAGCCGCGTAGCAGCCGCCTTCAACGGCATCGCCTCCACCCTCGCCAGTGTCCTCGGAGAATGATCCTCCCCCTTATTTTCTCCTCGCAGGATTGACCGCCTAACTCACCTTCAGACCATGAGACGATTCCTTCACTCTTCCATCTTTGCTTCTCTTCTTATTCTCTTGCCCGCAGCAGCGCAGGAAGGAGAAGTTCCTCCGCTTGTCCCGGAGGATGCGGAACACGTAGCTCTCGTAGAATCTGCAGCGCAGAGAGAGGCAAGAATGCGCTGGTGGCGCGAAGCAAAGTTCGGTATGTTTATCCATTTCGGACTGTATTCCGGCCTGGAAGGGCAATATAGAGGGCGCGATGGCGGTGCCGAATGGCTGCAAAAAAACTTGGAAATATCCTCAGAAGACTACGCTCGGGAAGCTCTGCCGCGCTTTCATCCTGTGCCCGGTTGCACAGAACTCTGGGCAGATCTTGCGCAGACTGCAGGCTGCCGGTACGCCGTACTCACCAGCAAACATCATGAAGGATTCGCCCTCTTCAACACCCAACAAACCGATTTCTGCGCCCCTGAAAAAATCGGCCGCGATATTGTGGGCGAATTCACCTCCTCCATGCGTTCCCGAGGCATTCGTGTCGGCTTTTACCACAGCGTGATCGATTGGCACCATCCATCGTACGATAACACCATCTGCCCGGACATGTGCTACCCCATCGGTCAGGCGGAGAATCTGCGCAAAAAAGGCATCCCGCAAGACCACACCGCATACCAGAAATACCTGCATGCCCAGGTGCGTGAACTCCTCACCCAATACGGACCTGTCGACATCATCTGGTGGGATTACTCGCAGGGCAATCTCTCCGGAGAAACAGGTTGGAAGGCAAAGGAACTTATCCGAATGGCGCGTGAGCTGCATCCTTCCATCATCATGAACAATCGCCTCTACGCTTACTCTGGTTTTGATGCAGCGAATGACAAGGAGTCGCTCGACCTGCGCTGCGGCGATTTCCGAACGCCGGAACGCCGACTCCCTGTACCCGGAGCCTCCGGGGATTGGGAAACCTGCATGACTCTTGGCAACCTCTGGGGCTACAATCCGGGGGATCTCCGCCACTACAAGTGCCCGGCAGATCTCATTCGTCAGTTGGAATTCTGCGCATCCTCCGGCGGCAATTTACTGTTGAACATCTCCCCTCGCGCAGACGGTTCCGTCTCCCCTGCCACCATCGACACCTTCCGCCGCATCGGTCGCTGGATGAAGCTCAATAGCGAGGCCATCTACGGTTCCAGACCCCTGGAAAAGCCCATACCCCTTCCTCCGGGATGGCTCGCCTGCCGGGGCGCAGGAGATGCAGTCTACCTCTTCCCTCCTCCCAACGCCTGCAGGGAAGGCTTACAGATCGTCTTACCTGCCTGTTTCTCTTCCCGCACCGCTTGCGTACTTGGTTTGCTGCAAGCCTCCGTGCGTCTTGAGCCGGTCGATCAGCAGCTTCTCCTCTCTATCCCCGGTCTCCCCGTGGAGAAGGTCCCTGAAGGTCTTCCTGTCATCCGACTCAAGTAATCCGCTGCACGGAAACAATGGACGAAATTCATCCTCCGCTGGTCGCACGCATTTGAGGAGAAGTTAATCAACAGAGGAATACCCTTATTGACTGATATTATTGGTTATACGCATCAAAAATCATGACAACAGGTGCCCCCTCCGCGCAACGCGCGCGAACTCCTCAAATCGTACATCGTACCTCGTAAATCGTACATAGGCAAACGCATTTCCTAATGCGTTTGCCCTGTCCTTCGGAGAAAATCTGTGGTCAGAATATTTATCTGATAAAATAGATCGTTGAAAAATGCAGAGAAAAGTCGTACCATAGGGTGAAGGGGTATGAGAACGATGTGCTCTCCCTCTTCCCTGTAAACCCGATCAACCCCGATATGACCATGAAAAAAGCATCCACGACGATAACCATAGCAGCAGTGGCAGGGGTGGCTGTAGCATGCAGCTCCTGCGCATACCCAACCTCGGGATACTCCACCTACACCGTCCCGGGCACGGTTAGTGCCGGCGTGGCGTGGACGAATGCCAGTTACGATTCTGCAGGATTCCCCATTTTCGGCTATTCGTACGGACGCCCTGTGTATGGATACACCTCCACCGGAGCAGCCGTTTTCACCATTGCCGCCCTCACGGCGCTCTGCTTCGTCCCCTATTGGGGACCGGCAAGCTGGTACCACGGAGGTTATTACTACCCGCGCGGCATCCATCGTGTGCCCGCACCACCGCGCTTTCCCGCCGGTCACGCGCCGGGAGTCCGCCCCCCTCATGGTATTGTTCCTCCTCCGGCGCCGCGTCCCTCTGTGCCGTCCCACCACGTACGGCCCAAACCTCCCGTCTCCACCATGCCGGCACCCGTGGGTGGTGGTAGAATCACGCGCCCCCACACTCCCGCAGCGCGTCCCGGAGGCGTCAACCTCCGCCCAAATACTCCCGTGCGCATCCCTAAACCCGCTGGCGTTTCGGCGCCTCCCACCACGATCGTGCGTCCGCACTCGAGCAACAGCCCGCGAAACAATGGTATCTCCACGATGCCTCTCCCTGTGCCGGGCATGAGTCCGAATTCCGGTGCAAACAAACCGGCGATTTCCACTATGCCTATGCCCCGCCCTTCTGCAAGCGTGAATGCAGGAGCGAACAAGCCCTCGTTCTCTACCATTCCGGCGCGCGCCTCATCTGGCGGCTTCAGCATTCCAAAGCCGTCTGGTGTCTCAGCTCCGCCGACTCGAATCATCCGCTCCTCGTCGGGCAACGGCGGTCGAGTATCCTCTCCTGCACAAGTTCGCGGAGGCTTCAGCATGCCAAAACCTCGTTGAGCAGGAGAACTTTCCCTACACCGACTACCTCCTCCCGAGCCGGCTTATCCGGCTTGGTGGAGGTATGTCGGGAAACCGCCTCCCTCACCCCCACGGTAAACGCATTTGGGAAGAGATTAATCAACAGAGAAAATGCCCTTATTGACTGATATTATCGCCTATACGCACTAAAAATCATGACAATGAGTGCCCCCTCCGCGCAATGCGCGCGAATTCCCCAAATCGTACATCGTACCTCGTAAATCGTACACTATTAACCCGAGGTGGTATAATCTGAGAAGTGAGAGGGAAAACCTCAACGGAATTCCTCGACATAACG
>CANQJI010000024.1 GCA_947624205.1 uncultured Akkermansia sp. | reverse complement strand
CGTATTCTCCGTATTCTCCGTATTCTCCGTATTCTCCGTATTCTCCGTATTCTCCGTATTCTCCGTATTCTCCGTATTCTCCGTATTCTCCGTATTCTCCGTATTCTCCGTATTCTCCGTATTCTCCGTATTCTCCGTATTCTCCGTATTCTCCGTATTCTCCGTATTCTCCGTATTCTCCGTATTCTCCGTATTCTCCGTATTCTCCGTATCTCCCGTATTCATCTCCTCCAGATACTCCTTCCATGCAATATCTATCTTTTCCAGATACTCCTTCCATACAATATCCATATCCATTGGATCCCTCCTCAATTCTTCAAGAGTCGCCTGATACAACTCTAAAACTTTCTTTTCGTCTCGTCTGCATCCCCAACCTTCTGAGAGAAGAGCTCCGGCTATGTAGATTTCGGACAGATCATAATTCCTGACTTCCTCCGGAGCGTATCGCTCCTTCTTTATAAGTGCTGAGATATTCTCATTTCGTATGGAATTTGCTGCCTCAAAGGCTCCCTCCGCTTCAGCGAGACTCAGAACAAGCCCGAGTACAAAACACGTAATAATGCTTTTCATAGGACATCAACAGGTTATAACGCTCACGGTAAACTTGTGCCCATTTTTCGACACATTGGAAGCTCATTTAAGCTTCCCTTTTTGCGTACATCAGGCGTGTGGTTTTCTTATATCATCCGGTAACCTCGGATGTCAACCCATTTTTGGCTTGATTTTGTAGCGTTGCGAATCGCAAGAACAAATGCAACGAAGCCTTGATGATCTACCAAACGACAGGCAAGGTGATTTCCACGGATCCGAGCGGACCGGAGGGCGATACGACCACGTGGGAATATGATTTGGCTACGCGGTTGGAGCTTCACAACGTCTACGCAGACGGCAAGGGGACGGTGACGCAGATGTGGAAGGAGAAGCGCAACCTGCTCGCGGAGATGCTCTACACGCGGCTCAATGGTGCGGGGAATAAGGTGGAGCGCGCCGCGGGTATGCGTACGATGCGCAGGGACGTACGACTTCCCGCACACAGGCGTACCCACAGCAGAGATAATTCCTTCCGGTACAATGATCGCTCGGAACTCACCGGTGCGAAGCTCGGGGAGGCTCCCTACGCGTACTCTTACGACAACATCGGCAACCGCATCACGGCGCAGGAGGATGCGGAGCACGTCACTTACGAGGCGAACAATTTGAACCAGTACACGCAGATTGATATGGACGGCACGGGGTTTGTTCCGGAGTACGATGCGGATGGCAACCAGACGCGCGCGCGGACGAGCACGGGCATCTGGAAGGTGCAGTACAACGGACAGAACCGCGCGATACGCTACGAAGATGAGGCGGATTCCACGCACGTCATCACGTGCATGTACGACTCGCAGGGACGCCGGGTCACCTCGCGCATTATTTTACCAGCTTTTTTAATTAAGGCTATGGAGATGACGGCAGAATGACTGGAATACTACAAACAAAGAACGGCCTCGCTCTACTCGGACCGCTGCGCCTACGCTACAAAATCAAGTGTGGATGGACAACGCGCATGCGTTGCCCCGCATCCCACGTCACCGTGACGCGGTTGCCTTTGGCTTTTTAATTCCGCACTGTCAGCGGCTCTTTGGGGACTTTCACCCCAGTTGCATGTCATGCCTGACGTACCGAACAAGCCCGCCCGCCTTCTAATATGGAAAGCGGGCGGAGGCTGAAATATGTTGTGGAGAGTAGAGGAAACTAGTCGTCGGATCCCACAGAAATGGTATCATCCACCGGAACGAGATCATCCTCTGCATCGTACGATGCACGGGGGATAGGTGTGACACCCGGAGCAGGTTCCACAATAATGCGGCGATATTTATCGAAGCCTGTACCGGCAGGGATAAGGTGACCAAGAATAACATTCTCCTTGAAGCCTTCCAATTGGTCGGACTTACCGAGCGTGGCAGCTTCAGTCAGCACGCGCGTCGTATCCTGGAAGGAGGCGGCGGAGATGAAAGAATCTGTCTTGAGCGAAGCCTTCGTGATGCCCAGCAGGACGGGTTCACATTCAGCCGGACGACCGTTCATGGAAACCGTTTCTTTATTGATGCGGTCGAATGTGGTACGATCCACCTCGTCACCCCAGAGCAAGCCCGTATCGCCAGGATCTTTCACGCGAACCTTGCGCAACATCTGCGAAACGATAATCTCCACGTGTTTATCATTAATTTCCACACCCTGCACACGGTACACCTGCTGCACTTTGTTCACAAGGTGCTCCTGCAAGGCGTTCTTTCCGCAGATGCGCAAGATCTCGTCAGAAGCCTCGGAGCCATCAGAGAGCGGCTCTCCAGCGCGCACAAAATCACCGTCGTGTACAATAATATGACGATCCATGGGCACAAGATGCTTGCAAGAAATCACCCCATCGTTCTCATCCTTTTCAGAGAGCTTGTTGGAGCGCTTACGCGACTTGAGTGCGGCATCCCGAGCTTCAATATCCCGGAAAACGGTCACCACCTTCTTGCCACGAATCATAGCATCATCAATGGAAACAACTCCATCTATCTCGGCCAATACGCAGGTATCCTTCGGGCGACGAGCCTCAAAGAGTTCAGCCACGCGCGGCAGACCACCGGTAATATCGTTGGTCTTTTGGACCTTGCGCGGAGTCTTGGCAATCGGCGTACCGGCAGAAATCCTTTGTCCATCGGTAACAGCGAGATAGGCACCGGTCGGAATGGAGTAGAGACGCGGTTTATCGCCCGTTCCCCTGCCAGTAGCACCTTTACCAGTATGCACCACAATGCGAGGCGCCAGATCCTGCCGGTGGTCAATAATCACCGTGGTACCTTTACCGGATTCGGTGTGCCCTGATTCGGTATGGCAAGTAATCCCTTCAATCATGTCCTGGAACTCAACCACCCCTCGAACCTCTGCAATGACGGGAATAGCGAACGGATCCCATTCAGCGATGAGTGTACCGGCAGCAACCTGCTCACCATCGTTTACCATAAGCACAGCACCCATGGTGAGCTGATATGCCTCCTGCTCCTTGCCCTCAGCATCGTAAATCTTCACGCTGCCGTTTTTGCAAAGCACCACATTATGGCCGTTCTCATCCTCGACGCAGCGATCACGCAGATTTTCATCATAAATGACACGGCCGGCCGTCTTAGAGACATGTTCGGGCCGGTTAGAGGTAGCCGTGGCGGTGCCGCCAACGTGGAAAGTACGCATAGTAAGCTGTGTGCCGGGCTCGCCGATGGATTGAGCGGCAATGATACCCACTGCCTCTCCCACCTTCACAGCCTTGCCAGTTGCCAGATTCAGGCCATAGCACTTCGCACAGCAACCCTTGGGTAACTCGCAGGTGAGCACCGAACGTACACGCACCTTCTCAATGCCAAGCTTCTCGATCTGCTTCGCCACCTCATCAGTGATAATCTCGTTACGCGTCACGATTACCTCCTTTGTGATGGGATCCAGAATATCATCACATGCAACACGCCCGTAAATACGAGAGGAAAGCGAAGCGATTTCATCTTCTCCGTCGTAGATAGAGGTCATGACGATACCATTGCTGGTTCCGCAATCCTCGTCGCGCACGATGACATCCTGCGCCACATCGACGAGTTTGCGGGTCATATAACCGGAGTCGGCAGTCTTCAATGCAGTATCAGCGAGACCCTTGCGAGCGCCGTGCGTCGAAATGAAGTACTCCAGCACAGAGAGACCTCCGCGGAAGTTCGAAGTAATAGGACGCTCGATGATCTCACCGGAAGGCTTCGCCATAAGACCACGCATACCTGAAAGCTGCTTGATCTGCGCCTTGTTACCACGTGCACCGGAGTCCACCATCATGTAAAGAGGATTAGCCACGGCAGATCCATCATTGTACTCAAGTTTTGTGTAGAGCTCCTTCTGAATAGCATCGGTAGTGGAAGACCATATATTTACGACCTTTTCGTAACGCTCACCATTGGTGATAAGACCTTCCTCGTACTGCTCCGTAACGCGATTGACCTCCTCATAGGCAGCCGCGATAAGCTCGTCCTTACTCTCGGGTTCCACCATATCCACGATACCGATGGAACAGCCGGATCGAGTCGCCTCCTTGTACCCGAGGGATTTCAGGGCATCGAGAGTTTCAACCGTGCGGCGCTGACCGCAGGTCTGATAGCAACGCCAGATAATCTCACCGAGTTGTTTTTTACCAACGTTACGGTTGATGTATCCGATCTCATTCGGCCAGATCTCATTGAAACGCACACGCCCGGCTGTAGTAACAATCGTCTTCTTGTCGACATTCTCCTGATTGAAAGAGAGGCGATCGAACTCCTTGCCAGTTTTGCCGTAGTCAGGGTTCTTGAGTCGTATCCACTCATGGTAACCGATCTTACGGGCTGCGATAGCGAATTCAACCTCAGAAATAGACTCAAAGAGAGGCAGAAGGTGCTGATTATCCTGGTTCTCCTTCACGAGCTTTGCGCGTGTATGAGTCAGGTAATATGCCCCGAGAATAATATCCTGTGTCGGCGTGCTGATCGGCTTGCCGGATGCTGGAGAGAAAATATTATTCGGTGCGAGCATGAGCAGACGAGCCTCCAACTGTGCCTCCACACTCAGCGGCACATGCACAGCCATCTGGTCTCCATCGAAGTCTGCGTTGTACCCGGTACAAACCAACGGGTGCAAACGAATAGCCGACCCCTCAATCAACACCGGCTCGAAAGCCTGAATGGAAAGACGGTGCAACGTCGGAGCGCGATTCAGGAACACGGGGTGCCCTTTCGTCACCTCCTCCAAAATATCCCAAACAACAGACTCGCGGCGATCAATCATCTTCTTGGCCGAACGAACAGTGTGCACGTAGCCCAACTCACGCAGACGATGGATGATGAATGGTTCAAACAATGTAAGCGCCATCTTCTTGGGCAGACCACACTGGTTCATCTTCAGGTTCGGACCAATCACAATCACCGAACGCCCGGAGTAATCCACACGCTTACCAAGCAGGTTTTGACGGAAACGTCCACTCTTACCTTTGAGCATATCAGAGAGAGATTTGAGCGGACGATTCCCCGCGCCAGTCACATGGCGACCATGGCGACCATTGTCGAAAAGCGCATCCACAGCCTCCTGCAACATACGCATCTCGTTGCGCCGAATCACCTCCGGCGTCTGCAGAGAGGAGAGTTCTTTAAGACGATTGTTGCGGTTGATGACGCGACGGTAGAGATCATTCAGATCGCTGGTAGCGAAACGACCACCGGGCAACGGAACAAGCGGGCGCAAATCCGGAGGAATAACCGGCAGAGTGGTAAGGACCATCCACTCGGGGTGGCAGCCACTGTTTAGGAATCCCTGGGCAAGCTGCAAACGCTTAGCTATTTTTCGCTTATTCTGCTTTGAGTTGGTGCGATCCATTTCTTGTCGCAGCTGGTCGATAAGAGCCGGTAGATCGATGGTAGCCAGCAAACGCTGTATTGCCTCTGCCCCCATTCCGGCCTCCGGAGCATCGTCTCCGTAATCCTCAAGGATTTCGTTGTACTGTTCCTCAGTGAGGATGGTGCCACGATCAATACCATTCACCCCGCGAGGATCTGTCACAATGTAGTCCTCGTAGTAGATGATGCGTTCAAGATCTTTCGCCGTCAGATCCAACATGAGACCTATACGGCTGGGCATGCACTTGTAGAACCAAATATGCGTGACGGGCACCGCAAGGTCGATGTGCCCCATGCGCTCGCGGCGCACGCGGGAGGAAGTCACCTCAACCCCACAGCGATCACAGATTTTACCCTTGTTCTTAGCGCGCTTGTAGCGGCCACAGGAGCACTCCATGTCTCGTGTAGGGCCAAAAATTCGCTCGCAGAAGAGACCTCCACGTTCCGGCTTAAAAGTGCGGTAATTGATGGTCTCAGGGTTCTTCACCTCGCCGCTGGACCAGCGATGGATATCCTCCGGGCTGGCAACTGTGATGCAAACCTGATCGAAGTTTTTCGGTTTTTCGTTATTGATATCAAAGTGAGACATATAAATGAAAAGTAGAGATTGATGAAATAACTAGTCGGGTCGATGTCAGATTCCGTTCTCCTCCCCGTCCTGCCCCGTCACATCAATGGCATTGGCAGTCTCCGAGTCATAATCATCCAGGGTGAGCTCTATGCTATCTTCATAGTTCTGCATATCCATGCGAATTTCCTCATCGTCCACCCCACTGGCCAGAACTTCGAACACCTCATCCTGCGTGGGCGCTGCACCCTCACGATCCGCCTTCTCACGCGGCTGCACGTTGAGGCACAACGCCTGCATTTCCTTAATGAGCACATTGAAGGATTCCGGCGTTCCCGCCTCCAACGCGTTATCGCCACGCACGATATTTTCGTAGATGCGGGTACGACCCTGCACATCATCCGACTTCACAGTAAGGAGCTCCTGAAGAGTATAGGCCGCACCGTACGCCTCCATGGCCCACACTTCCATTTCTCCAAATCGCTGCCCACCGTGCTGCGCCTTACCACCCAGCGGCTGCTGGGTAACAAGCGAGTATGTACCCACGGCACGAGCGTGCACCTTATCAGCAACGAGGTGGTTCAGTTTAAGCATGTAGGTGTAGCCAACCACGACGGGATAATGGAAATACTCTCCGGTAAGTCCATCGATTAGGCGACTCTTACCAGCCACCGATCCGTCCTTGCCATCGCCGACCCACGAGAAACCGGGAACCTTCTTGGCCTGGCTCATGTAATCCCATATTTTACTCTCGTCAATACCGTCGAACACAGGAGTAGCAACCTTGAAACCGAGAGCCTTCGCTGCGACCCCGAGGTGAGCCTCCAGCACCTGTCCTACATTCATACGAGAAGGCACGCCCAAAGGATTGAGGATGATATCCACCGGTGTGCCATCTTCCAAATAGGGCATATCCTCTACGGGAAGCACACGGGAACAGACACCCTTATTACCGTGGCGACCTGCCATCTTGTCACCCACACCAAGCTTGCGCTTGGTGGCGATATAAACTTTCACCTCGGTAACGACACCGGGCTCTACCTCCGAGCCAGATTCAATCTGGTCGAGTCTACGGTCGCGCTCCTCATCAAGATCACGGAAACGACCCTCGTAAGCACCCACAATCTCAAAAATTTGGTTACGTACGGGAGACTCATTCATCTCAATTTGATCATGATGCTCCGCGAGATTACGCAAGAGACTCTTTGTAATCTTACGATTGGCGGGAAGTATTACCTCTCCGCTACCGGTACGGGTGACTTCCAGGGGAATTTTTTCTCCGAGCAAACGATCAGAAAGCTTACTAGTAAGCAAATCAATGAGGTTTTTCTTGGCCTCCTTGTACTCTTCGTCCACCCTGCGACGCTGCTTGAGACTCTCCTTCTCAGCGTCTATCTCCGGAGATCCGGGAATCGCTGAACGCACGACACGCACATCCATCACCACACCGGTAGTACCGGGGGGCACACGCAGAGAAGTATCCTTCACATCCGCTGCTTTTTCGCCGAAAATAGCACGCAGTAAACGTTCCTCAGGTGCCAGGTCTGTTTCGCTCTTCGGACTGATTTTGCCCACGAGAATATCGCCGGGCTTCACCTCGGCGCCAATGCGCACGACGCCGTCACTTCCCAAGTTCTTGAGTGCTTCGTCACCCACGTTGGGAATATCGCGCGTAATCTCCTCCGGTCCGAGTTTAGTATCACGCGCCTTTTCTTCAAACTCCTCAATATGGATGGATGTGTAGGCATCCTCTTGCACAAGACGCTCAGAAATAATGATGGCGTCCTCAAAGTTGTAACCATACCAGGACATGTAAGCTACCAGCACATTGCGACCAAGAGCAAGCTCACCTCCGTCCGTACAAGGACCATCCGCCAACACATCCCCCGCCTTCACTTTTTCTCCGCGGGAAACAATTGGACGTTGGTTGATGCACGTGGAAGCATTCGAACGCATAAACTTGCGCAACTGGTAAACGTAAATACCCTTGTTGGGATCAGTCTTGATGCTGTCCGGATCACTCAGCCAACGCTGAGGAGAAACAGGAAGCACCCCATCCGGAGTAGTGACAATGTATTCAGCCGTGGCAGAAGCAACAATGCCGGGGCCAGCGGCAATGATGAGCGAGCCACTGTCCCGAGCACATTTGGCCTCAATACCCGTGCCGACGAGGGGAGCCTGGTTTACCATCAGAGGCACGCCCTGGCGTTGCATGTTTGCGCCCATGAGAGCTCGGTTTGCGTCATCATGCTCTAAGAAAGGAATCAAGCCCGCAGCGATGGAAATAATCTGCTTAGGCGAAACGTCCATGTACTCCACGCGGTGGGGATCCACCTCGATGAATTCTCCGTGCTCGCGCGCCGTAACTCTGGGCTTCACGAAATGTCCATGCCCATTATCATCGTCGATAGGATTATTGGCCTGCGCGATGAGGTGGTACTCCTCCTTATCGGCAGACAGGTACTCCACCTCGTTAGTGACAATGACCTCGGTATCGACCACCTTCCCCTTCTTATCTTTCTTCTCGATGGTTTTCACCTTGCGAAACGGAGTCTCAATGAACCCGTACTCGTCAATCCGAGCGTAGGTGCAAAGCGAATTGATCAGACCAATATTCGGCCCTTCCGGTGTCTCAATGGGACAAATACGTCCGTAGTGCGAGGGGTGTACGTCTCGCACCTCAAAACCGGCTCTATCACGGTTCAGGCCACCCGGACCAAGGGCAGAAAGGCGCCGCTTATGGGTAAGCTCTGCCAAGGGATTAATCTGATCCATGAACTGCGAGAGCTGACTCCGACCAAAGAAATCGCGAACAACCGCACTGAGAGCCTTGGGGTTGATGAGCTTGCTCGGAGTCAAATCCTTGCGGGTCGTATCGCAGAGCGTCATGCGTTCCTTGACAAGACGCTCAGTGCGGGCAAAACCTACACGGCACTGATTGGCCAGCAATTCGCCAACAGCACGCACACGACGATTTCCCAAGTGATCAATATCGTCCACTACACCCTCTCCATGCTTAAGACGCAACAGATACTTCACAGCCATTAGGAAATCTATAGGCTGGATGAGTCTAACGTCTTCCGGTACGTCCAAACCAAGTTTTTGATTGATCTTGTAACGTCCCACTCGAGTGAGGTCGTAGCGGCGCTCTTCACGGAAAAGCCGATCCAACGCGGCAGAAGCCTGCTGCGCCGAAGTAGGATCCCCCGGGCGGAATTTGCGGAAAATTTCTTTCAGGGCACTCTCGCGATCATGAGAAAGGTCCTTCTTCAATGTTTTGACAAGGATCTCGTCCTCCCTCTGATCAATGACCTCGACAGTCTTGATCCCGAGCTCCTGCATACGACGAATCGTAGAAAGACTCAGCGGCTCATAAGCCTTGGCAATGACACTGGGAGGACGCTTGCTACCGGGCTCCTGATACTTCACGTCCTCAAAGGGCAAGAGATGCTCAAGCTCTTCGGCGCTCACATCCGCAATGCGAAGTTTCTGAATCGTATAAAATTGCTCCACTATCGAGCGATCCGTCTCGTATCCCAGATAACGCAGGAAAGTCGTCGCCAAAAACTTACGGCGGCGGCGGCGGCGATCTAAGAAAACGTACATCAAATCATTCGTATCAAACTGCACCTCCAACCACGATCCGCGATCCGGAATAATGCGGAAAGAGAAAAGTTCCTTACCGTTGGCGTGTCGCATCTTCTCATAGCAAATGCCGGGAGAACGATGCAACTGAGCCACAATGACGCGCTCAGCACCATTGATCACAAAAGTACCACGGTCTGTAATCATGGGAATTTCTCCCATGTAGACATCCTCTTCCGTGGAGTATTCCTCGGCCGTATTGACACCACAGACAAGACGGAATCGAATGAAGAGCGATGCGCTGTAAGTCTCCCCAGCACGAATGGCAGCGAAATCAGTCGTCTTGGGCGGAGAAATCTCGTAGGAAATGTACTCAAGACGGATCTGCGAGTCGTAACTCTCAACCGGGAAATGCTCAGAGAGGACAGACTGCAGCCCTACCTTGAGACGTTTGCCGGGAGTCGTGAAGCGCTGTAAAAACTCTTCGTAAGATTTTGTTTGAATCTCTATGAGGTTCGGCGGTTCAATAACCTCTTTAATTTTTCCGAAACTAATTCGCTCTGGCTTCTTAGGCTTAGACATAGAGTATGTGGGGCGGAGGATGTTGTATTAGACACCCGCGTCCGGGTGTCATTCGGCTTCACACTGCTGAAACCGACCCGGAGCGATGGATCCTGTTCCTCCCATAGCACCGGGTCGAGTCCTTATGTGATTAAAGTTTGTTCTAAGAGATGAAAATCAACTTGCACAGGATGCAAGCGGAACGACAGTGAGAGGCAGGGGAGAGACTCCTCCCCTGCTTCCCACGAAAAATTGCGGAATTACTTAATAGTAACCTTGGCGCCGGCTGCCTCAAGCTCTGCCTTCGCCTTATCAGCGTCCTCTTTCGAGGCGCCTTCCAGCACAAGTGTAGGAGCGCTCTCGACGAGCTTCTTAGCATCGGCCAAGCCAAGTCCGGCCTTGACGGAACGCACCGCCTTAATGACGCCAATCTTGTTAGCGCCGGCATCCGTCAACTCGACATCAAAGTCGGTCTTTTCTTCAGCCGCTTCAGCAGGAGCAGCAGCGCCGGCGGCACCGGCAGCAGCCACAGGAGCAGCAGCAGATACGCCCCATTTTTCCTCGAGCAGTTTCACCAACTCGGCAGCCTCCATGATCGTAAGTTTGCCAAGCTCCTCAGCTATTGTGTTAATATCAGCCATTTTATGTATTTTGGGTTTAATTGGTTCTTGTCGCGGACGAGGGCTCCCCGTCCATTTCAGTTCTCACCGGCCGGAGAGCCGACAGAGAACCTAATTTTTTCAGGCGGCGGGCAGTGATACCACACCACCACCATCTTTTCAAGTCTTTTTTTTGTCTTACAAAAAAATTTTACGATGCCTGCGATTCACCTTGTTTATCCACATAGGCTTTGATCACACGAGCCAAAGCAGCGCCGGCGCCGTTGATCGTACCAAGCAAGGTAGCCAACAAAATCTCGCGACTCGGCAGCTCTCCAAGCGTTTGGATCTGGTCCGGTGCCAGCTCCGCTCCATCTAGGATACCTACCCTGTAGGCTCCCTTCTTCGTCGTTTTAGCGAAGGCATTGACCACCTTAGCTGCGGAACATATGTCTTTATCACCGGTAACATAGGCAGTTTGTCCCTTGAGGGAAGCAGAGATATCCGGTAAACCAGCTTCAGCAATCGCCTTCACCATGAAGGAGTTCTTTGCAACCGTGCAACGAGCTCCAGTGGCGGCGAGATCAGCGCGAAGCTTGGTAAACTCCGGTACACTTACCCCCGTATAATCGATAACCAGGAGGAAGGGAGAAGCATTTATCTTCTCAAGCAACTGAGCGACGATCGTCTCCTTATCGGCATTCACTTTCATTTCTGTACTCATATCGTGTCAAAGATTACGTTAATTCTTAGATTTTGGAATACTCGGCAGCAGCGAGCTGGATGCCCGGACTCATTGAACACGCCACCGTGGCACCGGAAATGTAGGCTCCCTTCGCACCGGCTGGACGTGCCTTCACCACCGAACCAATCATAGCGCGGATGTTTTCCACTAGCTTCTCGCCTTCGAATGAAAGTTTGCCAACAGCAGCAGAGATGTTGGCGCTCTTATCGACTTTGTAATCCACGCGCCCGGCCTTTACTTCATGCACAGCTTTCGCCGTGTCGTCGGTAACAGTACCAGTCTTGGGGTTTGGCATGAGACCGCGGGGTCCAAGAACACGCGCAATCTTACGCACCTGGACCATGGCATCCGGGGTGGCAATAGCGCTGTCGAAATCCAGAAATCCTCCTTGGATCTCCTTGATCAGATCCTCCAAACCGACCTTTTCGGCACCGGCGTCAAGGGCCGCCTGAGCAGCCTCGCCTTGGGCAAAAACGATCACGCGCACATTCTTACCTGTGCCGTGAGGCAATGCAACAGATCCGCGCACCATCTGATCGGATTTGCGGGGATCCACTGTGAGGTGGAATGAAATGGTGACTGTGGGGTCAAACTTCGGAGAGGGGAAACTCTTCATGAGTTCCACGGCCTCCTCCACAGCGTAGGTCTTGGTACGGTCTACCAACTGAGAAGCAGCGGTATATCGTTTGGAATGTTTGATTGACATAATTGTTAATAGCAGTACGTTCGGGTTAAGTTAATATTCTACGGTAAGTGTTCCCTCCTGCAAGAAAGGCAGTATGCGAAAGCTACGATCAGAAGTTCTCTACCTCAATTCCCATCTGGCGAGCCTGACCGGCGATGATACGCGCAGCAGCCTCCGGAGACGAAGTATTAAGGTCAGGCATTTTAGCCTTCACAACCTCCATAAGTTTCTCGGCAGAAATTTTAGCAACCTTCTTCTTGTTCGGCTCACCTGAACCGGAAGTGATACCAGCAGCTTTCTTGAGCAAATTGGCCGCCGGAGGTTGCTTGGTAATAAAATCGAAGGATTTGTCCTTATAAACAGTAATGACTACGGGAA
Source organism: uncultured Akkermansia sp. (assembly GCA_947624205.1). Classification (GTDB taxonomy): domain Bacteria; phylum Verrucomicrobiota; class Verrucomicrobiia; order Verrucomicrobiales; family Akkermansiaceae; genus Akkermansia. Next base: position 19,793 of record CANQJI010000024.1, on the reverse strand, counting down.
GAACATCGCCGGCCTGCTTTTGAGTCTTTGCGTTAAACTCTTTGCAGAAGCCCATGATATTCACCCCGGCCTGACCGAGGGCAGGTCCCACGGGAGGAGACGGATTAGCCGCCCCCGCAGGAATCTGCAGTTTGATGATTTTGACTACTTCTTTTGCCATGGTTGTATGTGTTTGTTTTTTCCGTTCTCCCTCTTGCTCAGAAAAAGCAGAGAGAGTACGGAGAAATCTTTACAGATCAGTCCGCGTATCCGAAAGCCCTCGTTCATCCTCCGGCACGAGTTGCACCTGTGAATAATCCAGATCCAGCGGATTAGTGCGTCCGAACATCGTAACCCCAACACGAAGGCGACCGTGCTCCGCATCCACCTCCTCTACAATGCCTCGTTCACCCTGGAAAGCTCCTTCCAGCACACACACCTCATCCTGCACGTTGATAACGATTCGAGGACGTGTCCCTTCACTGCGACGAGAAATCTCGTGCATCAGCTCCGCCACATCTTTCTCGGACATGGGAAGAGGCTCTTTATTGCGACCGCAGGCGAAGCTAATAACGCCATCAACGGCGAGAATTTTGTACCATGCGTCATTGTTGAGGGAACCATCAGAATTACGCAAAGCAAAATTGAGGTAAATGTAGCCGGGATAAAGCTTACGATCCTGCACACGCTTTTTCCCGTTCACCACATCCTCCACCTTCTCAGTAGGAACAAGGGGGTCACTCTGCAGCAAGTCACCCATCTCCTTATCATCCCGAAAAAGACGTTTGAGATTCTCGACTGTGCGCCGTTCTTTGTTGGAAAGTACATGAAGCACATACCACTGATTCTTCGGTTCCGGAACAGTGTGCCGCACGCTAGACTTCCTTTCGTAGTTGCGAGACATATGAAGTGGGGGAGAAAAAGTTAGGAAAGATACTCGATAGCCCAGGTAACGACGCGAGCCATCACAAAATCAAAAAAAGCGACGTAAGCGCCCAGAAGAATCATTGCGACCAAAACGACCATTGTGGAATTACACAATTCGCGGTACTTTTTGAAGCCTTTTACCTTCGAATCACTTTCCCAAGGCCACGAGCACTTCTTGAGCTCGCTCTTGATATTGGAGATGAAGAGTGATAGCTTACGAAACATGGGAGAGGTGCTGGGAACGAGAAAAAATATCTGGGATAAGGAAGACTTCACTCCAAACGCGGAAACACGCCGGAAACAGGGTATGAGAGACTCGAACTCCCAACATGCGGTTTTGGAGACCGCCGCTCTACCAATTGAGCTAATACCCTAAAATCCCCTTGCAGTTAGCAGAGTAGCGGAGATGCTCCTCTCTTGCGAGGGGGAACATCCCCTCCTCTGCTCTTTCTTTTGTGTCGAAGCTGCGCCCCTTCCCAAGGGGGGATGAGGCGCAGCCGGTAATCCTGTAAGGACTTTTCGAAATCACACGGAACGGCGCCGAGAAGAACAACTGACGTCCGTGCAATTGCGTGGCTTACACGCGCGGATGGAGGTCAGGCCTTAATCTTTGCCACCTTGCCTGCGCCCACGGTACGTCCACCCTCGCGGATAGCGAAGCGCATACCTTCCTCCATAGCAATGGGGGTAATGAGCTCCACTCCGATGGTCACGTTATCGCCAGGCATCACCATCTCCGTCCCCTCAGGCAGAGTGACCGTGCCGGTCACGTCCGTCGTACGGAAATAGAACTGCGGACGGTAGTTGGCGAAGAACGGGGTATGACGACCGCCTTCCTTCTCGGAAAGCACATAAACAGCTGCCTCGAAGGTAGTGTGAGGAGTCACCGTGCCGGGTTTGGCAATCACCTGACCGCGCACGATATCCTCCTTCTTAATGCCACGCAGCAACACACCAACGTTGTCGCCGGCCTCACCCTTATCGAGCAGCTTACGGAACATCTCGATGTCGGTTACAGCAGTCTTCACAGTCGGCTTGATACCCACGATTTCCACTTCGTCCATCTTGTTGATGACGCCACGCTCAATACGACCCGTAGCCACGGTACCACGACCGGAGATGGAGAACACGTCCTCCACCGGCATCAGGAAAGGCTTATCGACAGGACGCTCCGGGGTCGGGATGTACTCATCCACCGCATCCATGAGATCCATAATAGACTTGACGGCATCAGGATCCCCCTCAAGAGCCTTCACGGCAGACCCCTTAATGATAGGAATTTCATCGCCGGGGAATTCGTAGGAGGAAAGCAACTCGCGAATCTCCATCTCGACGAGCTCTGCGAGCTCGGGATCAGCAAGATCCATCTTGTTCATGTACACCACGATGTAGGGCACACCCACCTGGCGAGCAAGCAGAATGTGCTCGCGGGTCTGCGGCATGGGACCATCAGCGGCGGAAACCACAAGAATTGCACCGTCCATCTGAGCAGCTCCGGTGATCATGTTCTTCACATAGTCGGCGTGCCCGGGGCAGTCAACATGCGCATAGTGGCGCTTGTCAGTCTGGTACTCAACATGAGCAGTGGAGATAGTAATGCCTCGCTCACGCTCCTCAGGAGCTCCGTCAATTTGGTCATACGCCCTAAATTCGGCCTTGCCCTGGTCTGCAAGAACCTTGGTAATTGCAGCAGTGAGGGAAGTCTTGCCGTGATCAACGTGACCGATCGTGCCCACGTTCACATGGGGTTTGGTTCGCTGGAATGCTTCTTTAGCCATAGTTGTATAGTTGTATGTTTAGCTGCTTATTCTTGCATGAGCATCAAAGCTTCTGGCGGGACTTGAACCCGCGACCTCATCCTTACCAAGGATGCGCTCTACCACTGAGCTACAGAAGCGATCACGCTCCAGAGCCACCCCGAAAAGAGGCGGAAAAGCGGGAGGAGTATACACGGATTTCCTCGGTACGTCAACCATAATTTCGCTGATTTTAATTTTTTTCTTCAAAAACGCTCAAAAAGATCTGCTAATGGGTGGAAAGTTAGGTTGAAAAAGGGAAAGTGTAGGTGCAAGCTGAGGGTCTATGAAAAAGACATTACTAATCACTGCACTGACATTCAGCAGCCTCATGGCGATGGGAGCGACGGATACGACGACGACATCCAGGAGTAAAGGAGATGATACAATCCCTGGCATCACGTGCAAGAATGATGGATCCGGCGTATCTTGTGACGAGACGTACTGGATCAACGTTGACACCATGACGCTGGCCGCGGCCAATGGTGATCCCATCGCGCAATACACAATAGCATACATTACCGAGAACGGGCTGAACGATACGCCAAAAGATCCAAAGAAAGCAAATGCATTGTATGCACATGCGCTGCCCGGTCTGAAGAAAGCAGCGGATGAAGGGAATCCCACAGCCTGCCGAGCTCTGGCGCACATGTATACGCATGGCAAAGGGGTAGAAAAGGATGAGAGTAGAGCACGCGAATTCATGCAGAAATGCAAGGAGAACAGCCATAAGAAGGACCAAAAGGAAGAAGAGTCCGACGAAAGCGACAAGAAGATGTAAACTCAAAAGAAATCCTGCCGCCTACAACACCCTCCGAGATAAAGGCGCGTTTCCCGCACAACTTGCGAGAGACGCGCCTTTTCATACCCGCTCTGTGACACCTGAGGCGGCAGGGTAATCAACACGGAGGAGATAAAGTCCACCTGGTGGGGCACAGAAAGAGGAGGGTGGCGATGCTGGGTTTACAAGCAACTCTCGCAATTGCTCAAGCTGCATGCGCTCACACGCCACACGGCATGCGGTTCCCACCATTATCCGTACCATGCGGTAGAGAAACCCACTCCCATGGACACGCAGGGAAAGATGTTCTCCATCCGAGGCTTCATGCAAAGAAGTGGAGAAGATGAAGCGATGGAAATAATTGGGTGGTAAGGGTGTTGGCTCGTTGCCACGACGCGCACAAAAAGCGTGGAAATCATGCTCTCCACAAAAGCTCTGCATCGCCACCCTCAACAACGACACATCCACGGGATAAGTCACGTGCCAAACACGCCCGACCTCATGCGGAAACAACACCGCACCGCGATAGATGCGATACTCATATACCTTCCCCACTGCACTGAAACGAGCGTGAACCCCCGACGCCACTTGCCGCGCCGCCAGGATACGTACGCTCGCAGGTAAATTTGCGTTCAATGCCGCAACCCAATTCCTGCAACTCATGCGGCTGGAATCCGGCAGATCAGCGTGGAAACATTGTCCTAAAGCATGCACGCCGGCATCGGTGCGTCCAGCGGCCGATATTCTCTGTGGGGTATGCAGAATGCGAGAGAAAGCTTCCTGTATACAATCCTGAACGGTGTCGCCACCAGTCTGGCTCTGCCAGCCACGCCACGGAGCTCCATCGTAAGCACAAGTAAAGAGTATACGAGGCATAGTACATCACAAACGGAGAGAAGCCCGAATTCCCTCTCCAGCACAAAGCGATCCGCACAACCTTGATTCCCTGCGAGCTCCCCGGATGACACTTCGATGCGCCATGCGCGAGGGCAAAAAAACTTTACTCCTCCTCAGCCGCTTCTTCGTCGCCCTCCTCAGTACTCGCAGCAGAGTCAACCTCATCCCCGGCATCGGCAGAAACGCTCTCCTCCGCTTCCTTGAGGGCCGGCACAGCGGGAGCCTCCTGGCTGTCAAATTGAAGATTGGAGACTTCCGCAGGATTGACACGATAATCGAGAGCAGACTTTAAAGCCTCTGAACCAAAATATTCAGGAAACTCCCCGGGAGTCTCATGAGGATTATTCTCATCCGTCATGTAGGCACGTCCAATTTCCCTGAGTTCATCCGGAGTTCCCTTTTTCCCCCGTGCCACAGCAATAGAGATAAAAAGTTGACCCTCCTCCGGACTCTCGGCATCAACTGCCGCAGGATAACTTGCCCGTACTCGTCCCACCTCACGCGCTAACGTACCTAATGCCTTTGCGTATGCCGATCCATCTTCATCATCAGAACGAGACAGAGCAGTACCATTTAGTGCCAGAGTGCGAGCAGAGGCATCCTGAAATCGCTTGTTCAAAACCTCAACCCGGGCGGCATGCGCATCTGCCGAAGCTGTGTCGGAAATGGCGGATAATTCGGAAGAAAGCTCGTTGGCGAGCTCAACCACACTCTTTTCCTCCTTTTGGCAGGAAGTAAGGAGAACAGACGTCAAAAAGACACACGATGCAGCGAGAAGAGTAAGTTTCATGAGGACAATAAAAGACTACCTTGCAGTCTAGCAAGAATTGTCTGGCATGTCAAGGTAAAGAGGGGAAAAACTGCGTGCGTGGTAAAATTTTTTTCACGTGATTTCAACACCTCTGCGATACGTCGTCAAACCCTGCACGAGGAAATCATCCTTCGCTCAACAAGTCTTCGTAAATTCCCGGCGTGGAATCCTCGATATCAGTAGCGCCCACAACTTTGCGATAAAAATCCGCAGGCCCCACTCCACCGATAATGGCGTAAGCATAACCCATCTCACGCATGCGCTGCAAGCCTGCCACAAGGAGCGCAGCTCCTACCCCGCAACCACGAAGTGTTTCATCCACCCCCATGGGTCCAAAAAAGCCACGCGAAGTCGTATCATAACAAGCAAAGCCAACGATACGCGCATGCTGTGTAGCAACGAAACAAGTCGGCGGACAATGACTCATCGCTACGGTTGCCTCGCTCACCCACTTTGGGCTAAAATTCTCACGCACCCACTTCAACAGCAGATGCAACTCAAAGGGGCGGCAAGGACGAATCAACACAGCACACTCCCCCCACACTCGGCGCACAAGAGGCTCCGGAGAGCGCAAATGCACCAAACGTACCAGCATATCGTGCATAAATACGTACCTTCCCGAAAAGCAAAGATTAACTCTGAAACAACAACTGTGAAGAAGTCAACGCAAAACTACTCTCACTTCTTTCTGGCATCAGCTTTCGCAGCGGGTGTTGCAGACTTAGACGCAGATGTCGTAGCGGATTTACCGGATGCTTTGTCCGCAGGCACCGCTCCCTCAGTTTTCTTCTTATCAGCCATCGTGTTGTAGAAGAAACCTGCTGCCTTGTCAACGAGCGAATCACTTTCTCCGACATTGAAGTAGATATTCTTCAGCATAAAGGCAAGCGCTACTGCATCCCGGAAGTTGTACGGCGCCTTAGCCCAACCCTTCTTTGTCATTTGTGTACCTTCATTGGCATACTGCTGCACACCGGGCATGGCCCAAAGGATGCGGAATGCACGCAACATCGCATCCTTCGACAATTCCATATGGCGACTATGCGCCGCAGCAGCTGCCTCACAGAAGGCATCCACAGCCAAGCTAGCCTGTTTCTCCTTCTCTGACGGGACTCCATCACGTAGCTCCGCTTCCGAAAGCTGACTGGCAAGGGCTCGTCCCTGCGCATATTTAAGCCAACTGTAGGGCTCCGTGCGCATATGTGCGAGCTTTCCGGAATCCGCAAGCAGTGTCTCAACAGCTTTGAGACGTTCTGATGCTGTCTCAGGATCGTCGCTCACCTGGCAAAGCAACCGCGCCGCGTCAACCATTGCACGGTCAGACGCTTCCATACCACCACGCATCGAAGTTGCTGCCCCGACGGCCTTTTTCAAACTTGTCCAATCCATAAGACGCGCATCACAAACCAATTCTGTAAGCACAGCACGAACAGCCGGATTATGAGGCAAATCAGCAAAACCACTGTATTTGCTACGGGCAGAAGCAAGCGGACGACGAGCCTCGTTCAGGTCACCACGTTTGTAGGCGCGCAAAGCCTCAGCGAGATCTTTCGGCGTCTCAATAAGCAAAGCCTTGAGGTCCCGTAAGGCCACTGTTGTCACTTCCCGCGTATCGCGATTGAGGTAGGAGACCATATTTTTGATACCTTGAGGCGGCGGAACAAGCTGGAGCTTGCCAACGGCGTTACCCTTCGCTGTGCGCGGTTGAGCAATGGCAGAGATCACTGGACCCGGAGTTGTTTGCTCTTGGGCAAACAGCACACATGATCCTAGGGCAAAAAGCAAAAACGTAAAATAAGAAGTCTTCATAGTCGATCGTTCAGTCAAAGTTTTAGCGTATGGTTTACTTGGAGAGCTGGGACTGGAAATCATTCTTTGCTTTCTCTTCCTTCTGTACATCAGCATCCTTGCCGTATTCATCTGCCAACATCACCACCTCATTGAAGAGATCGCGATCACCGGGAGTCATTTTCTTGTCAATACCGGCACGACGCAGCTGATTAACATAATTCTGTCCGGTGTTCCACGCACTCCAGTGGTCAGAAGGTTTGAAATCACCCTTCAGGCGATCACCTGTGGAAGGATTGTTGCGCTTCCAAAGCTGCTGCATAATGGCCTTCACAGCAGGAGCGGAGTATGTAATATTGCCGCGATCGTGTACGTAGAGATTCATGTAGGTTTGCAACCCCTTGAGTACATCACCGGAGGCGCAATAAGCCTCGCCAAGTTTGAGCTGCATATCTAAGCGAGCACGCTGAGAAACGCCCCCGCGAATGTTCATGAAGCGATCTGCACTCTCCATAGCGTCCTTGTAATTGCCGGTGCTCATGTTCAGATTGGTCAGACCAACCAGGGCTTCTGCTGCGACAGCAGGATCAGTCGCAGCAGCAAGTTTAGAGTACAAACCGTACGCCTCCTTCTGCCGGGCAGAATCATCAGAGAGCGCGAGAGCATTCGCTTTTCCGAGAGTAGCCTCCTTAACGTAATCCTTGCCGCGTTCAAGCACTTTATTGAAATATGCCAGAGCCTGTTCCACTTCTCCCTTGCGCTCTTCACTTCCCGGGCGGAAACGCGCGGCATAATCAACCTCAAAGCGACCTACCTGTACACAAATGAAGTTCGTAAGATCCTCGGGACGGAATGTGTCGCGCATCTGCCGGAAGGAACGTGCAATGTCACGCTCCAACTCCTTCACTTTGTCGGTATCTCCAGCACGACGCGCTGCCGTAAGTGACTCATTCATTGAACTAAGTAATGCCATGTGCAATATAGCATTGGTGTACTTGTCCTCTTTTGCCACACCAGGGAAGTTGGTGAAATGGTCTATCTTCTGTTCCAACGTGAGCTCTTTTCCGTGGAGGCTCTTTTCACCATCCACATAGGAAGCAATGTAAGAGTTGATACTGGGTTCCAACTCCGGATTCTGCTGATTGTTCTTAAAGCCGTAGTTAGCCTCCCGGGCAATCACCTCACGAGCTCGTTTCAACGTGGTTTCATAAGCGGTCACATCCTTTGCACTGACAGCTCGCATAAGCTGAAGCACTGCCATCTGAAGAGCGAAAGCATTGCCTTCCCCATCAGCCTTTTCCCAAAAAGTATTAAAGTACCCCTCAACGCGTTTTTTCACATCCTCTTCTTTTTCTCCCTCACGGGGGAAATCCGGTGAGTAAGAAGCCAGCCAGAAGAGAGCATTGGATGCTATACCCTTGCCCGCGCTGCCAGGCTGCTTGAGAGCGCTTTCAGCAGCCTGCTCAAGAGCACCGATTGCCTCTAATTTTTGAGCATCTTCCTCACTGTTGATGAGAATATTGCCGGCGATGAGACGGGCCGTGGGATACAAATCATTTTCCGGCCAGTTTTGCGCAATGACGTTACTGTATTCCAACGCCTTCTTCTTATCGGCAGCAGCGGCGTCTTCTTTGCCATAACCATTTCGACGCAGTAGGGCATTCATAGCGCTAAAGTAGATATTTGGCGCCATAGCATTTTCCTTCTCATTGAGAGAAGGATACGTCTTCATGAAGGTTTCTGCCACTCCCAGGGCTTTGTCAAGCATCTGGATGTCCTTGTCGGCCAGCTGGCGGTACGCCTCCAGCAAGAAATACATAGTCTGGGAACCATTGGTACGAGCCTGCTCCTCGGTCAGTTGACCTTCTTTAGGCTGGTGCAGACCATCCGCCAGGAATTGCTCTCCCACTTGCACCAATTCCTCCCATCTCTTCAGATAAAAGAGAGCCGCGATCTTGCAAAAATTCGCCATCACATAATTCTGACTCCCTTTTTCAGTCGATAGCAAGCGCATTACCTCATCCGTCACCGGCAGCACTTCCTCATACGCTTTTTCACGCATGAGACGAGCCATTTTGTTGAGAGCAACAGCATTTCTGCCCCCGGCATCTACTTTCTCAGTATTCACCATACTTTCGTACTTGGTAGCAGTCTCCTCATCACCTGTAGCGCGAGCATACTGAGCGTACTGCAAATAATTCGTATCTTTCAGATCCTTGAACCCGTCTTTCTGTTTCTGGCGCAGCTCTGGATAGCGATCCAGCAGAACCCTGTAACCGGCTTTAGCCATACGCGAGCTACCAAGCTGTCCAGCCGTATTTGCCAACGAGAGAATGGTGTAGGCTTCCAATTCTGTACGCTCGCTTTGCATTTTCCCGTAAGCTTCAGACATCTTTTTGCTAGGCGGAGCTTCGTACGTGCGATTTGCGTATTTGTCCGGCAAAGACCTCTCGAGATCTCCAAGCATCTTGACGACCTCATCAAGTGCCTGCTTAGTCTCAGCAACATCCGGCACGAGTCCGAACAGAGTATTTGCCGTCCGCAAGGCAGCACGTGCCTGATCCATGTTTCCATCGCGCAAAGCCTGATCAGCAACGCGCATGGAGTAAATGGCATAATTGAGAATAATGCCACCGTAGGAAGCAAGCTTATCGGCATCCATGTGGAAACTCTCCGGCGCAGCAGCAACAACCTTCTCTCCCCATCCTATGTACTCGTTCTGCTTAAGTGCCAGATCCATAAGTTTGCTCAAACCATTCATCACCATGGCGTCCGGCAAAGCTGACTTAGCGCGAGATCCTCGCTCCAGATACTCGCCCACCTTGTTGAAGTCCGGTTTCTCCTTGAGGAGGTTTGCTTGCATAAGCATGAAACAAATACGACCGTCAAGATTTTGAGCCTTTTCCATCTTGGTCACCTTTCCTCCCTGCAGGAGGGTCAAATATCGCTCCAGAAGAGGGATGCATTCCTCATACTTCTTGGGATCGCCCGGCTTGTCCGCTGTGCCTTCTGCCTGCTGGTAGCGTAGATACCCCATTTTGAAAAGTGCAAGCGACAGGAAGGGAGCATAACCATCCCCCTTCCCTTCATTGATCTCCTTGGCTTTTTGCATCATTCCGGGATCCTTGTAGGCAGGATTTGTGTTCAGATCCTTGTACACCTCAAAGGCCTTCTCTCCCTCACCCATTGCGCTGAGAGTTTCCGCCTTCTGCCACACAAAGAACGGCACATAAAACTTGAATTGTTGGCTCACTCGTGACTTGGGATTGCCAAAGATCGAGAGGATTTTCTCCGTGAGATCTAAGGCCTCCTTGTATTTCTTTTCTGCACGCAAAGCTGAGACGTTCTTGTATTCTACCGCTGGATCTTGCGCTTGGCATACCATTGGCGTGGCAAGCGCAGCTAAAGCCAGCACTGAAGTAAATGATGTGTATCTATTCATCGGTTAAGTAGTGAAAGAATCTTTTTGTTTATCGGGAAGTGGCCCAGTTGTTTCAGAACGAAAAGGGAAATTATCGGATCTGTTCGTCGGAAATAACCGCCTACACTGGCAACACCCCAGAGAACCCCTGCAAACAGAAACAATCCGCGGGATCTGGCAAGCTCTGCAGTGACCCCTTCACCGCGACCGCTCTTCCGCTTTCATCCCACTTCCCTGTTTCGTCTGCATGCGCGCAAGGCACATCAGCTCTCCGGATCTGCCGTACTGATACCTACAGAATGGATTTCCGCCGTAGCGAGAGCAGCCATGATATCGACAATGCGTTGGTGGGGTGCTGTGGGGGCACCGGTAAGCATGACGATGGGTTCTGCATCCATTGAGTCGGCAGTAGATTTGAAATTTTTAAGCTGTTCGACGAGTTGCTCCAACTCCCGTTGGCTGCGGTATTCGCTTGTACCAGGCTCCGCAGCCTCATTGTAAGGCTCTGCCACGGGCAAGTCCTTACCCCACATCACACTACCGTCAGCTCTCAAAAAGATACGTGCGGGTTCCAGCGGGGGTTTCTTAGCACTGCTTGCAGCGGTCTGCGCCGGGATGGAAATATCCAGCTTCTTCTCACTCACTAGCGAGGTCGCAACAAGAAAGTATATGAGCAACAAGAAGCAGCAGTCGATCATGGATGATATATTCATCTCCGGATCTTCCTGCTCCTCTGTTCGAATCTGTTTATGTCTGGCCATGATCTCGGGAAAACTGGGAATTAGAGAGCCTTTTATTTGGAGGGTAACGTGCCGAAGACGATATTGGTCACACCAGCGGCAGCCGCGCAGCGAATCACTGTGGATGAGCGCTCCCATGGTGCCGCCATATCTCCTCGCAGGTACAGACGAATCATCGCCTTATCCACATTACGGCTTTCCATGAGCTCTTTCTGCTTTTTGATAAAGTCCGTAAGATCCTGCGTCTGAGCCGAGGAGTACCCCTGACTACTACCATTCGCATCCGTCACCCCCCAATATGTGCCGGCCGGGTAGCTCTTGTTGAACTTCTTCAGAGCTTCGGCGCTCATCTTCTCTGCATCTGCATAGACGTTCACCACGATACACCCGTTGGCATCCTTAAGCTCCGAACACGACACCGCACTAGGCATCTTTACGCTGGGATCCTTCGCTACCGTGATAGCCGTCGCATTTACCACGAAGAATATCAACAGTAGGAAGCAGCAGTCAATCATGGGCGACATGTTGACATCTCCCTTCACTTCATCATTGCCTCTTGCACTCTTTTTTCCCATATCGTGCTGTTTGTGATTGATTGGAACGACTCGCCAAGGATTTCGACGATAGAAGCCCGCGGTTCCGTTGAAAGTTCCGGCTCCTCCCGCCGAGCAAACCTTCTACTGAGTTTACGCCTCCTCTGTCACTTCCTCTTCATCACCGGTGTCAAGTCCCTCCGGGATGCGCGCGAGCTGAGCTTCTGCATTGATAACGTTGATGGAAGTATTCACCATCTCCTCAATCGTATTCACGCAGTCTGCCTCAAGAGCTTGGGCGTGTTTCTTAAGGAAGAAGAAGCCGGGAATAGCAATGATGGAGATGATCAACCCCCAGAACGTGGTGAGCAAAGCCACAGAGATAGAACCTGCCAACTGGGTGGGATCGGCCTGTCCCGATTCAGCCAAAATAGCAAATGCACCCACCATGCCTTGCACCGTTCCAAACAGTCCAATGGACGGGGCAATGGAACCGCACAGAGCGAGCATGTCCACATATCTCATCGTCTGTGGTCGCTCATTTGCGGTGAAATCCGCTATGGCATCCTCTATGCCATCCTTGCCGAGATCCTCCGGACGATTGGCATCAATGTTCGGTAAGGCGTAAGCAACCAGACGCCCTAAGAAGGTAGGACTCGTAGTGGCAAGTTGAATTGCCGACTGCACACGGCAATCTGCCATGAGAGCCAACAGCTGAGCCCGCAGCTCCTCGGGGCAGAATTTTTCCTTCGTGAGAGCCATCATACAGAAGACCAGCAAAAACAAGGTCGCTGCGAGCAATGCCACGAGCGGTATCATGGTCCAGCCACCATCAATCACCCACTTATCCAACATGGATTTTTGGACGACAGCCCCTGCTGCCTCAGCCTCCTGAGCGAAAGCGGCAGGAAGAACGAACACTGCCACCATCCCAAGAGACAGGGCACGAAATGCGGCGCGAATTACGGTGTTTTTCATAGTAGTAAAACTCATGTCGGTGCAGAATGAACAAGTTTCTATTTAACCCATTTTTTTCGGTAATGCAAGAAAGAATTGCAGAATCCTGAGAATTATTCCTAAAAAAGGAGCCGCTGCACTTGGGCAACGACTCCATCAAAACGGCACTCGCAAACGGGGAAGCCTAGCGTCTCCCCTCTGCCAATATCGCAACGGGATCTTTACTTACCTTTTTCGGTAAACACCTTCACCGGAGCCACATAGGCCGGTTGCAGGTTATCCTGCGCTAAATTCCGCGGCATCGGACGCAGTGCAGGCATCGACTGCGACTGGCAGCAGCATGAACCGAGCACTAGGGAACCAAGAAGAAGAGCGGCAAGAGTGAGTGGAGCTTTCATGGTAAAAAAGATTTCTCAGTCGTATTGAAGCACAAGCTCTCTTCAGAGTCAATAAAGAATTTGTGAGAAAATCGAGTTTTTTCACATCATGCTCTGCTGTGTGATGATGTTCCATGTGCGATTTTCTGAGCAAAACACCGGAGATAAGGGAAACTCTGTCTCTCCGGACAGTACGGATGAAACGGCTCCTGCTCACTTTACAATATTCAAAACGAGTACACACAGCTTCCTCAGCGTCCTTCCTCAACCTCACGCTTTTGCTCCGGTGTATTTCCTCTCGAACGGAGGACTTTTCGCTTGCATCAGCAAAGGTCTGTATGCTAAAAGAAATCCGTTATGGCACGCCGAACGTCCCCTCAGCGACGCAGAACCGGAAAAACAACGAAGGTCAATGCCTCCTTCGGTCGACGTCTGCGAATTTCTCTTGCCATTTTAGCCTCAGTGCCGGTTCTCATTCTCATCATTGGGGTGGTCGGATACTCCTGTGTATTTTCCTGGCTACAGGGGGACGGATTCCGGCAGTTCTTCATCGAAAAGCTACGCGATACGACTGGGGCGCGACAAGTGTACATCCCACAAAATCTCACCGTTGAGGAATCAAGTCTTTTGAAACTTCCTCGCATCGAAATGAAGGACATGGGAATCGTTTCGGAAATGAGCGTACACGATCTTCATGCACGACCGGAATGCTCTGCCCTCTGGCACCGCATTCTGCGCTTTTCCCAGTTTTCATCGGATGAACTCTTCATCACGCTTCAGCTCGGCAACTCTACTGCTTCTCCCAAAAAGAAACTCCGTTCTGCGAACTCTCGTGGAAAGAAAACACAGACTACCACGCCCAATGGCGTCGAGAGTAAAGGAAGAGGCTTTTTCAAAAGCATCCAAATGCATAACTTCACCGCGTACTACGCCGATACAAACTTTCGCACCCCCATCGGTGAATTCAAGCTACAGGGATACAAACTCGCAGTTGCCTCACATCCCCACCCCAGTCAGCGCGTCTGGAACCTCAAACTGGAGAACGGTCGTGTCACTACGCCCACTTCCATGCTTCCTCAGTGCGGTCTGAAAAATGCTGAATTGCTGATGGGAGGTGAGCCACTCGTACTCCGTTCGAGTCGTTTCCTCCTCTCTCCCGGGGAACTGTACGCTTCAGGCACCTATTCGCGACGCAGTGGGCTATGGACAGCTCGTCTGGAACTGAGACAAGCAGACCTCGAACATCTCCTCAGCGGAAAACTCAAACAAAGTCTCTTGGGCTCCCTGAACGGGGATTTTTCCCTCTCTGGGCAAGGGGAAACGGGTGAATGGGAAATGTCTGGCAAGTTGTGGGCAGAAAATGCGGCCGTCTCAGGTCTCTCACTGCTTAGCGAGCTTCGTATACCAAATCGTCCCAATCTTAAGAAAATCGAATTGCAACAAGCCTCCTGCAATCTCAAATTTCCTTACTGCGACCCGCAGCACAACATTGGAGAAGCCCTGCTATGGGATAATATCGACATTCGCGCAAAAGGAGATATCCTACGCCTGAAAGGTCATATTATCACAGGAATAGACGGCTCTCTTTCGGGATCTCTTCGCCTGGGCCTTCCTCTGAGCACTCTTTCCTCACTCGGTTTACCGGATTCCCCTCTCACTGAGCATCTTTTCAGCAAAGAGTCCAGCGCGCCGAATTTTGTTTGGATTACGATCAACCTCAGTGGTACGATCAACGATCCCCACGAAGATCTCAGTGCACGTCTTTCCTCCTTGATTTCACAAAAGTCCACCGAGATCAAATCACGAGTGAATGATGCGATTCGGGGTCTTATCTTCCCTATTGCCCCACAGCAACAACCGAGCGAGATCCCCACCCCTGATGAAAATGAAAGGCGTGACGAAGAGAAAGAGTCCTCCTCACAGCCGCAAGAGGTACCCATACACAGCGCCAAAAATATCATCAATTCCGGGCTCAACCTCCTACTCTAATCTTCTGCCGTTCCCTATTAAAAATGGTGTCCCCTCCATCCACTCTGACATGCCCCTCTGAAAGCATTTTATCAGGAAGAGAGTATTTCATCGTCCGTACTCCCGTCGCACTTATGCCCTCCTTTACTTGGAAATAACAGCCATCTCAAGCGATGCGATGCGATCCAGCCTTGACTCATAAGCACCCCCAATCGTATGTGACTCCCTCATGTCTCTCTTTGCAAGAATCATATCCTTCTTTCCCTCTCCGATGCAGATTTCTCTTAGAACAAACTGATTTCGAACTACCCTGCCTTCTCTCCATCTCATGAGTCGCTCTGCCTCCTCAAGCTATCCCTCCCAATTCGTCGAAACTACATGCACTATCTCACATCAGATCGCTCCTGCCGCCTACCGCGCTACGCTGCCGAACGGCAAGATAACCATTGCCTTTCTGCAACGCAGAGAGCTGGAAAATCTCGGCACTCTCACGCAAGGTGAGAAGGTACGTGTCGTTATCAATCCGGCAGACTTTGATCGTGCTCGGATCCGTGCCCGAATCTGATTCCTCTCCCTTTCTACTATGCTTCGCATCGTACTCTACCACCCCGAGATCCCGCACAACACCGGTGCAGCTGGTCGTTTGGCCGTCGCCACCGGGGCGGAATTGCATCTTATCCGCCCCCTCGGGTTCAGTCTGGAAGAAAAGTACCTCCGGCGCGTCGGTCTTGACTACTGGCAATACGTTCCTTTGTTCGTCTGGGACAGCATGGAGCAGTTGCTTTCTTCCGCCGATTCTCCGACGCAGTTTCACTTCCTTTCTACCAAAGCTACCGCTTCAATATGGATGCCCCCCACCCCGTGGAAGAGGGGTGACTATCTTGTGTTCGGTCCTGAGTCCCGCGGTCTGCCGGAGTACTTGCTTCGCGATCACGCGGCACAAACTCTGCGCATTCCAATGCCCGGACAACATGCCCGATCTCTGAATCTCTCCACCTCCATCGCTATCGTACTCTACGAAGCATTACGCTGCATTTCCTTTCCCTCATGAAAAACATTGTTTACTTCGACCTTGAAACGCGCCGCTCCGCCACCCAGGTTGGCGGCTGGGAATACACGGAACGCATGGGAATGTCCGTCGGTGTCACATTCTCGACTGCTGATAATTCTTACCGTATCTTCCGCGAGGAAGAGGCAGAAGAACTCATTGAACAGCTGCGCACAGCCGACCTTGTTGTCGGCTATAACCACATTAACTTCGACTACGGTGTTTTGCAAGCCTACACGTTCTGGAATATTGCCGATGTAAGCAATAACCTTGATCTCTGCACCTATCTCTCCAATCAGCTCGGACACCGCCTCAAACTTGATTCTGTCGCTCGACCCACCCTTGGCGGTCACTCGAAAACCGCTGAAGGAACCGATGCTCTTAAGTGGTGGTCCGCCTACGAGGAAACACATGATAAAGATTACTTGCTCAAAATTGCCCGCTACTGTTGTTACGATGTCAAAGTTACCATGGAAGTGCATAAATTCGGGGTACAGCATGGTCACGTTCTCTACGAAAATCGCCGCGGTGAACTTGAAAAAGTTCCCGTGGATTGGGCATCCAGCAGTTGAGCAGATCCCTACCTTTTCCCTTCTTCGGACGGTTGATTTCAGAATCTTCCTTTCCCTGATTTCCTGCCTTTCTCTTCAGGAAGCATATCTCATGAATTGAGCAATCGGGGTTACGCTTGCCCGTTATCGAAGAACACCCTCCAAAACACCGAACTCTGGTGAATCCGGGTGACGGCGCACCTATCCCGGCACTTGTCGAATTTGTACAGCGCAAATCATCCAACCTTCAGCATCTCGGTAGGTGCCTCTTCCTCCCTGATGTCACCGAATGTGCGGAGGTATTAGACGCATCGTTCCTGCCCATTTTTTGCACATTCTTTACCTATCGGCAGGGATACCTCCGCGCGACGTATGTCCTTTGCACGCCGCGTTTGCCCCACAGGGCAAACGCATTTGAGAGAAGTTAATCAACAGAGGAATGACCTTATTGACTGATGTTATCGTTCATACGCATCAAAAATCATGACAATCAGAAGTCATCATGATGATGGCTCTAGAGGGACCTCAGCACACATTAATGATCCGAAAAAAATCTGCGCAACGCGCACATTATGAATAAATCGTACATAGGCAAACACATTTTCTAATGTGTTTGCCCTGTATTGTCCCATTCACCCCTTGTAAAGTTCCTCGATACGAGCGATGAGGGCAAAGGCATGACTCACCATAGCGCGCGTTTCATTCAGCAATGTGAGGTAGAGAATACCGGTACGCATCCCGCTTTCATCCGTTGCATTCTGCATGAGATGACGAGTAATGCACTCGGCAAATTCCTCCCCAAGTTGTTCGGATCCACCTAGCAATTCGTCTATACCCGCATAGTTTCCCTCTTTGAGCATGTCAATGAGGTCCGGGTAAAATCGACCGATTTTACCGGTAAGCGCAAGCAGATCGCGTGCTTGATCCTCGTTTAATCCGGTGTGGTTATTATCAATGTGATTGTAACTCGCCTTCACCAAGGTTAGCAGACACTCACATGTGGAGATGGAAATCTCTACAATTCGGAAGATAAGCTGCCCACGATCCGCTTGTTCTTTCGGAATACTCGGCAACGCAGGAAGCACCTCGTTCTCTTTCACGAGTTTTAAATCCTGCTTGATAGAACGTGCTTTCTTGCGAAGCCGTTTCAGAGACTCTCGATCCTCGGTGAGAAGCGCCTTCACCATGGCATTGTAAATACCCACCATTCGCCCTAGTCGCCCCGCTGCTGCTGCCCCGTACTCACGTATCTGTGCATCCCTGCTTACATCCAACAAGCGGTATTCCTGTTTATCCCCATGCGTCAGGAAGGTAGAGCGAACCAGTAACGCCAGCGCCAAGACAATCATTCCGTACACAGCCCACATCCCGCCATACGCCAATGCCAACGCCACGCCAAATGATGCAAGACATGCGCCGATAGCTGTGAGGAACCACCCACCTGTTACGGTGAGAACACCGGTGATGCGATACACCGCACTGTCGCGCCCCCAGGCACGGTCCGCCAAAGATGAACCCATTGCCACCATGAAGGTGACATAAGTAGTGGAGAGGGGCATCTTCCACGAGGTGGCAATGGAAATGAGCAAAGCAGCTGTGGTCAGATTCACCGAACCGCGCACAAGATCATAATTCGTGCCAGTCTCCTCCTCCGGACTGAGCGGAGCAAAGCGCTTCCCCACAAAATTTGCAACAGGTCTGGGTGTGACGCGCTCAATAAAGCGAGAGGCGTTCAGTGCATAGCGCACCAACACGCGTGCCGGCAAACTGGAACCAAAACGCTCCTTGCCGGTATTGGACGATGAAAGTTTCAACTCGGTTTCCGTCACCTTGCGTGCATTTTTGGAAAAGAAGAGCGACGCCACCATGATGAGCCCCGCTGTGAGGAGATATATCGGCGGAGCCTGAATGGATTGCTCCGCCAGCGCATTCATCTTCATGCCAGCGACACCCCCAGCGTGATTCACCGCGATATCAAAGATGCTGGAATGTGCCGCCATAAACACTCCGATGAAGTTCACAAGATCGTTCCCGGCAAAAGCAAGAGCCAACGCCCCTGTGCCGCTGAGCACTGCAATGCGCAATGTATTCACCCGGCAAACGTATTGTAGAAAAGCCATGATGCCAAGCCATGCCACCCAACACCACAGCATTGCCGCACCCACATCTGCGTTCAACGCCGCCTTCATCTCTGGCGAAAGCATAGAACTATCCTTGAGTCCCTTGAAGATCGCAAAGTACGTGATTGCCGTCAATGCACTGCCACACCACAGCGGGCCGATGTACCTATAAGCTCTCGTATAATGGAAGCTGAAGAGTAATCGCGCAAACCACATCACACATGAGCCAAGCGTAAACGCGATGATGACCGAAACAAAAATCGCCACCACGATGGCAAAGGCATTACTGGTGTTGATGTATGCCGCCAACGGAAAATCATCCGTCGCCATATCCTTGCTATACACCGCCATACCCAACGACGACCCCAGCAACGCAAATACAAGTGAGATTGTTGTGGACGTCGGTAACCCAAGCGTGTTGTACAGATCCAACAAGATAACGTTGGAAATCATCACCGCCAAAAACAACAGCATTACCTCGTGAAAACTGAACATCGCGGGGTTGAACACACCACTGCGTGCCACTTCCATCATCCCACTGGAAAAACTTGCCCCCAGCAGAACACCCACTGCTGCCACTGCCGCCACCGTGTTGAAATTCCCAGCCCGGCAACCAAGCGATGAGTTTAAAAAGTTTGCCGCATCGTTGCTCACTCCAACCTTTAATCCAAACACCGAAAGCAATAGCAACACGCCGTAAATGATGTAATAGATCCAGTCCATCTGCTCGCATTCTCTCTACCACGCCTCTCCGTTTTTGACAAGAAAAATTCCACACGCCCCTGCCTAGCCCAAACGCGTGAAAGCAATGCCGTAAGATCCCCCCTAAACAAACTGATACTAATTGCTTTTGCTGCCAAAGAAAGTGAGACTCGGGGAGGCTTGCAACGCCCAGCTGTAGGAATCCTCATTCCTTCATCACACACCAAAATTTACAAAATATACACAATAAGCACAATATCAACAAACAAGAAACCAAACCACAAAACTTGCAAGTAATAAGCGTATTTCCTGATGCACATCACATGCGTCCCAAGAAAATATATTTCATGGGCAGAGAGCGTGATTATAGCAGGATTTGGCGTTTGTGGGCAAAATC
>CANQJI010000023.1 GCA_947624205.1 uncultured Akkermansia sp. | reverse complement strand
GAAAATGCTATGCTCTTGGGTGACCGTTTATTTTGAGGCATCGGACTTCGGTGACTTTTTCTTTTGAGGCATTACGATCGGACAAAAATGAGAGCACCGAACGTGGAAAAAGGGGACAAGAGATTTATCGTTTGGAGAAAAATAGTGTACCATAATGTCTGTATGCTAAACACAGACAAAGGACAAGAAGGTATTGCGAACTCTCATTGAGACCCGCAATAAAAACAAGATGTTGCGCGCTTGTAAGGAGAAAACAGCTTTTATCACGAGAGTAACAGGGATATTCAAATACAATCGCAAGTGCGTCATCATGCAGCTTGGGAGGTGCGAGAAGGAGAGTAAGGGAGGGAGCGGGAAGAAAAAAATTCAGAGAGGGAGATGTGCAAATTACTCGACGATTATGGAGTCTGGCCGATTACATGAATGCGAAGTATTTTCATGCGGGTATAGGCGCTGGATAGCCGATCTGGAGAACAAGGAGACAGGCTAAGACACCCGCTGAAAGACTGCTGGCAAGCCCGGAAGTAAGCAAGGAAAACAAACAGCGCACCAAGGCAACAGCAGAGGGCTGTAACTTTGTAAAAATCCCTGTGAAGCTCAAAGTAACGCTCAATAAGTTTTACGAGCGATTAGCGAGGTGAGAGAACATGTACGATTAGGAGAAATATGTTTAAGGTCAATCGATGAGATAATCCTGCCTACCCCCTGGCGGCGCCATTTGCAAGGGGAACGACTCCGCTACGCTGCGTCGCCCCCCTTGCAAATGCTTCCTGAGGACATCAAAAGCTGTGACGGTCAAACATCGCTGAATACTTCGGTACACTATTTTTGTCCGATCACGAATGCGTTTGCCTATGTACGAGGCGGCGGTGGCAGACAGAGTCTGCCTATGTACGATGTACAACACGCACGACGGCCCCGTAGAGGGCGCACGCGTTAGCGGGCGGTAAGTGCGGATGGACAACGCGGATGCGTTGCCCCGATAGGGGCGAACCGTCGATGGGGCAGCGGTGAGTCAATTTGGGGAATTCCCGCGCTTGCGCGCGAGTGTGGCGCCTAGTGGCAGAATTTTTACCGAGAGGATAACACAAAATGATCTTGACAAAAACGGCACACTCTGATATGGGTTGCCCACGTAAATGTAGCGCTTAAAAAGACGTAATATAACTTTTTTCCCTTATATAATGAATTCAAGTCGGTCAAGATGAAACTGAAAGGATGTATTTTTACGTATTTACCTATATGCGTTTCTTTTGTTTTGTTACCTATTTTGACGATTATAGGAGGTCCTGATTTAGGCGTGGATGGTACAGGCAATAAGGCAATAGATACTTATGTGACAATTTTTTTTGTGCTTATTTTATTAGGTGTGGCTGTAAGTGTCTTTTACATTCCCTTTTTACTCCTATTGGGGAAAATAAGAGAAGCCTTAAATCTCCTTGTATGTATCCTGTCGTTTCTTGTATATTTTGTACTATTGACAAATGTTGCGGAATGTTTCCGCCATTTTTCTTAAAAAACGACGGAGGCAGAAGGCGGCTGACGCCGCCTATGTACGATGTACGATTTTCGATGTACGATTTGGGGAATTCCCGCGCGGAGCGCGCGAGTGTGGCGAAGCCAGATCGGGAGAGGAATTGAGGAACGACGCGCGGATTTAAAGGGAAAGCGGCGGAAGTGGCGGCTGACGCCGCCTATGTACGATGTACGATTTTCTATGTACGATTTATAAAATTCCTGCGCGGAGCACGCGAGGGCGGCGGAGCAAGCTATCAGTCAATAAGGGCATTTTCTCTGTTGATTGATTTCTCTCAAACGTCATGGTTCAGAGCAAAGAGAGAGGGATTCCAGCAGTGGGAGGAGGCGATGGTTTGTGAGGTGTAGGCAAGAGCGGATTCAACCGCCTCAGTAAGGGCTGCCCCTTTAGCAAGGAAAGCGGTGATGGCAGAAGAGAGGGTGCAGCCTGTGCCATGGGTAGAGATACCGGTGGTGCGGGCGTGAGAGAAAGGAGTCACGGAACCATCCGGGAGAACGAGTAAATCGGTGCAGGAGTCGCCGGCGAGATGACCACCTTTGGCAAGGACAGCGCAGCCGTAAGAACGAGAGAGTTCAACGGCAGCATAAGCCAACTCATCGACGGTGGTCGGAGCTTCGTCGCGTCGGCAGAGGGTGGTAAGTTCGTCGATGTTAGGAGTGATGAGGGTGGCACGCGGGAAGAGGCTTGACTCGTACGCTTGCAAGGTAGAAGCGAGCATGAGGGGGTCCCCTGCCGTGGCGATCATAACGGGATCCACTACGAGGGGGATGCCCTGCGGAAGTTCGTCGACAGCAGCCCGGAGAATTTCGGCGCTGTAGAGCATGCCGGTTTTGACAGCAGCCACAGGAAAAGTGCGCAGGCATTCGCGAATCTGACTTGCGACAATCTTCGGAGGGAGGGGGGCTATATCCGCCACGTGGCCCGGCACTTCACTCACCACACAAGTGACAGCGGTAAGAGGGTAGCAACCGAGGGCAAATCCAGTCTTGAGATCAGCCTGAAGACCTGCCCCAGCCGAGGAATCGGAGCCGGCGATAGAAAGGAAAACGGGGGTCATTTCCATGACTGCTCCAGAGAGACGGCGGCGCGCAGGAGACGAGCTTCCTCAAAGTGCGGAGCGAGCAACTGTACGCCCACGGGAAGGCCGTTTTGCGGCGTGGGAACAGAGATGGCGGGCAATCCGGCAAGATTCGCCGGCACCGTGTAGATATCTGCGAGATAGGTCTGCAGCGGAGTTATATCCTCTGCGTGCAGTTTGGGCGCGGGAGTGGGCGCCACGGGTCCCAGAATAAGCTGCACTCCAAGCTCGGTGAATGCTTTAGCAAAATCCTGCGCAACGAGAGCGCGGGCTTTTTGTGCACGGGCGTAGTAAGCGTCGTAGTAGCCTCCGGAGAGTACATAGGTGCCAAGGATGATGCGGCGCTTTACTTCCTCTCCGAAGCCTTCCGCGCGAGAAAGACTGAAAAGGGCATCCGGGTCGAGAGCTGCATCACTGCGGTGGCCGTAGCGGATTCCGTCGTAGCGTGCGAGGTTGGAAGAGGCCTCAGCGCAAGCGATAATATAGTAGGAAGCCACGGCGGTCTCCGCGTGAGGGAGCGAGATTTCGCAGATTTCAGCCCCGGCGTTCTGCAGAGCTTGCACAGCATCCCGGAGAGCAGAACTTACTGATTCAGCATTGCCCCCACCGGTGTACTCGCGCGGGAGTCCAATGCGCATGCCCTTGATGCCGTCGTGCAGCCCGCTCATGAAATCCGGAACGGGTTCGCTCGAGCTAGTGGAATCTTTCTCATCATGCCCACAAAGGATACCCAGCAGCAGTGCGGCATCTTCCACGCAGTGCGTGAGAGTGCCGATCTGGTCGAGAGAGGAGGCAAAGGCAACCAAGCCGTAACGAGAGATACGTCCATAGGTTGGTTTGAAACCGACGACGCCGCAGTGGGAGGCGGGTTGGCGCACCGATCCGCCAGTATCAGAGCCGAGGGCAGCGGGGATTAGCCCGGCGGCAACAGCTGCAGCCGAGCCGCTGGAGGAGCCACCGGGGACGTGCTGCGGATCAGCAGGATTTTGAGTGGAGCCATAGGCAGAGTTTTCTCCGGAAGATCCCATAGCGAACTCATCCATGTTGGCGCGACCGAAAGGAATGGCACCTGCCGCAAGGAGTTTCTCGACGGCAGTGGCGTCGTACGGGGAGTGGAAGTTTTCCAGCATTCGCGAAGCGCAGCTCGTAGTAATCCCTTTACGGCATATGTTATCCTTGATAGCGACCGGGAGACCACCCAGGGGGAGGTTGACATCCGCTTTCGCGGCGGCAGCAAGAGCTGCTTCCTTGTCGTAAGAGAGCAGGGCATTGAGCCGGGGATTGAGCTCATCCATGCGCGCGGCGTAATACTCAACAACTTCAGATGGAGAGATTTTTCCACTACGAAGAGCGTTTTGCAGGACGTTCAGGCTTATCTCGGGTGACATCATGATTTTCTGAACAGAAAAAAGGGGTGAGAAAAATCAGTGTGCGGATTCTACGACTTTCGGCACGCGGAATTGATCATCTTCCTGCTGCGGGGCGTTGCATAAAACGGCATTGATGGGCAAACTTTTTCCGGGCACATCGGGGCGCAGGGCATCGAAAACAGGAATCGGATGGTACATGGGATCAACGCTCTGGGTGTCCCATTTTTCCAACTGCTGCACATAGTCCAGAATTTGTCCGAGATCGCGTGTAAAGCGTGATTTTTCCTCATCGGTCAGCTCGATTTTTGCGAGCTTGGCTATGTACGCTACATCAATGTCAGGCGAAGGATTCTGCATAGTAACAAGCATCGTTAGGGATCAATAACCACTCTGATTCATCAGGTAAATGCTCAGCATGTACAGACCGAAGATGGATAATCCCAGCACAACGAGGAGCACCATGTTTTCTACCAGCAGAGTGCGTGTCGAGAGTGGACGCGCTTCAGAGAGAACTACGCGTTTTGTGCGGCGCTTCTCCACGACATCTTCCTGAGGAGAGAGTGTGTTGGAGGCGTGTTCGCTGCCGCTGTAGTACGCTTGTGTCATACGGCGTCGTGAAGCGCGCTCGCGCTCCCATCTGCGGCGGATTTCTGCGGCCTGCAATTCAAATTCCTTTTGTCGGGTCATTCGGGTCATGCTCAATATCGCTTATCTAGAAGAAGAAAAAAATCAGAACTCAATGCGGTGTGGAAACACTCACCACCCAAAGGTAAATCAGCCAAGTGACGAGCAGTAAGAGAAACAAGGGAAAATGGAAAGCGAGCCCTTTGAGCAGCATATCCCCCAGATCCCGCAGTCTTCGCCCGGGTGTCTTTTCTTCCCCGGGTTTATTACGAAAGACATCCGTGTGTCGGAAACGGCGACCCATGCTGTAGGCTTCATCAAAATCGTTTTCTGCGCGATCCAGCTTAGCAAGAGCCTCGCGAAGACGTCCCTGAAAGCCTTCTGTGCTCCAGTTTTGCGGTTGAAGTGCCGAGAGAATTTGCAAGTGACGCTTGAAACACTCGTTTACGCTTTCCACCTCTCGCTGCTCACGATCCATGGACTCAAGCTCTTGTTCCAGACGGCGCACAGCATTATGCAGTCTCATTCCGACTTCGTCCAGATTTGCGTTGAAAAGAGCCTTCTGATTGTTGCTCAACTCCAGTTCTTTCCTCTGCGTCTCCAGTAGCAGGCGCTGTTGTTCGTAGAATTCTGCCTGCTGTCGGGCCTGTTCCACGCGCATCCTCACGCGCTCCGGGGAGTGGGCTTCCCCATCCGCTGCTTGCGGATTAAGCTCCATCTGCTGATAATTACTTTCAGTTTTCTTTTCTCCAAGTGGCATACCTGTTTACGCAAACCCTTAAGTAAACTTAATCAGTTTACGTGCATTTGTCAAGAGAAATATAAGTTGTCTTTACTAATTCTAGCAGAGCAAATTTCAACACCTCACAAGGAGACGGGAGGAAGATTTTCCAAAAAATCCGCCACGTCACAGATGCGAGGAGGAGGGCAAAGGGAAGAGAAGGAGGAATCAGTCCCTGGGGTTGAGAACGGCGAGATCAGGATCGAGGAAGAGTCCGTCCCTTCGGATGAGCTCATCGTCAAAATAGATTTCTCCGCCGCCGTAGTCGGAGCGCTGGATACAGACGAGATCCCAGTGGATCTGGGAGCGGTTGCCGTTATCGCAGTTTTCATAGGCATTACCCGGGGTAAAGTGGAAAGAACCGGCAATCTTTTCATCGAAGAGGATATCGCGCATGGGGAGGAGAACCTCGGGGTTTACGCCGAGGGCAAATTCGCCGATATAGCGGGCACCTTCGTCAGAATCAAGGATTTTGATGAGGGCATCTTCATTACCGTTGCAGTGAGCCTCTACAATTTTGCCATGCTCGAAGCGCAATTTCACGCCGTCAAAGGGGATACCCTGGTAGAGACTTGGAGCTGTGTAGGAAACCGTGCCGAAAACGGAATCACGGACAGGAGCTGTGAATACTTCGCCATCCGGGATATTCATTTCACCGGCACAGGGGATAGCAGGCAAACCTTTGATGGAGAATGAGAGGTCGGTTCCGGGGCCCACGATGTGCACGTGATCGGTGCGCATCATGCGCGCGGCGAGTTTATCCATAGCGATCTTCAGACAATCATAATCTGCGAGGCAGCATCGGAAGTAAAAATCTTCGAATGCTTGCGTGCTCATGCCGGCAGACTGCGCCATGGAGGGGGAAGGCCAGCGCAGAACGCACCATTTGGTGCGGCAGACGCGATGATCGTGTACGGGGCGCATGAAGTGCTGAGTGAGGTGCATAGCATCAGCAGGCACGGCAGAGTTCTCAAAGCTGTTATCACTACCTCGGATAGCAATGTACGCTTGCATTTTCTGCATCTGGGCGAGTTCAAGTTCGGCAATGAGGCTGTACTGTGCTTCTGTGGCGCCAGAGAACATTTCGGCAGTGATGCGACTGCGACGCAGATTGATGTGCGGCACACCCCCGACGGAGCGTACAGCACGGATAAGTTCAATGCCGATTTCCTCCGGGGTGTCGATGAGATCAAGCAGAACATTTTCGCCGGGCTGTACGCGACAGGAGTGGCGAATGAGGGCTTGTGCGAGTTGGGTGATACGAGGATCAGTCATGGCAGTTTTCTGTTATTTTGTGGAAAGAGTCAGGCATGGAAGCCCAGGGCAAACGCATTAGGAAATGCGTTTGCCTATGTACGATGTACGATTTTCGATGTACGATTTGGGAAGTTCGGCGGCTACGCCGCCTATGTACGATGTAGGATTTTCGATGTACGACGGTGGCAGACAGGGTCTGCCTATGTACGATGTACGATTTGAGGAGTTCGCGCGCCGTGCGGCGCGGGGATGCGGAGCGGATGCGAAGCGGAATTTTGGGAATTTGCGCGCGTTGCGCGGAGGGGGCTCCTGTCGTCATGATTTATGATGCGTATAGACGATAATATCAGTTAATAAAGGCATTTTCTCTGTTGATTGATCTCTTCCCAAATGTGCGTTTACCGTGCATGGGAGTTGCGCAGGATCACGGGAGTCATCAAATGGGAGATGGCATCCTGCAGATCCTGTTTGCTTACGGCAGTGGAGAGAAGGGGCTCACCCACTTTCTTCAAGAGAACGAAATGAATTTGACCGCCTCGAAATTTCTTGTCGGTGCAGGTATGCCGCAGCACCTCTTCTGATCGGATATCTTTGGGGAGTTGTAGCGGCAGTTGCAGGGCAGCCAGGGTATTGAGGATTTCTGTTGCATCCCGTGTAGGTAGCCCTTCCATGCGTTGAGAGAGGAAAAGAGCAGCGCGAATGCCCAGGCTCACAACTTCCCCATGCAAGAGGGAACCATAAGGAACACTGGCTTCGATGCCGTGACCCAGGGTGTGACCGAAATTGAGAAAAGCGCGCGTTCCGGTTGTTTCTCGTTCGTCCGTTTCCACAATGCGAGCCTTGATTTCCAGATTTTCAGCAATCAGATCCGGAAGTTTCTCAATACTGGAGAGGGAGAAGCCAATTTGAAGTTCATCTG
Organism: uncultured Akkermansia sp.; assembly: GCA_947624205.1. GTDB lineage: Bacteria > Verrucomicrobiota > Verrucomicrobiia > Verrucomicrobiales > Akkermansiaceae > Akkermansia. The sequence goes on along the minus strand of CANQJI010000023.1, from coordinate 25,552 downwards.
CCAAGTGCCGCAGCTCTACCAACATTTTCGGTCGTCGTATAGCGGCGTGTTTTACCATTTCTGCCATTCCTTCACGGAGCACCCTCTCCGGTAAACTCAGCAAGGTGATGGGATCTGCCACCACGAAAACGGGTTGGTGAAAGGTTCCGATGAGATTTTTCCCGCTTGCTGTATTCACGGCGGTTTTTCCTCCCACAGAACTATCTACTTGTGCCATCACACTGGTGGGAACTTGGACGAATGGGATACCACGGTAGTAAATAGAAGCGACAAAACCTGCCAAATCACCGACGACACCACCTCCCAGAGCCACCACAAAACTCGTACGATCGTGGCCGGCCTGCACCATTTCCTCCACTAGTTTGCCAACTTGTTCCAAGCTTTTGCTGGCTTCTCCCGCAGGAACCACATGGACGCTCACACTGTAGTGAGCATCCTCCAGACTTCGCTTGGCGCGCTCTCCGTAAAGAGGGTACACATTCGAGTCCGTGATAAGGGCAGCTTTCCCCTCCAACCGTGCCCGTGCAGCTAGATACCCCACTGCATCAAGTGCGCCGTTTCTGACGTGCACATCGTACGAGTGTTTGCCCAGAGAGAGACTGACAGTTGGCATGCGCTCATTGTACGCGTCTCGTGGCATTCGGGCAAGTTTTTTGAGAGAAAAAAGCACGGCAAACGCGTTAGGAAATGCGTTTGCCATTTACGACGGAGGCAGACAGGGCCTGCCTATGTACGATTTGGAAAGTTCCCGCGTTTGCGCGCGAGTGTGGCGAAGCTTGCCGTCTTGTTGGCTTACTTTCTTCATTCATGGGAAACGCATGGGGAAATGGGTTGAATGAACCCGGAGAAAATTTTATTGGGATATGTGTGTCCAAGCGGTGTAGATTTTCTCGAACCGGGGATGATATATTGCTTGCTACGGCGATGAAAATGGGGATAATGGGCGTGACATGCTGAACAGCGAAATAGTGACCGAGGCGGAAATGACCGCTGTGCAGATACCGGGAGGGAATGTCGTGGTGTTGCCTGCAGCTTCACGCATCTACATCACCCAGATGCTTGGTAATTCTATAACCGCTGCAACGGATATCGGCATGGTACGCATCAGCCGTGACCAAGCGGCGGCCGCCGGTGTTCTCCCTGCTGATTCTGCGGAGACACAGCAATCTGAGGGGGACATGGATTTAACCCTTGAGCAGCGTGTTTGGCAAGTTCTCTCAGATATCTACGATCCGGAAATTCCTGTGGACATCGTTAATTTGGGACTCGTGTACAGCGTAGAGGTGATACCTCAGCAGGAAGGCACAAATTGTGTGCATGTGCGCATGACGCTTACGGCACCCGGTTGTGGTATGGGACCGCATCTCATGGCAGAGGCGGAGGCGAACATTGCCGCACTACCGGGGGTGGGAGAGGTACAGGTGGAATTTGTATGGGATCCGCCATGGAACCAAGAGATGATGAGCGAGGAAGCACGCATGCAGCTTGGCATGCTTTGATGAGGGAATAAAAATCGCGCGAGCATGCGGGACGCTCGCGCGAAGAAAGATTTCGAGAAAGATACAATCCCTTCTCAGCAGGAGCCTTTATTCGGCAGAGGTTTCCTCATCAGGAGTTTCCGGCTCACCCGTGATCTTCAGGTGAACCTTTACAGTGGCAGTCACTTGCGGGTGCAGCTTAGCAGCAATCTCGTAGTCGCCAGATTTGCGCAGGGGCTTTTCCAAGTCCAGGCAGTGACGGTCGATCTCTACGCCGCGAGCAGCAAGAGCATCTGCAATTTGCTGGTTGGTAATAGCACCGAATACCTTACCTTTTTCTCCGGCCTCAAGAGTGAGCTGCAGCTCAATGCCCGCAATTTTCCGGGCGATTTCCTGAAAGTTGACCAGCTCAGCCGCTTCGCGTTCAGCACGCTTCTTTTGCAGCATATTGATGAACCGGCGGTTCGCAGGCGTTGCCTCAAACGCTAACCCCTGAGGAATCAGGTAGTTGCGTCCGTATCCGGCCCTCACCGTTACAAGGTCGGCTTCACAGCCCAGACCTTCTATCTTCGTCGCAAGTATTACATTCATGTGTGCCATAACTCAATCTCCTTTGGGTTTTGGTGCGCACCTCAATACACGATTCTACCCGCTTTGTCAAGCATAATAATCATTCAAAAACGACAACGAGGTGAGCAACCGGAGGCAAGATGGAAGAAAGTTGCGTGCTGAGCAGAGTGAGCTGTTCGTGACTTTGCGTGACAGACAGCTTCGGGGAAGGCGGGATGCAGATGAAGCAGATGCGCCGCTTCCCCTGCGTGTAGAGGGCGATGCGGGATGGGGTCGGTGCGCCTAATTTTTCCATGGCACATTTGATCCGGGTATTCCAATCTTCCGGGACGGGGAGCATAAACTCCGGCAGGGTTCGCATATCCGGCTCAATGTGTACATAGACCTCTTCCGCACCGAGGTGGCGCCTCACTTCGGCGCGGAAAGCTTGAATGGGCAAGTCCCAGGTTTCGAGTGTGGCACCTTCCGGGAGTTCTAAATCCGTGAAGATCACTGTTCCTTGATCTGCTCGGATGAGGCGAAGACTATGCACACCCATGCGGTGCGCCAGGGCAATCTGGCGTACGATGAGTTGGGGAGAATTGGGAATCATCGTCTCCGGCTGCATGTGAACGATAGTTTCCGCTCCGGGGATGTGCGTTGCCACGAGAGATTCGATGGCATCTGCCACCTCGTGGGCGGTGTCGATGTGCAGCTCTTTCGGCATGCCAACGGTCATCTCGATGTAGGTGCGATCCCCAACGGTTCGGAAGCGGAGATGGCGCAGGGGGTAGGCCGACATCCTCTCGTTCATGAGCTGCTCGATGTGCTCATGGAGTACAGGATCAGTCTTGTCCATCAAATTGTTCACAGCTTTGGAACCGAGTACCACGCAGATACGCAGGATGATGAGGGCAACAATGAGGGAGGAAAAGACATCCGCCCGATGCAGGATCCAGTACAACGGCGAATCAGCGGAAACACTATCTGCGAGGGCCGCAGCGGAGATGCCTACGAGAACTGCGGCACTGCTGAGGATATCGCTTGAGAAATGTGCTGCATCAGCCTCCAAAGCCGGACTCTTTGTCTCCTTGGCGATACGACGCAGCATGGCTGACCGGTTGATGTCCACCACCAGGGAAATGATGATGATGATGAAGGCCCAGGGGGAGAGATCTAAATGGAGAGCAGACGGGTCATTGCTTGTGAGACGAATCGATGCTTCGCGGATAACCCACACCGCCGTGGCGAGTAAGAGCAATGTTTCAGCCAGAGCCATCAGGCTTTCGATTTTCCCGTGTCCGTACGGGTGATCCTGATCTGCCGGTTTTTCGGAGAGACGTACAGCAAAGAGGGTGCCCAACGCGGCCAGAAGATCCAACAAGCTGTGCAATGCTTCGGACATGATGCCCAGCGAGCCGGTGGCAAGTCCAACGATAAGCTTGAGAGCAGTGAGTAAAGCGCTCCACACCACAGAGGACAGAGCCGCCAAATTCTTTTTTGTCGCGGGAAGCATGGCGGGATCCAGACGAGAAGGTGAGGGAAAACGAACGCTCCGGTTATACGCCCAGGGCAGTCATGATACGATCAATGGACGCTCTGAGAGAAGAATCATCTCCAAGCTTTCTTTCAATCGTGCGCATGGCGTGAATAACCGTTCCGTGGTCGCGTCCACCGAAGGCTGCACCGATATCCTGCAACGAGTTGCCGGTATGATGTCGTGCCAGGAACATCGCAACCTGCCGCGGATGGGCGATACCGACGGTGCGGCGGCGTCCGTTGAGGTCAGCGACGCGCACATTGAACTCATCGGCGACGCAACGCTGAATGTCACGAATGGTGAGGCGAGTTGCGGGTTCTTCGCGAAGGAAATCCCGGACGATCGATCGAGCCTCCGTTACGTTAGGTCGGTGATGGGAGAGGGAGGCATAAGTAGCGAGGCGGGTCAAAGCGCCTTCAAGGCGTCTTACCGAGCGGTTGATGTGCTTGGCCAGAAATTCCAAGACTTCATCACTCACGAGCTCACTGCGCCCCATGCCACGTTTAGATCGTAGGATAGCTAAGCGGGTTTCGTAATTAGGAGCCTGTAGAGCGACAGAGAGTCCCTGCTCGAAGCGAGAAGTAAGACGGGCGTCTATATTCGTGACTTCAGTGGCAGAGCAATCGGCGGTGAGCACAATTTGCTTACCGCTGGAAAAAAGTGCATTGAATGTGTGGAAAAATTCCTCCTGGGTGCGTACCTTATTGGCGAGGAATTGAATATCATCGATAAGCAGCACATCTGCCTTACGGTACTTACTGCGGAAATTGCTCAGTTCTTTGCCCAGACTGGCGATAGAGTTGATATAGTTGTTGGTGAAGTCCTCACTGGTGGTGTAAAGAACTCGAACATCTTCTTCTTGTGCTCGGAGGGCATTTCCGATGGCTTGTAGCAGGTGGGTTTTTCCCAGCCCCGATGCGCCGTAGATGAAAAGAGGATTGTAAAGATGTCCTCTGTTGTTCACAATGGCTTGGGCCGCTGCGTATGCGAATTCGTTGCTGTCCCCCACGACGAAGGTGTCGAACCGATATTCCTCATTCAATCCGCTGGTAAAAGAGGGGCAGGAGACGCGTTTTCGAACATTTTTTTTCTTTGGTGTCTGTTCCGGATCTTCTTGCTGTTCTGTGTTTTCCAATCCAGGGAGTGTCGGTTCAAGGGAGTCTCTTTCCATCTCTGATTTTTCCTCCATCGAGATGGTCGTCGTTGTTTTCTTTTCACGCAACTCCACGCTGCGTGAAGCACCCAGCACGCGTGTCGCTGCGTCCACGATGTGATCCACGTAGTTCATCTCAACCCAGACGATCGGCAGATCATTCGGGTATTCGAAGACAAGCTTGGTGCCGGTATCTTCCACAAGGGTCAACTTGCCGATGCAATTGTCCAGTCCGTAGCTACCTACTTCACCTCGCTGGCGCATGCATTCTACCATGCGCACCCAAAGCTCACTCTCATTTCCTTTCTCACTCATCGTTCCTCTGTCTTGTTAAAATCTTTTTACTCACCCTGGCAGGTTTTCCTCTTGGCCTGTGTCTCGTCTTTCGGTGTGCTCATGTGGGACTGAATATGCCATGCCTTCCCCCGTTCTGCAAAGCAATTTTTTTTCTTAGTCCCTGCCTTTCTCTTCCTCTCACGTGTTCCATGCGCGTTCCACGCCTCAAAAAAAATCCCCTGCTCCATGGACTCGATTAACTTTCCTTGATTATTTTGCCAGGGAGGGTTCATAATGAGCACAAAATCAATAGCAAACACGCAATATATTGATTATAAACTCCTTCTGTTTGTCGATGGCGACAATAAAGATCCGAGCGTTGCCTCGTTTATGATAGGGAAGAGACCAGGGCAAACGCATTAGGAAATGCGTTTGCCGTGGAGAAAAGGCTGGAAGGGGGGCGGAAGAGGGAGTAGAATGAGAGCCGAACGTAAACCAGCTCACAAAAGACGATGCAACGAATTGAACAGCGGCCGCGAAGGAATAGAAAAAGCGCCGGGATACGAGCCATGATCCGCGAGACGCAGTTGGGGGTAGAGCATTTGGTGTATCCGATGTTTGTGCAAGAAGGAGAGAGGAACGAGCCGATTGAGACGTTGCCCGGTTGTACTCGGTGGAGCATTGCGGGAATTGCCGAGGAGTGTCGGCGTCTGTACGGGGAACTGGGCATAGGCTGTGTGGATCTCTTCGGAGTGGTACCGGAAGGGAAGAAAAGTATCGATGGAGCGGAGGCGTGGAATGAGCGTGGAGTGGTGCCGCAGGCGATACGCTCCATCAAGCAGGCAGTGCCACAGATGGTAGTGATGACCGATGTGGCGCTTGATCCGTACAGCACATATGGACAGGATGGCATTGTGCGTGAGAGTGAGAAAGGGAAGATAGAGGTGCTGAATGATGAGACGGTGGAGGCTCTTGTGAAACAGGGATTGTGCCATGCTTGTGCTGGCGCGGATATATTGTCGCCAAGTGATATGATGGACGGACGCATCGGAGCACTGCGGACTGCACTGGATGAGGCTGGGTTGACAGAGGTGTCGCTGCTCAGTTATACTGCGAAGTACGCGTCGGCGTTTTATGGTCCATTCCGCGGGGCGCTTGGCAGTGCTCCGAAGAAAGGGGACAAAAAAAGCTATCAGATGGATCCCGGAAATGCTCGTGAGGCGCTGCGAGAGGCAGAGCTGGATATAGAGGAGGGGGCGGATATGCTTATGGTGAAACCAGGAGGGTATTATCTGGATATTGTGGCAAAAATGCGGGAACACACCCACTTGCCCATAGCTGTTTACCAGGTGAGCGGAGAGTATGCAATGATCAAAGCAGCGGCTGCAGCTGGGTGGGTGGATGAGCGGGCTGTGACCATGGAGAGTCTTCTTAGTATTCGACGTGCGGGGGCAGATATGATATTGACCTATGCAGCGCCACAGGCTGCCCGCTGGCTGTTAGACAAGAAAGGAGTTTGATTTACAGGGAGAGAATGATGAGATTATGGGGCATCGTCCGGCGGACGGATCTACTCTTAGTGGCACTTGTACTCCTGCTGAGTGCGGTGCTCTATTTGCGTCTTGCTCCCCCCAGTGAAGAGGCAAAGGAAATTCAAGCGCCGGGACAGGATACGCAGGTTGTCGATGATAAATCGGCGGGAGGAGAGAGAGACGCTCCGTCGTATGCGGCTGTACCTGTCGGTTCTCCCGTGCGTTTTCTGATGTTTAACGTGCAGAATTATTTTGTGGAGAAGGATGTGCCTCGTACTTCGAATAAACGGAGATTCAAATCTGTGAAGGACCGTGAGGCATTGGCGGACGCCATTGCGTCTGTGCGTCCGGAGATTGTTGGGCTAGTCGAGATTGGGGGCAAGGCTGCGCTGGAGGATTTGGCCTCACGGTTGCATGAACGTGGCCTCGACTATCCATACTACCGCGTGTTGGAAAGGTGGGGGGAGGATCGTGCCTTGGCAATTCTTTCACAACATCCCATTGTGAAGGATCAATCTGTGCCCGACTGTTTGCTCGGAGAAAGTTCGGGACGTCATATGCTGCGCGGCATACTGGATATTACGCTGAAGGTGGAGAAGGACGGAAGAATGTTTCGCATTATGGGGGTGCATCTCAAATCTCGCGTGGCAGATGACCAACGGGCGGCGGAATACCTGCGTAATCGTGAGGCGAAGGCTCTGGCGAATCATCTTCGCCATGCTATGTTACAGGAGCCGGAGATGCCGGTTCTCGTGTATGGAGATTGGAACGCCGGGCCAGCCGAAACTCCTTTGCAAACTATATCTCAGGGTACACGTGCCACAGGTCCTATGCGTCGCATCACCCCTGTAGATTCACGTAAGGAAAGCTGGACCATCGTTTACAGCACTAACAGCGAATACAATACATTCGACCATATTTGCGTCAACCGCGTTCTTTCCGCCCGTATGGGACGCAAAAGCGCCATGGGTATCGTGGATAACGAGACAGCGCGGCATGCCAGTGACCACCGGGCTCTGTGGTGCGATATCCGGTAGTGTTGCTCACTGAGGCGTTTTGGAGGACAGTGAAACGCTGGGCAAACGCATTAGGAAATGCGTTTGCCTATGTACGATGTACAACACGCACGACGGTGGTAAGTGCGGATGGACAAAGGCGCAGCCTTTGCCCGCAGGGCGAACCGGCAGGGTGGTGCCGGTGAGTCAATTTGGGGAATTCGCGCGCGTTGCGCGAAGGGGGGGGGCACCTGTCGTCATGATTTTTGATGCGTATAGACGATAATATCAGTCAATAAAGGCATTTTCTCTGTTGATTAATCTCTTCTCAAATGCGTTTGCCGTGCAGTGAGACGTTGGGCTGAAAAGAGACCTGTCGTATTGCGTGTGCCCATTGAGCGAAACGTTTAGCGCGCTTGGCATCAGCCGGCAAGGGACGCTCTGTTGTTCCTGGCCAGGCGGCGGCGCTTTCTGCCAGATTGGCTGCTTCCACAAATCGCTGCTGTTGAACAAGTCGGTACACAGCTCCGGCAGCTGCATCATAGTACATTGAACTTCCGCCGGATTTGATGGTTATTGCGTCGGTAGGCATTCCCTGTAGAACGGCTCGATAATCCAGCAGCGCTTCGTTTTCACGATGGAGGCGAGTGTTGAGGATGCCTCGTTGAAGATGAGTACGCATGCGCCAGACAAGAGGGGTTTCCGGGTTTTCCAAAGTACGGTTGCATACGTCGATCGCTTGCTCTATGCGCTTCGGAGAGTCGGAGTAGGCGAGCGTATCTGCCAGCACCGTGTTGTAGCGAGCTTGCAGGGCTGGGGTCGTGGATTTTACGTCGAGGGATGAGAGTAGGTTGAGGGCTTCCTTAGTTCGATTGATGCGTGTGAGCACTGCTGCTCTCAAAATCCCCGCCAGGGGACTTAATTGCGTCTCGCGGTGTTGTATGTCCGCGTAGAGTAATAGGGCGTGCTTGAGAGCCGGAAGGGTTCCGCAGCGCTCGCATTCCCTTCCTGCGTACAGGAGAGATGTTACCTTGTTTTCGCCGAGGGGTTGCATGCTTGCCAATTCCAAAAGAAGATCGCGTGCTGCCGCGTGTTGCCCAGCATCAGAGAGGCGTCCGGCCGCGTGCAATGTAAGGATTTCTCGTCGAGGTAGAGAGGAAGTATTGGCAATCAACGAACACAGGAGGCGATGAGCCAGTTCATTGTTCTCCGGGTATGCCAATCTTGCCGCTTTTTCGACCATACTCGCGTAGTAAAGCTCCTGTTCGTCGGTCCATTTTGTTCGTCGGGCAGCGTCATAGCTTAGCAATTCTTGGAGAGTCCTTTTTGGATGCCTCTGCAACCGTCGATTGTTTTGCTCAAGGAGAACATCGATTCTCTGTTGATCAGTCGGCTCCATTTTCATCACCTCGCGGAGCTCTTTCAAGGCTTGCTCATCCTGCTCTTCTGGCGGAAGCAGCTGTGCATGGGCCAGAAGGAGGGCGCGTTTTGTATTGATACTCTCCTGCCTTTTCAGCAGATTCTCTGCCGTGTCGCGATCCCTCGCACGCATCGCACATATCAGGGCATTCACGAAAGCGGACGTTCTGAGTTCTCCCGGCTCACTCTGCTGGGCACAGCGCAGGAATAGATCTGCAGCCGCCTGAGGTATTTCCTGGGAGCTGTGAGCGCGCAAGAAGAGAGTGCGAGAATCTGAAAGTTCTGCTTTCCTCAGGCTTTCCAGCAGGGAGAGGTAAGGTTCAGCAGCTTTGGTCAATCCATGTTTCTGGAGCGAACCGATGTGTTCTCGGAGAATGGTGCGAGTGGAGGGTTCTGCGGGTAATGATGTGGCTGCGCGGTTCGCCAGGGCCGCTGTGTCCTCACCGCGTAACTGCGAGCAGTAAAGTAGGGAAAGAAAAGCCAGACCTGCTCGGCGGGGATGTGTCGTATCTTGTGACCATTCTTGGAGCTTGCTCAGGACATAAGTGCTATTTTCCAGCGCATGATGGCGTTTGAGACGGAGAAATGCCGCTTCGAGGAGATTGGATTCCGGATTGGCGGTGATGAATTGAAGGAGAGTTTCTTCGGCTAATCCCTGGGGATCTTCTTCAGTTTCCGGGGAGGAATCGGATAAAGGGGGGGACATTGCATCCTGTGTGTAAAACAATTCGGCGATTTCTAGCCGTACACGTTGGCGCATGTCGGTGCTTAACGAAGTATCATTTTCCAGCATGCGCATGAGCTCCTGTGATTCAGCGAAATTACCTTCACGGCAGCGTTGCATACTATCGAGCATCACACTGATGGGGCGAAGCTGTTCGTGGTATACGGCGATTTTGGCCGGGTGGTAGCTTCGAGGGAGTTTAGAAGTGTATGCAGCTAGTTCCGGCAGATCAGAATCAGGACAATACTGGGCGCAGTAGAGGATGCCCAGGAGAGCCTGAGGAAAGCGTTTATGCGACGTGGGGACACGGCGCAATTCTCGTGCAGCTTCAGCAAGGCGACGTTCCAGGAGAAGCTGTCTCCCTCGTTGAAAGATCGTTTCTTCGTACTCACCGGTTGCTCCTTCTGCAACAGATCGACTTTCCATGTTTTCATCCGCTGCACTCGTGAGACACATTACACAGATTGTGCATAGAAATACGCCGATGATCCGGAAAGAAAGGTAGATTTTCGTGGTGTCTCTCATGGAGTGATCGCTGGAGCAGAGACGGAACCGTCAGGTTTTTGCCAGAAAAAATTATGGATGTATCGGAGACCTTGAACGGTGAGCGCCGCGTCGTGGCTTCCATTCTTGACGCGATTGGATGTGGCGTTCTGTTGAGAGGTTGGCAGAGAGATACAGGATATAACTGCTGGTTGAGTTACCTTCTCTGCAGTGGGGTAAACAGCCATCGGAACACCCTCCGCCGTGAAAGCTACGTCCACCGTGTCCGGTAGGGGAACCTTCTTGTCACCCTTGTAGAGAAAGGGATGTCGCCGCAAGAAATCCGGAGTCTGACCATGAATCGGTACACGAACGCGGTAATGCTCTTTCAGGGTGTTCCAGTGCTTGCTGAGCGACAGAGGTGATCCATTACCGCAGGCTCGTAGGATCGGCGCCGGATCAATTCCTGCGAGGTTCATCCCATTAAAAATCCCATGTTTGTTGGTTGGTGGCGAAAATTGATCGTAGCAGGAATGAATCATCAGGCAGATCTCCAAGTGTACATGAGAGCGTCGTTTATTGATGCCAGCTCCGCTGTGCCCCATCTTGCCCAATGCATTGGCTGTGCCAACCACTTGTCCTACCACGCAGTCCACGCGTGCCAGGTGAGCGTAGAGACTGTAAATGGTCCCCTCCGGAACACTATGGCTTACAACGACGTAGCGACCGTAATTGCTCAATTGGGGGGAGGTGCATGTATAGGCAACCTTGCCGGGGGCGATGGGGTACACGAGATCGATGGGTTCTCCCTGTGCATCGCGTTGCATGGGTTTGATGTCGATTCCCTCGTGCATTTTTCTATACATGATTTCTCCATTACTTGCGCGGAAAGGATTGCGCACCATACCATAACCTCCCGCTTGCCACGGGGTACTTGTCTTGCCTTCAAATGTGCGGTCACAGTACATATAGAAGGCCTCCCCTCGGTTATCCAGCAGAGCATGGTTCTTCGTGGGGAAGCGGTACACCAGATCGCCCGGTGGCACTTCGCTCGCAACTATTCCGCTGCCCAACAAAAAGCCGAAGAGTAGTAGTCGACACACGCTGAAAATCTTTTCTTTCATTACGAACCGCTCGGGAAGATTTCGCCAATCGTACGTCCCGTGTGATCCTTGCGCTCATTTTTTGTCTTGGGCGTGATTTTCGGGAGGGGACGTGGATTCTTTTTCAAGAAGCGTTTCTTTTCCATTTCTGGATTTTCAGGTTGGATGTCGCGTGCAATTTGCTTCAGATCATAGCCATTTAATCCGTTCCAAATCACGAGCTTGCCGTCGGTGATCGGACCGTCGATGCGCAGGGGTTGGAAGGCCAGGCTGTTCACCACGGGGAGGATGAGTGTTCCCTGACGATTTTGTGTCATCTGGTAGAGGCGGTTTCTCCACTCTTTCTTCAGAGTGAAAACAGCACCGTAGCTACCATCCTGCATACTCATGAATGAATGGTAGGATTCAATATTCTCATGTGTGACGAGAGGCATGCGCGTATAGGGATGTCCGCTGTACATGAGGATGAATTTTGCACTAGTTCCCTCAGCACTATCCGCTTCTGACAAGAAAAAGATAGGGTAGGGGTTCTGCTGGCAGGAGCAGATCATCAGCAGAATGCCAACAAGGACGAGAGTACGTGAAAAAAGATTCTTTCCCATGAGAACGTGGTCATTCTACCACACACACGCACCGTTTTCCAGCAGAAAGAAGAGAGCCTTTCCTTTAATTTAATAATGCTTCTGAGGCACTCCCAAGTAAAACGGCTATGCTCATTGAACATAGCCGAAAACAAGCGGATGATGGGATTCGAACCCACGACATCAACCTTGGCAAGGTTGCGCTCTACCACTGAGCTACATCCGCAGGATGCGGGCAGCATTATACAGAGACAGAAGTGTGGATGCAAGACTTTTTTTTGAATTTCGTTGAAAAACAAGGAGGGAATTTGTTGGTTGGGTATTGTAAATTGAAGATATACAATGAATTATGAATAAAACTGAACAGATATTATGCATGGGGGATGATCATGGTGTCCCAACGAAAAGGATGGAGATAGTTTGTATGACGCCGCAAACAGAGAAACATCTGAGACGATATGGGACAGTGCGAGACACAGAAAAGTCTGAAAAGCGTGCGAATATGGCTTTGGACGGCAGGAATAGTCGTACTTATGGGGGAAATGTTGTGTGCTGGTGCAGAGAAGGAGGTAGAGAAGTCGAGGTTGGCGTGGGTGGAGGGGGCTGAGTTGAATGAACGGGGGGACATTTTTCAGCAAGGGGATGATGTGTTATTCACAGGTGAGAGCTACGTTGCGGTGATGGATGAAATTGAATGCGGGAGATTGAGAATAGCAGAGGGAGCAAGAGTGACTCTGATACCGTATGCCGGGGATCTGGTGCTGAAGGAACTAAAGTTGGAAGGAACACTGGTTTTTACGGCGCCTTGGAGAGGGTATCACTGGACGATTGTGACAGGGGAGCATGGGATGTTAGTTCTGGATTTTGGAATGTTTGACCTGGATTTGGAAGCATCTCTGCCGGGGCCGTACGGAGGAGTGTTGGAACTGCGTAGTGGTCGCGTGCACTATCGTGGGAGTCGAGCGACCGGGGTATCAAATTTTTCGCTGTTGCGAGTGGCGGAAGAGGGTCAATTTTATCTACGTGCAGGCTCGTTGTACGAGGGAGATGTGCATGCGTCGGGCAGCGGATGGATACGGGAACAGGATAAAGGAGGAAGTGGTGCTTTGCGGTTTGAAGGTCAAGGAGAGACTACCGCGGTATTGCGCGGAAATTTGACTTTAGAGGATGATTTAAGTGTGCAGGTATATGGGGAGGGAGAAGAAGGAAAAATTGAGGGAAATCTCGATGCGGCAGGGTATACGTTGGAGAAGCGAGGAGCCGGAACGCTGTGGGTGGTTGGGGGACGATGGAAAGGATTAAATAAGTTGGTGGTGAGGGAAGGACGTCTGGTTTTAGAGGGAAATGTGGATGAGGGAGCAACTTACCAAGAAAGCGGTGTGTTATGTGTATCCGGAAGCGGGATTTTGGAGTTGTGGGGAGGGGCGTGTAGCCTTTCCGAACTTTGGATGGAGGAGGGAGGGCATCTGGATGTGCAGGGTGGGAAGTTCCAATCAGATGTATTATGCGGAAATGGGAAACTGACGGCACCTGATGGGCAAATCACGATCGGTGAACTAAGAGACTACAGTGGGGAAATTAGTGCACGACTGGTGCGGCTTTGCAGGGTGTCGCAAGGGGAAGGACACGACGCCACGGTATGTGGTCATGTCGTGACCAATTCTTTTGTCAAAGGTGGCGAAGGTGCGATACGCATGGGATATCTTCAAGTGAGCGGTGAATTATGGATGAGATACAGCGGGACATTGGAGTTGGGAGAGTTAGTGTTAGAAGACGGGACTTTGTTGTGGTACGGAGAGGGTGATGCTTTTGTGCAAGTCCAAGATGCATTGATTTCCGGGAGACATCTGGCTGATCCTACGGTACGACTGCTGGTAAATAGTCATGATTTCAACGAGTGGCAGTTGCAGCGTGGAGTAGAGCTTGGGATAGGAGAGGATCTGGAGAGGAATCTCGTCGTGAGTGGATTGACTGATTACCGGTTGGAGGTGCATGATGGAGGGATTTGGCTTTACGCGAATCCAATATTGCGGACGGCCGATTGGGATCCCAACTGGGGTGAACGTACACTACTGCGTCAACCGGGAAATAAACTGCCGGAAATTCTGCTGACGGACGGTGAGGTATTAGCGATGCGAGAGACTTCCTTGCCGTGCTGCAGCGAAGATGGTGCCAGCACGTGTGCTCGATTCCGAGGAACAGCGACCGAAGAAGGAGTGGAAGTATACGGCGGGTGTGTGCTCAGGAATGAGATGGATTCGGATAAGGCTTATGATTCGTGGATTGATGCGGCGGAGGGGTATTTCTCCCGGTTGGTGGGAGGAAATTCCTGTCACGGAATATATCGCGGTCAAACGCATCTCTTACTGCGTGGTGGATCAGTTTGTCGCGCGGCAGGAGGAAATGATTCGTCGCAAGGAAATGCGCGATTTGAGGGGGAGAGTTACTTGTCTATCTATGATGGTGTGACGCTAAGAGATATGTTCTGCGGTGGTTCAGTGTGCAGCGGTGGAGATTCATTGTTTGTGGGGAAGACCCACTGCTTTATTTATGCTTTGCTCGGTGGGGATACCATTGTTTCCGGCGGCAATTTTTATGAGAACAGAGGAAACGGAAAATTTGGGGGACGACTCTTGTGGTGCTAGAACTCAAAGGGCAACGTGGTGAATTTGCAGCAGAAGTCGTGGGAGGGGACTATGCTGCTGCTGTCGACACCGCGGCAAATCTGAAAGGAAGAACGCAGATCATGGTGCATGCGGATGAATGTGTGAACTTCAGCGGAATGCTTATCGGAGGTTCATACTCCGAGAAAGGGCAGGAAATCGCAGTAAGCGGGCGTACAATGATGCAGATTGAGGGGGGGATTTTGAGGGCAAGGTGGTGGGCGGCAGTGCGGCACTCGGGGGAGTTTCTATTGGCGGCGCAGCTGATGCCATCCTGCTACTTTACGGGGGAATATATCGCGAGTTTGTCATTGGTGGTTGCTACGCGGAAGGGCAAAGGGGTGCAGAGGTGGAGCTTGGGGACGTGCTTGTTATGGTTGAGGAAGGCGTGGTACTGCAGGATCTCGTGGGAGGTTCGATGGCTCAGAGCAATGCGAAGGTTCAGCAGGGGAATATTACCCTTTTATTGCACGGAGGAAAGATTGAGGGGGACGTGTATGCAAGCGGTGCGGGAGATGCCTCTTTTTCGACGCGGCAGGTGGTAGTTTCAATGGGAAACCGAGTACGGTTTGAAAGAGATGGTGCAATTCTCAGCGGTGGAGTGAGACACAATGTGGGGGATTCGGAACAAAAGGAAAGACAAGAGGAGAGTGTCGGGGAACGACGGCTTCAGCTGGAGGAAAGTGTAGAATATAAGAATTTGCGTGGAGTTGAGGTGCGAGATTTCGATATTTTGGAGCTGACACCCGGTGCGAGTGCGGAGTTTGGAGGGCTGATTGGGGAGAACGTTCTTATATGCGGTGGAGGTGAACTCACCTTGCAAGCGGGGAACGGGAGTGTGCAGGTAGATGAACTGACAGTAGGAAAAGGGACACGTTTGAGTATTGGGGTGCCGGAGGAGGGTAAAACTCGACTAAATGCGCTGCTGAGTGTGCAGGAGGGTGGAACCCTACAGGTAAAATTGGCGCACAATGAGCAAATAAGAAATACGCGATTAGATACGAATGGTATTATCCTACAACGCGGAGGAATTCTGGAGTTAAGCGTTTACCTTACACGGGAGATGATGCAAGGGAAAGATAATAAAGGATTACTGAGGGATGGTGTACTGGAAGCGGAGAAGGGAAGTGTTCTCTCTTTGCGTTTTTCAGGGACAGAAGATAGATCGCCGCTTACGGGTGGAGGCGTGACGAAATTGGTGCTGGCAGAGCATGCGGAGGGTGTTCCGGAGCTGGATCTGTTTACACGAGAAAGGCTTGCAAAATATTTCGGTACCACGGCGCGAATCGGAGTCGTAAATGGACAACTACTGCTCACGGGTGAGAGCGTTTCGGAACAGACGGCGCATTTTCATCGAGACGTTGCGAGTACTCCCAACGGACGCGCAGGCGCGGGATTGCTGGATAGTCTGTTGGCCGTTGTGGATCCGCAAAATTCTGCGCCGGGGAGCGACCGTGCCAAGTTGTTGCAGGCACAGGAAAGGCTCATTGGCGCGGGAAGAATGGTAGAATCGGACAGGTTGTCTGCCGCAGCGGCCGGGGCTTCACTTGCTGCGTTGCAACCGGCTTTTATGGCTGAGCTACGGCGAGCCCTGCAGAGTGTTGCTCAAATGGCACTGCGCGAGGAAGATCTACCGGAGTGTGACGGAACATCGTTCTGGATCGTGCAAGGAACCGGGGGCACACAGAGGCTGACAGAAAACAATAATGATTCGGGTTATTCGGCGACCTCATGGGGCGGAATATTGGCGGTACAACGAGGTCTCGCCAATGGTGCGCAGCTTGGGGTACATCTCAGTGCAACCAGTTGGAGATGGCACGCCCATGCTGCCGACGCTGCGCGAGCAGATTGTGAATCATACGGCTTGAGCGCGTACTACCGCATCCGTCGAGGTAAGTTTCTTCATGCCTTTGTAGGTCAGGGAGCTATCACACATGCGCGTATGGAACGCGATCTGTCTTTTGTCGGAGAAGAATACAAAACAACGGGGAGAACAACGGGTGGCGGTTTTTCTGCCCTTTATGCACTGATCTATGAACCGACACAACCGGAAACATCTGTGCGGTTTCGTCCTCTCATGCAGGTTGCATGGAGTTACGGCTTTCTGGATGGGTACCGGGAACGTGGAAGCGATGCTGCCTTAGTGGTAGGTCAGCAGAGTCAGCAGATTGTATCTGCCGGTGTCGGGGCGTCGCTTGTTGGCGAGAGTTCACAGATATTATCGCGTCATTGGGAGTGGGGAGTGCGGCTTCTCCTCTCAGCAGAGGGAGGAAGTCTTGGAGGCGAGGTATGCACTGCGATGCAACGAGGGGGGCACTACCACGCGAATTTACGTAGCCATCGTCCCGGTTGTATAGTCACGGAACTTGATGCCTCCATCACTGTGCCGATGAGCGAGTGTACTGCCGTGGTGGCGCAAGCAGCGGCGGAGTTGCGTGGGCACAGCGGCGGAGCAACAGTTTCACTTGGTTATCAGCTTAATTTTTGAGCTGCGATGAGATAGGAGTACAGTTCATTCAGGTTTTCCATGTGCAGATCGGCAGCACTAAGATCAAGCTGACGAGTGAGGCGACAAGGTATTGCAACACTTCTAATGCCGGCAGCCCGGGCAGCAAGTAGGCCATTGGTGGAATCCTCCACCACGAGACAATCATCAGCTGGGAGATCAAGGAAATTCCGCGCCGCGAGAAAGAGGGCAGGATCAGGTTTTACGGCGTAGCCATCTGTGCGGCAGAAAATTTGAGGGAAGTAACACTGCGCGCCCAGCTTTTTCAACCAGCCTGTCACCCAACGACGGGAGGAGGAGGAAGCAACAGTGAGACGGATGCCTGCAAAACGACACCAGTTCAGCAGTTCTCGAGCACCGGGCATAAGTCCGCTATCTGCGAGGCTCTTT
Source organism: uncultured Akkermansia sp. (assembly GCA_947624205.1). Lineage (GTDB taxonomy): Bacteria > Verrucomicrobiota > Verrucomicrobiia > Verrucomicrobiales > Akkermansiaceae > Akkermansia. The sequence goes on along the minus strand of CANQJI010000023.1, from coordinate 8,160 downwards.
TCAATGGAGGTCTGGCGCAGTGCGTGTTCCTGCTCCCAGTTGAATGTTTTCCCAGTGAGGCGCTCAAGATGAGAGGCAGGATCCCAGCGGGTATAGCCGGCCCCTAAGCATGGAGCGTAATCGAGCACGGTGAGTTCACAGCCTTCGCGGCGGTAGAGATCAACCCATGAATTGAAGATAGCCCATTCCGTATCTACGAGTACACCATCGAAATCAAAAATGATGCCGTGGGGAAATTTCATGAGCGGTTCATCAGGTGTGTTTGTAGCCATTCCCCCAAGGATCGATGCGCCAGATTTTTCTGGATGAGGTAGAGAGCGATACAGAAATAAATCGCATTAGGAATCCAGGCACTGATCCATGCTTGAATGAGACCGGATTCACCAAGCGAGGGAAAAACGCGGTAGAGAAACAGCATGAGTGCCGCCAGCAATACAGCAATGCCAATGCCTTTCATGGGACTGCGCCGCTGAAAGGTTACCGCACTTGGTACCGCCAACAGAACCAGCACCCAACAGCTGAAAATGCGAGCCAGTCGCACATGCCATTCCGTGCGGTATCGGTAGCGATCCTCCGGTGAACCCGATCCTGTTTTGATCAGTTCGTAAAGTACCGAGGTGCCCATGGCATCAATTCGATTATTCTGAGTCGGGGCAATGATTTGGTATGGCTTTTCATCGAACGCGCAGATGAGTACATCGTTATGGGTGTCGTCTGTAGGTCGTTGCCCTGTTGGAGCAATGCGACGAGTGTAGACATTATACAAACTCCAAGTGGAGTTCTCTTTGTTCCATTCCGCTCTGTCGGCGATGTACTGGGTGGTAAGTCGCCCCGGATTGTCTCTGTCAAATTGTTCAATAATAAGGCCACGCATGGGAATTCCGGGGTTCCTGAAGGAGGCAGGATGTCGGATTCTCCAGATACGGGCATAAGCCTCGCTGCGGAAGATGATGGGGGCAGCTTGGTCATTTTCGTTTTTTTCCTGTTTGAGGATGAGTTGGCGGTAGAGTGAACCATTCGGAGCCCAATGAAAGCCAAAAATACCGTAGACCAGAGCCGCCATGCCGGCATATAGGAAGATAGGCATGCATACGCGCAACAGAGAGCGCCCGCTTTGCATCATACCGGTTAACTCACTACTGCCGGAAAGTTTACTGAGACACCACAGTGCCCCCATCATGATCGTGTAGGGCAAGATCTGGTAGAGGAACATAGGCAGCTGCGTGGCGTAGAAATGCAGAGCTTGAATAAGGGGATCATCAAAGCGTGAGCGAAAGCGCTCCATGTTGTCTGTAAAGTCTGCTAGTAAGTAGACAAGTAGCAGAATGGCTGTACAGAGAAAAAGATAGTTGATATAGCAGCGACTGACATACCGATCCATTGTGCCCATCAACGTGTAAGGAAGTGCCGCCAGAAAAGGAATGTAGCAAAGTAGCGCGAGAAGATAAGGACGAAACTTCTGTTCCAGAGGATAGCTGTCGGGCATGCCTGAAAGCTCCCAGCGCATCTGTTCGAGTTCGTTTGGCACGAGGCAAAGTGCCAGCAAAGATCCCCCGGCGAGGCAGAGCAGTAAAAGCGTCAACTTTTTGAGTGCTGCTTTCATGGTATGGCTCATTCTGTGCGGGGGTGTTGTTCGGGAGATGATATGTCGTGTGAAAGGATGGATTAGGTACCTCTGCCCAGGCGCTCTGCGAGGTACGGATGCAGTCCGGCGGCGTATATAGCCTGCTGCGCTGCTTGCACATCGTATGACACGCGTTTGATGGTGATGAGGTTGAGATCTGTATCGTAAATCCCGTAACAGGCGCGTGAGTCGCCGTCACGTGGCTGCCCGACTGAACCAACGTTGATAAAATACTTCATGCCCTGCAGAGGTCGAATCTCCGTGCATCCCTTCGTAAAAATTTCCTGCTGCCGATCAAAATCTTCAATGGTGCGCTGCCCGTCGTAAATAAATACCTTCGGCACATGGGTATGACCGTGGAAACAAAGAGGGCAAAACTGCCGGGGAAAGTTTGAGGCGGCATCATTCGTGTTGACGATGTAATTCCAATTTTTCGGATGATCAAGAGACGAATGGACGATGCTGATACTGTGTCCGGAGCTGGTGCGCACGATGCGCTGATACTGCAAGCGAGCGAGCCAGTCGCGGCGGTCGCCGCTGAGTTGGGAGCGAGTCCAATCCATTGCATGGCGCGCGATACCGTTCATTTCCGTCGAGGTTGGGGCAACAACCTCCTCATCGTGGTTCCCGCGAACAATCGGACATCCCAATTGACGGATGTAGTCGAGGCATTCAACAGGGAAAGCGTTGTAGCCCACCACATCTCCTAAGCAAACAATTTCACTGCAGCGCATGATACGCACGTCTTCTATAACGGCGCACAGTGCATGGTAATTAGCATGAATATCACTGATGATTGCTATCCTAGCCATTGTATACCCTTACGCATCCTAACAAAAACCCACACTTGCCGCAAGCTCAAAGCGGCTCTCTTCCAACAATCCTCCCACGAAACAAATGCGGCTTTCACCCTGTGGAGAAAGCCGCAGCACTCAGGCACTCGTGAACCAGAGCCAGCGAAAAGTGCGGGATTGCTTTAATCCTCGCTGGGAGTCACCGCCGCTGCTGGGATTTCCTCCTTGTTGGTAAAGCGCCATTTCACCTTGTTACGCTTGCTTGCAGAGCGAGCCTTGCGGCGCTTTTCATCCATAGGACTCTCGAACGCGCGGCGGCGGCGCATCTCCTCGAGGATACCCTCGGTATCCAACTTCGTCTTGAGGCGTTTGAGAGCACGGTCAATCGGCTCTCCCTTTCGTACTATAACGGAACGCATATCTTTTAGTTGAGTTTGTATCGTTTCCCGGAACGGCGCACCAAGGTAGCCCATTCTGTGCCCTCTGTCAAGGTTTTTCTTTCACTCCCCTTAATTCTTTTTGATTTTTCCCGGAAAAGAAGGAAGAGACAAGGATTTTCACTTGCTTTGCGCTGATGTGCGTGATACCATCCCTGCGCCCGCTGCGAGCGTTTGATTGCTCGCCCGGCAGGAACTTTAACCCAACTCATTATTTACAATGCCTGTACCAACCCAAGAACAGTATATCAAGATGCTGAACACGGCCAAGAAGGAAGGCTACGCCTATCCGGCCGTGAATGTCACGACGATCGAGGTCATCAACGGTGCGCTGAAAGCTTTTGCCGAAGCAAAGTCCGACGGTATCATCCAGATTTCACTGGGTGGCGGGCAGTTTGCCTCCGGCACAGCCGTGAAGGATTCTGCTACCGGCGCCATCGTCCTGGCTGAAGCTGTCCATCGCCTTGCTGAAAAGTACGACGTGCTTGTTGCTTTGCATACGGATCACTGCCAAGCCGACAAGATTGACAGCTTCCTGCGTCCGCTTATTGCGGAGTCTAAGAGGCGCATCGCGGAGGGTAAGGGGCCTTTGTTTAACTCTCACATGTTGGATGCCTCTGCGCTACCCATGGCCCAGAACTTGGAGATTTCAAAGCAGATGCTCAAGGAGTGTGCGGAGGTTGGTATCGTGCTTGAAATTGAGATTGGTGTTGTTGGTGGTGAAGAGGACGGAGTGGATAACAGCGGTCAGCATGCCGCCAAGCTTTACACTTCGCCGGAGGATATGTTACTCACTTACGAAACCCTTAATGGGCTGGGCGAATTCATGCTCGCCGCCACCTTTGGTAACGTACATGGGGTTTACAAGCCCGGTGCTGTGAAACTGGAGCCAAAGATTTTGCGCGATGGGCAGAAGGCCGTCATGGATAAGCACGGTACAGATATGCGTCTTGTCTTCCACGGTGGTTCCGGTTCTGATCTGTGCGATATTCGCGAAGCTATCTCTTACGGTGTGGTGAAGATGAATATTGATACCGATACCCAGTATGCGTTCTCTAAACCCATCGTGCTGCACATGTGCCAGAATATTGATGGCATGCTGAAGGTGGATGGTGAAGTGGGCAACAAGAAGGTGTACGATCCGCGTTCTTACCTCAAGAAAGGGGAGCAGGGTATCTGCGATCGTCTCAAAGTTGCTACTTCGGATCTGCTTTCCGAGGGTAAGACTCTCTTCGGCAAGATCTGAAACAGCTATCAGAAATTTGTTGCTCAGTAAGAAAGTGACGGCGCGTTGGGTTTTCAGCCTGACGCGTTTTTTTTCTTGTGCGGGAGAATGGTGAAGGAGAAAATTTTGTGGACGCCGAGAAGGAAGAATATTGTCAATCCGGAGGAGGATGTGGTAGACTTGGGTGCGGGAGAATAAGCTATGAACATGGGAATCGTAACCAGAGTCATGTTGGGAATGGGTGTGGTGTGGGGCGTGGGAAATGTAGCCGGGGTGGAAGTTGGCAGAGGGACAAAGAAGGCGCAGCCTGTGCATTGCAGCAATGGCGTGTATTCGCTCTTTGAGGGGGCGAGGGATGGGCGTATGGGGGTGGTGCGGGCTCGGTTGCGGGAAAATGCGCCTGTAAACCAGCGCAACGAGTTGGGGCAGACGCCGCTGCACCTAGCGGCGGCGCATGGTGACCCGAAGATCGTGCAGGTACTGCTGGCGGCCGGTTCGGACGTGCTGGCACGGGATAAGAAAGGGAAGCTGCCGGCGGACATGACCAGTAATGGAGAGATACGCAAGCTATGTGAGAAAGCGTTGGGCGTACGCCGCAAAGAACTGGCGGCGTTTGCAAGCATCCAGAAGGGAGAGATCGCTGGTTTGCGCGAGGCCTTGGAGGTTGGAGGAAATCCGAATGCGAACTCCGAGGATGGGAAGCAAACTTTGTTGGCTGTGGCGGTAGAGGGACGGAATCTGGCAGCAGTGAGGCAGCTGCTGGCGGCGGGGGCGAAGGTGGATGTGCGGCTCGATGGTGGAAAGACACCTCTGCACTTGGCGGCGGGGCGAAATGCTCCGGATATCGTGCAAGCGCTGCTGGCAGCCGGGGCGGATCCGTTGGCTCAGGGGTGGAATAGGGCCACGCCTCTGCATGATGCGGTGTGGATGTCGGCTTTTGATGCTTTTTGTGCATTGCTGCCGGTCTATCATGACTTGGACAACTGGCCGGATGGTGCGGGGAACTCGCCTGTGGTAATGGCGGTGAGGATGCGCCGCGCCAATATGGTGGGAGAGATGATTAAGCGAGGGTTGAATGTGAATGCACCGCAATTTGCGAGAGAGCCTTTACTGGTGCTGGCAGCAAAGAACAATGATGAGGCGATGGTGCGGCTGCTACTCACGTCCGGGGCGGATCCGTCAGCTCGGGATGAACACGGTCGCTGCGCTGCTGATTACGCGAGAGGGGCGGTTCTTCAGCTTTTGCATCAATGAGTGATCCTTCGGTATACAGTTAGCAAAACGTGTAACAACTCTTTTATTGTAGCATTAAACCATGAAAACGAGAATAATAGTGGCAGCCATGGCAGTTTTGGCCCTGTGGGGGCTGGCGCGAGAAGTTTGCGCAGCGGCTGAGCCGCCAGCTGATGTGGTACAGCTCACGGATTTCCGTGGGCTTAACCAGGGGGATCCGGAGAAGACTTACCGCCACCGCATGATACGCGCTTATCTCCCAATCAAGGATTTTTGCCGGGTGTACAAGACGAGCGGGTACTCGGGCTATGAGAATCCGGCTGGCATATATTTTACGGAAGGGGAGGAAGCGGTGATCACCTTGAGCGGCACGCCGACCAGTGATGCGGTGATGGAGTTGGTGGTGCGCGATTTTGGTGAAAGAGGAACTAAGGACGTGTATCCCCTGCACCCGGGTGAGAACAGGATTACTACCAGGCACAAGGGGTTGGCTTACATAGAATACTGGTCGTTGGATCCGCAGAAGGCTCCGAGCCTGAACGTCGATATTCAGGGCGGGGCAATTAACGGAGTATTTACCCCAGAGGATGGGGTGGAAACCTGGCACCGCTTGCTGAAGAACACGGCGTGCGGGATTCTCGACCTGATGGGTTACCGCTGTCAGTTGGCGTATGATGTGGAGGCTTTGCGCAAATATTGCCCGGATCAAGGACTGGATCTCATTGCGCTCTATGATGAGATTATTCGGCTGGAGCAAGTGGATGTGTTGGGCTTGGGCACGAAGGATCCCCACCCCGGCAACCACATTTTCGGGCGAGTGCAGTACACGGGTTTTATGCATGCAGATGGGCAAGGTGCCGCCTTCCATGTCGGTACGATGGATTCGCTGGCTAATCCGGTCAGATTACGGCAGGGTGCCTGGGGGGTGGCTCACGAGTTCGGGCACGTGAATCAAACTCGACCGGGCATGCGCTGGATCGGGACCACGGAGATTACGAATAATATTTGCTCCGCATGGGTGAATTTTAACCTCTTCCCCAAGAGGATGCGTCTGGAGCATGAGGTGATCGAGAATATCGATAAGGTGCGTATGCGTGGTGGTCGCTTCGATTGTTATGTAAATAGTGCGATTGCCCGCCGCGAACTCTGGCAATTCCAGGCCGGACCGGATTCCGGGCTTTTCCAACCGCTTAATGGGAAGTCTGGAGATGCTTTTGTGGGGGTGGCTCCGTTTTGGCAGCTGATGCTCTACCTCACCGTGGCACGTGGCAACAAGGATTTCTACCCGACCATTTTTCACAATGTGCGGCACACTGATGAGACGGGTATGACGAATGGGCAGTTGCGCGTACTTTTTCTGAAGCGTGCTGCGGATGCCGCCAAGCTGAATTTGGCAGAGTTTTTCTTGCGCACGGGGATGGCGGCGCCGGTGGATCGCACTATTGATGACTACGGCGAGGCTTGTCTGACCGTGACAGATGAGATGCTTCAAGATGTCTTGGATTATATGGCTCGCTATCCGAAGCCGGATTCAAGCGTGATCTTTTACATTACGGCTAATACTGTAAATATTTTCAAGCATAAGTTGTCCATTCGCATTTCGCCCGATGCTCCAAAAATTATCCTGCCTGTGAAACAGGTGGATATTCCCGGCGACGCGTGGAAGAATGCCGTGGCTTTCGAGGCCTATCAAGGAAAGAAATTGATCCGTGTTTCCCTTATGGGCCTCAACCACGAAGATAACACTACCACCACCGTTGTGTGTCCTCCGGAGACTGATTCCATTAAGGCTGTCCAATGGGATGGGAAGCGTATCACTATTGCCAAACTCTCCCAAGATCCTGCCGCACGTGCTGAACGCAAGAGGATGATTGCTGTGGAGAAGCTCCTGAAAGACGTGCGGAAGGGGGATGCCGCCCAGCTCAAGAGAGATCTCGCAAAGACGCAGTTCAACGTGGAAACCCCGGTTACTGATCGGGGTGACACCCTCCTTATGGAGGCGATACGTCAACAGAACTTGCACGTGGTAGAAGTGCTGCTGGAAGCCGGGGCGAATGCGAATGCGCGTTGCGGGAGTGGCAAGGCGATGTTGCATGTGGCCGCCGGGGCAAACAATGAGGGAGCCATTAAGTTGCTCATACGCCATGGGGCGGATGTGATGGCGAGAGCAAACAATGGAGCCCTTCCCATCCACGATGCCGTATGGTCGCGGTCATATGCTGCCCTCCAGGCCCTCTTGCCCCATTACGCCTCCGTTAACTTCAACCCTGAGGGTGGCATCAACGGTTTTCCTGTTGCCATGGCTATCTACAAGAACCAAGAGGAAAGCCTCAAGCTTTTTCTTGCTGCCTGTATGGATGTGAATGATCCTCGCTTTGCCAGGGAGCCTCTACTTACTCAAGCCGTGAAGCAAAATAAAGAGCCCATGGTGCGTATGCTGCTGAATGCCGGCGCCAAAAAGGATGCTGTAGATGTCAAAGGGAAGAGAGCCGTTGACTATGCTCAAGGGGGCATTAAGGCACTTGTTGAGTAAACATGAGTGGTCCCACGAGATATCAAAGAGGCTGAGCATGACTTTGCGACTAGTCGCGTGCTGGCATAAAAGTGATTCGTCAGTAAATCGTGGTACTTGTATACCTTGTTGAGCAAACTAACGCATCCTTGCTCGTCAAAACGATCTTTCCCCACAAGCTCGCGCACCTTGTGGCGGTTGCGCTCCTCCGCCCGGGCATTGTCGTTCTTGTGATAAGGTCGTGAGCGCGCCACCTTAGTCCTCTTATGGTGCTGCTTCAACCACCCCTGCAGATGGTAGTTGATAAACTCCGCTCCATTATCCGTGTTGATGCT
>CANQJI010000022.1 GCA_947624205.1 uncultured Akkermansia sp. | reverse complement strand
GCCGCGGCTGGATGAGCCTGGACGCCAACATCGGCTACCGCGTAGAATTCTAAGCAACCGCCGGGCAAACGCATTTGACAATGCGTTTGCCCATGGACGATTTACGACGTACGATGTACGATTTGCAAATAATGCGCAGCGGAGCTGCGGGTGGCGAGTAGGCAACGCATGCGCGTTGTCTATCCGCACTTGCTCTGCCAAATTCCCGCGCAACGCGCGCTATAATCTAAATCGTACATCGCACATCGTCCATCGTACATCGTACATAGGTCGGCGTCAGCCGCCACCGCCGCCCGCTAACGCGTGCGCCCTCAACGGGGCCGTCGTGCGTGTTGTACATCGAAAATCGTAATCGTACATAGGCACCGCTAGGTGCCACCGCCCCCGCCGCTTTCTAACCACTTCCGCCGTTCGCTCCACAATTCCGCTTCGCATCTGCTCTGCTTCCCCGCGCCGCACGGCGCGCGAATTCCCCAAATCGTACATCGTCCATCGTACTTCGTACATAGGCAGACTCCGTCTGCCACCGCCTTGGTTTCTCTGCTTGACATACAGTTACTTTATGCCTCATAATGCAGAGGATGAAAACGGTTACCAATTTCACTTTTGATGTGCCTACGCGCACCTTTTTCGGCGCAGGATCTCTGAATTCTCTCCATACTCATCCTCTGCCGGGCAAAAAGGCGCTTGTTGTCATTTCCAATGGAAAATCCACCCGTGCTCACGGGTATCTGGATCGCACGTTGGAGCAGTTGCAACAGGTCGGCGTTGAGGCGGTGGTATTTGACAAAGTTCAGGCAAATCCTCTGAAGGCGACGGTAGAAGAAGGAGGAGCGTGTGCGAGGCAGAACGGCTGCGATTTCATTGTGGCGCTCGGTGGCGGGAGCTGCATGGATGCAGCCAAGGGTATTGCCGTGATGGCGACGAATGAGGGTGACTTGTGGGACTACATCGTGCCGGGCACCGGCAAGGGAAAGCCCATTGTGAATACCCCTCTGCCCATCGTGGCGATTACTACGACGGCCGGTACGGGGTCGGAGACCGATTCCGGCGGCGTGATCACCAACCCGGAGACGCACGAGAAGACGGCAATCTTCGGGCATGACCTTTTCCCTAAAATCGCCATTGTTGATCCTGAACTCATGCTTTCCGTGCCGCCCAAGTTTACGGCTTACCAGGGGTTCGACGCCCTTTTCCACAGCACGGAGGGCTACATTGCTTCCACTGCCAATCTCGTCAGTGATATGGTTGCCATCACGGCTATTGAGAATGTCGGTAAGCATTTGGCCGCCACGGTGCGGGACGGCAAATCGATCGCGGATCGTGAACGGGTTGCATTCGGTAATTGGCTCTCCGGTGTGCAGATGGTTGTCGGCACCTGCACAAGCGAGCATTCGCTGGAGCATGCCCTCTCTGCTTACCACCAGGATCTGCCGCATGGGGCAGGGCTTATCATGATTTCACTCGCCTACTACAAACACTTTATCGACCGCGGAATTCAGTCGGAGCGCTTTGTGCGTATGGCGCGGGCGCTGGGAATGCAGGGTGCTGCCGCACCTGCGGATTTCCTGACGGCGCTGCGCAAGCTGCAAGAGGACTGCGGCGTGGCAGATCTCAAAATGAGCGATTACAACATCACGCCGGACGAGTTTGAAACCATGGCGCATAATGCGAAGTCTGCCATGGGCTGGCTCTTTGACCATGATCCTCTCCCCCTCTCCATCGAGGATTGCGTAGCCATTTATCGTGCTTCTTACCGCTGATGCAGGGCAAGCGCATTTGAGGAGAAGTCAATCAACAGAGGAATACCCTTATTGACTGATATTATTGCCTATACGAATCAAAAATCATGACAACAAGCGGTCATCATGCTGATGGCTCTAAAGGGATCTCAGCATCCATTAATGATCCGGAAAAAATCTGCGCAACGCGCACATTATGAATAAATCGTACATCGTACTTCGTAAATCGTACATAGGCAAACGCATTTCCCAATGCGTTTGCCTTGATCGCTGATGGTGTCGTGATTCGCCGTGTCCAGTCGGAAGATGCCGCCGCCATAGCGGCTATCTACCGGTACTACGTCGAGGAAACTACGGTTTCTTTCGAGCTCGTAGCGCCGGATGAAGAGGTCATGCGCGGTCGTATTCGCTCAATTGTGTCTGCCGGGTTCCCTTACTACGTTTGGGAGGAGGGAGCGCCGGATGGGCAGAAAAAAATTCTCGGCTATTGCTGTGCGCACCCATGGAAGGAGCGTCCTGCCTATGCCGATACTCTGGAGACGACTTTGTACCTCGCTCCTGCGGCGCAGGGACGCGGTATTGGTCGTGCGCTCATGCAGTGTCTCATCACGGATTGCCGTGCGCTTGGGGTGCATGCTCTCATCGCGTGCATCACGGCGGAGAACACACGCAGTTGCCGCTTTCACGAGCGCCTTGGTTTCACTCGCGTTTCGCTCTTTCCGGAGGTGGGGTACAAACAGGGCAGACGCCTGGATGTTGCGGACTACGAGCTTCTTTTGCACGCGCAGAAAGTTTCTCACAGCAATCCCACTTGAGAGAAGTCAAGCAACAAAAATAATTCAAAAACTGCGCAGTGATCACGTTATCAAAATTATACATAGGCTCCTCCCGCTTCGCCAACCTCGCGCGCTTCGCGCGGGAATTCCCCAAATCGTACATCGTACTTCGTACCATCGTACATAGGCAAACGCATTTCCTAATGCGTTTGCCTTGACTTCAAGCAACTTGAGATTGTATCATGATCACTGTTATGAAGAGAGCCATTTTGAGCAGTATCCTGCTTTCAGTATCGCCGTTCCTGACGCCTCTCGCCGCTGCGCAAGAGCAATCAACACCCTCTACCATGATGAAAAAAATTACTCAAACAGCCGGTCGCGAACAGCTTGGGGATTTTGCCCCACAGTTCGCTCATTTCAATGATGATGTCCTCTTCGGAGAGAATTGGAACAATTTGGATCTGCCCGTGAAAACGCGGTGCATGCTCACAGTGGTTGCACTGATGAGTCAGGGCATCACCGATTCTTCACTCATCCATCATCTGCAGAACGCGAAGAACAACGGCGTCACCAGGGAGGAGATCGCCGCGCTTATCACGCATGTCGCCTTCTATGCGGGGTGGCCAAAAGCGTGGGCAACCTTCCGCCTGGCGAAGGATGTTTGGGCGCCGGACGCTGGTGTCGCCCCCGCAGCGACGCCGAAGCAGCAGCATGCCGCCCGCCTTATGTTCCCCATCGGTGAGCCTAATAACGCCTTTGCCAAATATTTCATCGGTCAGAGTTATCTTGCTCCTGTCTCCTCAGAGCAGGTCAAGATATTCAATGTGACCTTCGAACCCCGCTGCCGCAATAACTGGCATATCCACCGTGCTGCCAAAGGTGGCGGTCAGATGCTCATTGGTATCGGCGGCCGTGGATACTACCAGGAATGGGGCAAGGAGCCGGTCGAAATAAAGGAGGGAACGGTTATCCATATTCCGGCAAATGTGAAGCATTGGCATGGTGCCGCTCCCGATAGCTGGTTCTCCCACCTCGCCATTGAGATCGAGGGTGAGGAGACCTCCAACGAGTGGCTCGAACCCGTCACCGACGAGGAATACAACAAGCTCAAGTGAGGTTGTTATTCGTCAGTAGAATATTGCTTCCTTTGCGTTTTTTTGAGAGGGCAAGGTTGAAAAGCCTTGCGCCGGAGGGGCACATCAGTTAGAATATCCCCGACTCTCTCCTTAGGATGGGTGGCAGAGTGGTTGAATGCAGCGGTCTTGAAAACCGCCGAAGGGCAACCTTCCGTGGGTTCGAATCCCACCCCATCCGTTTTGTTAGGGGTGTTTAGTAAATGTAAGTGGCTTGTTTTGCTTGATTTTTGAGGGGCGTGGTTGTTTAGTAAACGAGGTGTGCGGCACAAGTGTAGCACAAGTGAGTAGCACAAGAAATGTTTAGCGAATATGAATAAGGAAAATGAAATCAAGAATGTGATTGTTTGTCGGGAGAAATTGTCTCCTTTTTGGATAGGGCAGTGGACGGATGGGAGGGGTAGGGGGATTTGGTGTCTGTGTTGAGGGAGACAGTGGGGAGGCTGCTTTTCATAGTCGTAAAGGCGAGTCGTAATGTTTTCGTAAATTATTGGCGACCGCGTACGACTGGATAATAACTCAGAATGCTTGTAATAGCGAGGCCCGACTGCGTTTATGCAGTCGGGCCTGCGTTACTCGATGGGGGACTCGAACCCCCACGGATTTCTCCATTAGATCCTTAGTCTAACGCGTCTACCAATTCCGCCAACCGAGCAGGTATTGAGCGTTTCCGCTAGGTGGAGGGGAGTATACATGACGTGCGGGTGCGACGCAAGTCTTTTTTCATGGGAGTGGGAGGAATTTTTACCGAAACGAGGAGCTCATCAATTTGAACCTTGCGTGCGGGGAAAGCGTGGGGTAGAATGTCCCCCATGAAGGAGGCGAGCTCAACGATCAGCGAAAAGATGCGGGCGCGGGGACTGTCGGATGCGGCGATATGTGCTTTCCTGCATGGGGTGGAGGAGTTGCGACAGCAGTGCAAGATGATGGTGAGTGAGGAGGAGATTTCCCCCGTTCCCTCCCTGCCGGAATGGGATGAAATTGTAGCGAGTACATCAGAGGCGGGGGCGGATCTGCTCAACAAAACTGTGGTGATCAAGCTCAACGGTGGTCTCGGCACGAGCATGGGGCTGCAGCAGGCAAAAAGTCTTCTGGAGATCAAGCCGGGCGTGACTTTTCTCGATCTCATCGTGCGGCAGGTAGAAGCCCTTCGGCAGCAGAAAGCCTGCGATGTTCAACTGCTCCTGATGAATTCCTTCTCCACGGCGGCGGATACGATGCGGCATTTGCAGCGCTATGCAGAGCAGGGCTACGGGGCGGCGGACAAGGTGCAGCTCATGCAGAACATGGTTCCCAAATTGCTGCGTGACACGTTGGAGCCGGTGCGTATGCCGAGCCATCCGGAGCTGGAGTGGTGTCCTCCGGGGCACGGGGATCTCTACGCGGCGCTGGCGGGATCCGGTTGGTTGGATCGCCTGCTGGCGCGGGGAGTGATTTACGCTTTTGTGTCGAACTGCGACAACCTCGGCGCCCGGGTAGATACCCGCTTCTTGAATTGGTTTGCGCAAAGCGGTGCCCCCTTTGTGATGGAGGCCACGACTCGCACGGCGGCGGACAAAAAAGGAGGGCATCTGGCATTGCGAAAGGAGGATGGGCAGCTCATGTTGCGCGAGGTGGCGCAGTGCTCCCCGGAAGATGTGCCACTCTTCCAGGATATCACCCGCCATCGCTACTTCAATACCAACAACCTTTGGATCCGGTTGGATGTGCTGCGCGATTTCATGGCGGCGCACAGCGGCATGGTGCCCCTCCCGGTCATTTGCAATGCGAAGACTGCGGATCCGCGCGATCCGAATTCTCCTGCGGTGTATCAGTTGGAGATCGCGATGGGAGCGGCGATTCAGTGTTTCCCGGGGGCGCAAGCCGTGAATGTGCCCCGCTCGCGTTTCTTCCCGGTAAAAACGACAGGCGATTTGCTGTTGCTGCGCTCAGATGCAGTGCAGATTGATGCCGCCGGTAGCATGCGTTTGGCTCCGGAGTGCGGCGGTGTGGCGCCCATCGTGCAGCTTTCTTCTGATTACAAACTGGTGGATTCTTTGCAACCTCTCGGCGTCCCTTCGCTCAAAAAAGTACGTCACCTCACGGTACGCGGTCCGTGGTCTTTCGCCCCCGACGAACCTCTGGAGGGCGATGTCGAGGTCGGCTGATTTCTCCCGATCAACCCAACTCTCACCACCAATTTTTCCCCACAAACCTGTGGCGGATTCTTCTCCCTCTGCCCATCCGGCGCTTCCCGAGTGCTTTTTCCTCTGGCAAAATTATGACCCGCAGTCCCGAGAGGAATTCGCGCGCTTCGCGCGGGAGCTCCCCCAAATCGTACATCGAAAATCGTACCTCGTACATAGGCGCCTTTAGGCGCCACCGTCCGCGCATCGCTCTACGATTCCGCCATCGCATCTGCTTCGCCACAATCGCGCGCTTCGCGCGGGAATTCCCCAAATCGTACATCGAAAATCGTACCTCGTACATAGGCGCCTTTAGGCGCCACCGTCCGCGCATCGCTCTACGATTCCGCCATCGCATCTGCTTCGCCACAATCGCGCGCTTCGCGCGGGAGCTCCCCCAAATCGTACATCGAAAATCGTACCTCGTACATAGGCAAACGCATTTCTAATGCGTTTGCCCCGGGCTTTCGGCTTGAAAAACGGAGGGATGGGAGTAAAATGAAAGGGATATGTTGGATATACGACTCATTCGGGAGAATCCTCAAATGGTAAAAGATCGCGTAAAACAGCGCGGCGGGGAGCATTGGATGCTGGTGGATCGCGTGCTGGAATGCGACGAGAGAAGACGCAAAATTGAGACGGAGAAGCAAGCTCTTTCCCAGGAACGTAATAGTTCATCCAAGCGCATCGGGGCGCTGCTCAAGGAAGGCAAAAAGGAGGAGGCTGAGCAGTTGAAAGCGCGCATGACCGAGCTTGGCGAGCGCCTTCGTGATTTGGAAACGGCTGCCGCCGCCGCTGCGGAGGAGCAGGAACAACTCTTGCTCGCCATCCCAAACATGCCGCACGAAGGCGCGCCGGTGGGGGCGGATGAAACGTCCAACCCCGTGCTGCGCTTGTGGGGAGAAAAACCGGAGATCCAGGCCCCGAAGGACCACGTGCAGATCGCGAGTGCTCTCGGTCTCCTCGACTTTGAAGCGGCAGCGCGCATTTCCGGCTCCGGCTTTATCGTGTACCGCGGTCTTGGCGCTCGATTAGAGCGTGCTCTGATCAATTTCCTGCTGGATGTGCAGACCTTGCAGAACGGCTACCAGGAGGTCGGCGTTCCCTTCATGGTGAAGCGGGACTGCATGATCGGCACCGGGCAGCTCCCCAAGTTCGAGGAAGATATGTACGGTCTGGAGGGCAACACCATGTTCAACGTACCCACAGCGGAGGTGCCGGTAACGAACTTGTACCGCGAGCAAATCTTGCGCGAGAGTGATCTGCCCATCAAGATGACGGCATACACGCCCTGTTACCGCCGTGAAGCGGGTTCTGCCGGCCGCGAGAACAAGGGCATGATTCGTGTGCACCAGTTTGACAAGGTTGAGCTCGTGACCATCTGCCGCCCGGAGGATGGCTTCGATATCCTCGAGCAGCTCACGGGACACGCCGAGAGCATCCTTCAGAAACTCGGTCTGCATTACCGCGTCATCGAACTCTGCACGGGGGATGTGGGCTTCTCCTCTGCCAAAACCTACGATATTGAGGTGTGGGCGCCGGGGCAGGGCAAGTATTTGGAGGTATCCAGCTGCTCCTGCTTCACGGATTACCAGGCGCGCCGCATGAAGTTGCGCTACAAAGATGCCGAGGGTCGCATGCGCGTGCCCTACACGCTGAATGGCTCCGGCACGGCGCTCCCCAGGCTGTACGTGGCGCTGCTGGAGCAGTATCAGCAGCCGGATGGCTCGGTGCGTATCCCGGAGGCGCTTGTGCCGTACTTCGGGCGTGAGGTTATCGCAGCCCCTTCCGTTGCCCGATAGTAACTCACTTTTACCCGCCTCTGAACGATGCCCGGAACTGAAAGCCTCTCTGCCATGGATCCGATCCTGTGGCTCATCATCTTCTTCGTTGTACTGGCCTTTGCCGTGATTGCCGAACGCCTCTTTTATTTCCACCGGGTGAGCATCAATTCCGGCGATTTCCTGCGAGGTCTTTCGGCTTTGCTCCGCAGTGGGCAGTACAATGAGGCGCTTCATGAGGCGCGCCAGTTGCCGGGTCCGATGGCTCGTGTGGTAGAGGCGGTTCTGATGCGGCCCCGATTGGCTCGCAGCGAACTGCGGGAGATTGCATTGGAGGCGGCAGAATTGGAGGTCTTCCGGGTGGATCGCAATATTCGTACGCTCCTTGTTTGTGCCACGGTGATGCCCTTGTTGGGACTGCTTGGCACGATACTCGGGCTGGTGGATTTCTACGAGCAGCCGGGAATTATTGATGGTGCAGCGTCTATGCCGCAAGTTGCCTTTGCCCTGCGTCATGCGCTCATCCTCTCGGCCATCGGAATTTCGTTGTCTATCCCGGTTTACATCTTCTACATGTACCTCGCCTCTCGTGCGCGCAAGATTGTCAACAACATTGAGCGCGCCGGACTCGAATGCGTGCATATCATCTGCGACGCGCGTCTCCGCTCCTCCTCGGATTCTTCGGTGTCGCCGAAACAAACATCGGAAAAGACCGACTAGTCATTTTATCCGGCTCGAATCATGCGCCGCGTACGTTCCAATCTCAACGATTCCGGATTTGCCATCGTGATACTTGCGGGGGTCAATCTGTTCGTTCTGCTCTGCCTCTGTGTGTTGCTGACGAGCTACCGTTCGCCGCGTTTCGGCGTGAGTATTCGCCCGGCCGCTTCCCATTTCTCGATCGAACGCTTTGACCGTTCCTTGTCGCACATTATCACGATCACCCCGGGCGAGACATCTCGTTATTATTCGGGCGACGAGGAAATCCCCGATGGGTTACTGGGGGTGAAGCATCTCCTGGAAAAATGGAAGGAGGCTCCCGTGAGGCCGGATTCTATCACGGTTATCATTGCTTGTGATGAGGCAGTTAGTGTCGGCACGGTGCAGAAGCTGGCAGATATGATCATGCAACAGGGATTTACCTGCGCTTTTTACGGATGCCCCGCAACAGATGAATGAAGCATGACTCTTCCAGATTGGTTTATCACACCCCGCGTTTGCGTTCAATGCGGGGTCACTTTTTCCTTTTCTTCTTCTTGGCTGCGGTATTTGTCGTGGGAATCGTGATGCTCTTTGACGTGCGAGTATCCGTCCCCCTGCGTCCTCAGGGAGTGGGGGTCATGATCTACAAAAACGATGAATTAACCCAATTCCTTGTGCGGCAACAAGGTGTGCTCCCCTTGCATCTCCCCAAAAGGGCGGATCCGTTTGAGGATGAGATTGAAATCCCCAAAACTATCCTGATGGATCGGCGGAAGCTCCCTCTCATAACGGCTCCGCCCGAACAAATCCTCCCCAGTGGATACTACGGTAGTTCCATAGACGCCGATGTCCCCATGCCGGATCTGGAAAAACTTCCCGTGAAGGATATAGCCCCCGTTGCGCCACGGAGTGCCCCCAGACAAGATAAACCATGACTTTTCAGGTTGAAATAACCTTGCAGCAGCTTTTCCTCCTCATTATCTTCGGGGGAATGGCTGCCGTCGTGTGTGTGATGATTCCTGTGCAAATTGCTTCCAAGTTGAGACGCCTGAGGCGCAAGCGTACCCATTCAATTTGCCGTATTTGCGGATATCGATTCTTGCGACCCTTTGATCGAGGAGCCGCCCGCTGCCCACACTGTTCCGCTCTCAATAAATAACACCTTCCCGCAGAGTTTTCGCGCGGGAATCTCCCAAATTGACTCACTGCCGCCCCATCGGCGGTTCACCCTGCGGGCAAAGGCTGCGCCTTTGTCCATCCGCACTTGCTCTGCCAAATTCCCGCGCAACGCGCGCTATAATCTAAATCGTACATAGGCGGCGTCAGCCGCCAAACTCGCGGCGTAGCCGCCGAATTCCCAAAATCGTACATCGAAAATCGTACATCGTACATAGGCGCCGCCAGGCGCCACCGCCTCCGTCGCTTTCTAACCACTTCCGATCGACGCTTTCACGATCCAGCTTCCGATCTGGCTTCGCCACACTCGCGCGCTTCGCGCGGGAACTCCCCAAATCGTACATCGTAAATCGTACCTCGTACATAGGCAAACGCATTTCCTAATGCGTTTGCCCCGGGTTTGGGCTTGTCAATAAGCCGGGAAATCAGTATGATGGCAGAGTGATGAAGCTTTTGATTCGAATTCTGACCGTATGGGTGATGGTGTTGATGGTGGCGGACCTTTCTGCTAAGGAAACCAAAAAGCACCCGAAGGGGAAGGTTGAGAAGGTGGAGGCTGTGGAGAAGAGTACGGTGGCGCGGGCGTTGGCCGGTAAAAAGTTTTTTAACGGTACGCCGAATGAGGAGGCAAAGTATTATCTCTATTTGCAGTGCGCTAGTTGGTGCGGTCCTTGCCGCCGGGAAATGTCGAAAGTGGTAGGAAGTTACTCCGAGATGAAGGAGGCCGGGCTGGAGGTGATTGTGCTGGACTGCGATGAATTTCAGAATCAGGGTGAATCTTTCCTCGCCTCATTTGGGGCTACTTTTCCCGGCATAATGTTTGAGGACGGGAAGGATCTTCCCGGCTTCAGTGATACTGGCATGATCCCTTACGCTACATTGGTGAAGGCCAATGGTGAGGTCCTGAAGGCGCAGCACACGACTCCGATGGTTGAATCATGGCGAGAGCTCATTAACTCGGCAGAGGAAGCTGCAGCTGCTGAAGAAGCTCAGGGCAAAAAAAAGGAGGCTTCCGATGATTCTAAAAGCAAGGACAAGAAGAAGGGCCTGAGTCCTGTTGCCAAGGCTCTTTCAAAGGCCCATACCTTCAACGGTAGAGTTAATAAGGACGCGAAGGTTTATATTTATCTTCAATCTGCCGGTTGGTGCAAATTCTGCCGCAAGGAGATGCCCGAAATTGTCGAGCAATACAAGGAGATGAAGGAGGCCGGGGTGGAGCTTGTGTTGGTGAGTCACGACCAGGATAAGCGGAACGCCATGTCCTTCCTCAAGGAATTTAAAGCTAAGTTCCCTTCTTTCATTCCAACCAAGAAACTGTATGAGAAAATTCCCGGGTTGAAGGAGGCCAATGGTATACCCCGTGCGACCATTGTGGATTCCTCAGGGAATGTGCTGCAGGACGGCCACGGATCCATTGCGCTCGATTGGCGTGAATACGTGGAAAAAGCGGGCAAAAAATAAGACTCTTCTTCTCACGGCAGACGCATTTGAGAGAAGTTGATCAACAGAGAAAATGCTCCTGTTGACTGGTCTCACCGTTCATACGCGTCAAAAATCATGCCGCCAAGTGGTCATCATGCTGATGGCTCTAAAGCACTCTCTGCATACGTTAATAATCCAAAATAATCTGCGCACCGCGCACATTATTAATAAATCATCCATCGTACCTCGTACATAGGCGGCGCCAGCCGCCAAACTTGCGGCGTAGCCGCCGAATTCCCCAAATCGTACATCGTACCTCGTAAATCGTACATAGGCAGGCCTCGCCTGCCACCGTCGTACCTCGTACCTCGTACATAGGCAGGCCCCGTCTGCCACCGTCGTACATAGGCAAACGCATTTCCTAATGCGTTTCCTTGGGGTGATAGATTTTGATGAAAGAATTCGTACCTAATACAGTATGACTGATCTTCGACGCTCTCGCATGAAAAAATGCGTTTTACTCGTACTCTCCGTCCTTCTGACTGCAGCTCCGCTCCTGGCTCAGGATTGGAAGTCACCGCATTCGCTGGATGAGGAGCAGAACGCGCCCGCTGCGCTTCTGCCGTACCCTAGGGAGGTCCGGTGGAAGAAATCGAAACTGCTTCTTGGAAAACAAGATGATTGGAAATTGGAGGGGAAAAAGGGAAAAATGATAAGCACGGCGTGGCGTGGCTTCCTATCGGCTTTGCCTGCGGGAAAATCCGGTAGTAGCATGCTTTGCTGTCTTGTCGAAGATGCTGCCTCTCTCCCCAGGGAAGGGGAATCGGAGGGCTACACCCTGCAAGTCAGTAAGAAGGGGGTTGAGATACACGCGGCTCACGAAGCCGGGTTCTTCAATGCTCTGCAAACGCTGCGGCAGTTGGCTGCGGGAGGCAAGAGTCTCCCCTGCTGTAAAATCACGGATTGGCCGGCTTTTTCAGTGCGCGGGTTTCACCACGACTGCGGGCGCAATTTCCAGACGATCGAAAGCTTGAAGCGGCAGCTGGATCTCGCTTCGCAACTCAAGGTGAATTACTTCCACTGGCACCTCACGGATCATCCCGGTTGGCATGTTCAGAGTAAGGCCTATCCCCAGCTCAATGATCCCAAAAACCGCACGCGCGACGTGGATGACACATATTCCTACGAGCAGATCCGTGAGCTGATCAAATATGCTCGAGCGCGCAACATCACGGTCATCCCGGAATTGGACATGCCCGGTCACAGTTCGTATTTTAACAAGACTTTCGGCTTCCCGATGCACAGCGAGGACGGCATGAAGGTGCTTGAGGAGTTGATCCGCGAGTTCTGCAAGGAGGTGCCGGCGAAGGATTGTCCCATCTTCCACATCGGGGCGGATGAGGTTCGCGTGCCGAATGCGAAGGAGTTTGTGGCGCGCATGAGCAAGCTGCTGATATCCCTCGGTCGCACGCCGATGCAGTGGGGCGGGCCACGGGATTTGCCGGTGGGCGAGCACTCCATATCCCAGCGCTGGGGCGAGGGAGATCGCGATCCGAATTCGTCGATGGATCCGAAGAGCGTTCACTGCCGTACCATAGATTCCGGCATGGGCTACTCCAATCTCTTCGATCCTGCTATGCTGGTTCGCCGTTGGTTCTTCCTGCGTCCGTGCGGGGTGGGCAAGGGGGATGATCAGCGCATGGGCGCGCTCATCTGCAACTGGCCGGACATGCGCGTGGCCGATAAGAGTAAGATTCCCCTGCACAGTGCGCAGTGGCCGGGGCTGTGCGCCATGGCGGAGCGCGCGTGGGAGGGCGGCGATGCCAATGGGGATGGCCTGGCTTCGGATATGCCGGCGCCGGATACCGAGGCTGCGCGTGCTTTCAAGCTGTTCGAAAAGCGCCTTGCCTTCCTGCGCAAGACGCTCTTCAAGAAGGAACATTTCCCCTATTGGACTGAAAATGCGCAGAAGTGGACGCTTATCGGTCCGGTGCCGGAGGCGCAGAAGGAGCAGGTGCGTGCGAAGGTGCTGACCGGCGATTACAGCGGGTTGAACACGCGAGATGCCTACGGCGCCAATCTCTACTTCCGCACAAAGCCGTCCACTGGTTTTGTCGGTATGTTCAGCGGCACGAAACCGGGTGCATGCGTGTGGGCGGTGTTGGAGTACGATAGCGCCGATGGGGGCGAGCAGCCTTTCATGGTAGGATTTGACGCGCCCGCCCGCTCCTCGCGGCGCTACTCGGGCGTGCCGAAAGCGGGGGATTGGTCGCAATGCGAGACGCGCGTGTGGGTCAATGGCAAGGAGTTCCGCAACCCGCAGGTGTACGAGCTTGCCGGCAAAAATCGCTACATGTCCGACACCTGGTTCCACCCGGCCAATGAGAATCCCCTGGCGGATGAAGAGGTGTGGTGGGCGCATAAGCCTACGATGGTGCCGCTCCAAAAAGGCAAAAACACCATCATCATTGAGCAGCCCTACAAAGGGGAGTTCCAGTCATGGGGCGTTTCGTTCATTCCTGTGCAGCCATGAAAGCATTCCTCCCGCTGATCCTGAGCATAGGTGTAGCGATGGGTAGCGAATCATTGGTGCAATGGGTTTCTCCGCATCCCCTCCGGGCGGAATCTGAGGCCCCCGTTGCCTTGTTGCCCTTTCCGCGTGCCGTCAAATGGGGTAAGGAAGTGCGAGATTTACCGCCGCCTCCGCGCTGGGAGCTTGCCGCAAACCCGGCGTGCGTTCAAGTCCTGCAATCCGGCGAGGAAGCCATGCTCCTCACGGCCTACCACAGTTTCTTGCGTTCTCTTTACTACCATCCTCCGCTTGCGACGGATCGTCCCATCGCGCTCTCTCTTTCCCTCGAAAACGTGCCCTCCCTCCCCGCTGGGGCAGAGCAGGAGGGATACCGCCTTGTGGTGGATGCCCGGGGAGTGCGTATCAGCGCGCCGCAGCCGGGGGGCCTGTTCAATGCGCTGCAAACGCTCCGCCAGCTCGTCTTGCCGGGACGTCATAAGTTGCCCTGTTGTGAGATCACGGATTGGCCGGCATTCTCGGTGCGTGGTTTCCACCACGACTGCGGGCGCAATTTCCAAACGATCGAGACTCTGAAACGGCAGCTGGATCTCGCCTCCCGGCTCAAGGTGAATTATTTCCACTGGCACCTGGCGGATGATCCCGCGTGGCATGTGCAGTGCAAAGCCTATCCGCAGCTCAATGATCCTCGGTATCGCACGCGCGATGAGAATGACACCTATTCCTACGACGAGATCCGCGACCTTTTCCGTTACGCTCGCGACCGCCACATCACCATCATCCCGGAGCTGGATATGCCGGGACACAGCGATTATTTTGTCCGCGCCTTCGGTTTCCCGATGCACAGTGAGCAAGGTATCCGGGTCCTGGAAAAACTCATCGACGAGTTTTGTGCGGAGGTGCCGGTGGAGCTGTGTCCCATCCTGCATTTCGGGGCGGACGAGGTGAGCGTGCCCCATGCGAAGGAATTTGTGGAGCGCCTCAGCCGCAAGATCGAGGCAAACGGGCGCAAGCCCATGCAGTGGGAGGGACCGTGGGATCTTCCGGTCGCCGGCGGTTCCATCGCTCAGCGCTGGGTGCAGGGGAAAAATGCGCAGGACGCAGCGAGTGTGAATTCCCCCACCATCGATTCCTCCATCGGCTACAGCAACCTCTTTGAGCCCGCTCTGCTCGTGCGTCGCTGGTTCTTCATGCGCCCTTGCGGAGCGGAGAAGGGAGATGCCCTGCATCTTGGCGCCATTTTCTGCACGTGGCCGGATATCCGGGTGGAGGATAAATCTCGCATTCCCCTGCACAGCCCGGTGTGGCCGGGCCTTTGCGCCATGGCAGAGCGTGCATGGAACGGCGCCGCTGTGGAGGGCGATGCGCTCACGGTTGTGTTGCCCCCTCCGGACTCCGAAGCAGGCCGTGCTTTCCAGCTTTTTGAAAAACGCTTGGCGACTCTGGGACGGACGATGTTCAAAAATGAGCATTTCCCGTATTGGGGGGAGAGCGGTTGCGTGTGGAAGGTCACTCATCCCATACCGGACGCAGATGCAGAAGCGGTGCGCAAACTCGTGCTGGCCGGGAAAGCTCCGGGTGTGTTGCATGAGGTGTTCGGCAGCAATCTCTACTTCCGCACGCGTTCCGCCACGTGGAGTCTTGGCATGTTCCCGGAAGCCAGGCCGGGCGTGCGCGTGTGGGCTTGCACGGATGTCACCGTGGAAGAGGAGGGAGATTACCCGTTCATGATCGGCTTTGACGCGCCGACGCGTTCCAACCGCCAGTACACCGGCATTCCTCGTCCGGGAGAGTGGTCGCAGTGTGGCACGCGCATTTGGGTGAATGGGGAAGAGATACGCAACCCCCGTCGTTATGAGCACGCCGGTGAAAGCCGCATCGCCGAGCCCACCTGGCACACAGCCGAGGAAGAACACCCCATTCGGGACGAAGAAATCTGGTGGGCTCAGTCGCCCACGCTCATCCATCTCAAGAAAGGAAGCAACCGCATCATCATCGAACAACCCTATACCGCCCCGTTTCAATCATGGGAATTTTCTTTTATCCCTGCAGATAAGCGTGTGCAATGGTTGCCTCCGGGACACCCGAATTGGAGAGAAGCGAAACAATAGAGTAAATGCTCTTATTGACTGATATTGCAATTTATACGCATGTTCGCCACACTCGCGCCGCACGCGGAAACTTCATAAATCGTACATAGGCGCCAAAATCGCGCGCTTCGCGCGGGAACTCCCCAAATCGTACATAGGCAAACGCATTTCCTAATGCGTTTGCCTCGTCCTTTAGGAGGAAAGAGGAGGGGTGGGGGGCAGCGAAACCGCTGCCCCCGTGAGTGCGCCTGCGTCGCACTGTGGACTTGGTTCAACGACCAGCCCTCGTATGGTATTGGTCCCCTCGGACCTCGCAGGAATCCCTGCTCTTAGCACATATATGCTCGATAGTCAAGCCCTAATTACAAGGCACCCGCATTTGACGAGAAGTCAATCAACAGAGGAATGCCCTTATTGACTGATATTATCGTTGATACGCATCATAAATCATGCCACCGATCGTTCTTCGCATCCCCGCGCCGCACGGCGCGCGAACTTCCCAAATCGTACATCGTACATCCTACCTCGTAAATCGTACATGGGCAGACCCCATCTGCCACCGTTTTTTTCAGTCTGGACAACTGTTTTGAAAAAAGGTATGCTCACCCCATCTGGCAGGGAAGGCAAAGCAGGAGCTTTACACCTTTATTTTTACCATGAAAGGAAATCACACCTTCAAAAGAGAAGTTCGAAAACTAATTCGTCGGGGAGTCATGGTGGCGATGTGCGCTCTGTTTGGTACAGCATGGGCGGATGAAAGTACGCCCCCCTCCCGCACGGAAGAGGAAGCCGGACAGGCATGGGCGGAGTTCAAATATCGTGTGGCGGCAGAGCTGGGGGATGCGGATGCGCAGTACAAACTCGGCGTGTGCTACGAGAAAGGCAATGGCGTGAACAAGGACTACGCAGAGGCGGTGAGATGGTATCGCAAGGCGGCGGAGCAGGGACATGCGGGGGCGCAGTCCAACCTTGGCTTTTGCTACGAGAAAGGCAATGGCGTGAACAAGGACTACGCAGAGGCGGCGAAATGGTTCCGCTTGGCAGCAGAGCAGGGCAACGCGGGGGCACAGTTTGCCCTCGGCAGATGTTATGCGAACGGTCAGGGAGTAAGCAAAGACCTGGAGGAAGCCGTGAAGTGGTGGCGTAGAGCGGCGGAGCAGGGGCATGCTCAGGCAAAGGAAAATCTTCGGAAGCTGAACTTCTGATAGATATTAACGGCAATTTCTCATAAATTGCGGTGAGTGGAAACGGCATAATCCACTGATTCCGCTTGGCGGCGGAGCAGGGGCTCGCGATTGCGCAGTATAACCTTGACAATTGCTGTGCTAACGGCAATGGCGTGGCAAGGATTTGGCGGAGGCAAAAAGATGGTATCAAAACCCAGCTGACCAGAGGGATGAAGATGCCAAGAAGGCTTCGCATCCCTGCGCCGCACGGCGCGCGAACTTCCCAAATTGACTCACTGGCACCACATTGCCAGTTCTCCCCTGTCGGGGCAACGCATGCGCGTTGTCCACCCGCACTTACCGCCACCGACCGTTTTCCCGCACCTCCGGCGCGCTATAATCCAAATCGTACATCGTACTTCGTACCTCGTACATAGGCAGACCCCGTCTGCCACCGCCGCCCGCTGCGCGTGCGCCTTCAACGGGATCGTCGTGCGTGTTGTACATCGAAAATCGTATATCGTACATAGGCAAACGCATTTCCTAATGCGTTTGCCCCGGCGAAAATTTACTTGAAAAAGAGAGGGGGATGGAGTAGAAAAGAGTTTGGAGGGATAGAACCGCCCCCTACTTCTTATGCAAACTTCGCTTAAACTTCATGGACTCGTAGCAGCCACACATACACCGATGCGTGCGAATGGAACATGCAATCCGGATGCTGTCGATGCGCAAGCCGCATTTCTTGCCTCACAAGGCATCAAACTCACTTTCATCACCGGTTCCACGGGTGAATCTGCTCACATGCAGCTCTCGGAGCGCAAAGAAAACATGTCAGCGTGGGGAGAAGCCGCGAAAAAACACGGATTGCAATTTATCGTGCACACCGGCGGCAACAGCGTGTATGACGGTCGCGAGTTGGCAGAGTATGCCGTGAAGTGCGGAGCAGCAGGAACGGCTAGCAACTCTCCCTGTTACTTTAAGCCCGGCAGCATTGATTCGCTGGTGGACTGTCTGGCTTTTGAGGCTTCCGGTGCACCGGAGCTGCCGTATTACTTCTACGACATCCCGGCACTCACGCATGTGGCATTCAACCCTTGCAAAATCATTGCAGCCTGCGCAGCAAAGATACCAAATTTTTGCGGTGTAAAGTTCACCAACCCGGATCTTGCGCTCTACATGGAGGCACTCAATTATGAGGGAGGTAAATACGACATCCCGTGGGGAGTGGATGAGTGGTTCCTCGCAGCATTGGCTACCGGGGCAAAGGGAGGGGTGGGCTCCTCCTTCAACTACGCTCCAAAACTTTACCAGGACCTCATCGCCGCCTTCAAGGAAGGCGATATCGAAAAGGCGAGACACCTGCAGCGGCTCTCTGTACAAATGATCAACATTATCGCTGCGAAGGGCTACATGGGCTGCTGCAAAGTCATCATGGGATGGTGGGGCGTGGATTTAGGCCCGGCTCGATTGCCGATGGGGACGCCTGATGCCGTAACTGTATCGCAACTGAAGGACGAGCTGAAAGCTATCGGCTTCTTCGACTGGGCGATCAATAAATAACGCCTGTGGACACTGTGGTTATGGATAAGCAAAAGATTGGGGAATTCTACAGGGACAAACTTCTCAACGAAGTCATTCCGTTTTGGTTCCCACGCGCAGTCGATGAAGAGTATGGTGGCCTTTACCATTGCTTCGATGAGGATGGTACTATGGTAGACAGTGACAAGAGCGTGTGGGCTCAGGGGCGCATGGCGTGGATGCTGCTTACCTGTTACCTGAGCATCGAAAAAAGACCGGAGTGGCTACATTGGGCAGAAAGCGCCCTTCGATTCCTGGATGAAAAGTGCGTTGACCCTGCAGACGGACGCATGTACTTTCACGTAGCAGCAGACGGCACACCCCTGCGCAAGCGGAGATATGCTTACAGTGAGTGTTTCGCCGCCATTGCATGGGCTGCACATTACGGAGCCACAGGAGACCCGGCGAGTGCAGAGAAAGCGCGCAAGTGGTTCGGTGTATATGCAGACATCTTTTTCACTCCCGGCAAGATGTTACCCAAAACAACCGGTAAACGACCGTCAGAAAATTTGGGCTGTCGTATGATTATGATCGTCACTTGTCAAGAGCTGCGTAAATACTTGGGCGATGAGGGCGGAGTGTACACTGCGTGGATCGACCGCTGCTTTGCGGACATTCAGCGTCTCTTCTTGCACGAAGATATTCGCGCCGTGGTGGAGAATGTTGCACCGGATGGAAGTGTGATCGACCACTTTGATGAGCGTACACAGAACCCCGGTCATGCAATTGAGGGCGGGTGGTTCCTCCTGGAAGAATCCCGTCGCCGCGGAGGGGACGCAAAGATGGTGGAGGTGGCATGTAAGATGATCGACTGGGCGTTGGAACGAGGTTGGGACGAACGTTACGGAGGGCTTCTCTACTACACGGACGTGTACCATAAACCCGTGCAGGAGTACTGGCATAACATGAAATTCTGGTGGCCGCATGATGAAGCGCTCATCGGCACCTGTTTGGCATATGTCACCACAGGGGATGAAAAATATGCTGAATGGCACCAGCGCATCCACGATTGGGCATTCTCCCATCTGCAGGATCCCGTACACGGTGAGTGGTACGGCTACTGCGAGCGCGACGGTTCTCCTGCCAACGGGTTGAAGGGCTCCATCTGGAAATCGTTCTTCCATCACCCACGCGCACTGTGGTTCTGTGCACACTACCTCGGAGTCATCCCGGCGGTTCAGCCTCTCTGCTCAAAATAATTCCACGCCATGATTATTGGTATTCTCAACTCCGGAGGTGATTGTCCCGGCATCAACGCAGTCATCGAAGGATTCGTTTCCGCAGCTTACAGCCGTGGCTGGCGTGTCATAGGCTTCCACGATGGCTTCGAGGGATTGCTGCCTGTCGAAGGAGGCAGGCGTTATGAGATCCTCACCCCGAACAAAACCCACAAGATACGCTCGAAAGGGGGCACTATCCTTGGCACGACCAGCACCGGTAATTTTGCCGTTCACGTGAATAAGCTCGGACGGGCTCAAGTAGAGCCGGCCACTATGGCAAAAGCCAAGAAAACCATCACTGCTCTCGGATTACAAGCTTTGGCGGTGATCGGCGGCAACGGTTCGGCTCGTACAGCAAGCCTCCTTTCCGAAGAGGGATTGCCGGTAATCTCCATCCCCAAGACCATCAACAACGACCTTTGTCCCGCTTCCGACTTTACCTTCGGGTTTCAGAGCGCCGTATCGGTGGTGACAGAATCTATCGACCGTATCCGGACGACGGCTAATGCACACCAGCGTATCATGGTGATCGAGGTAATGGGTGATCTATCCGGCTGGATTGCCCTGCACAGCGGTATTTCCACTGCCGCAGATGTAGTGCTCATCCCGGAGATTCCCTTTGACTTGCAGAATGTAGTGGATTGTGTGATGGCTCGAAAGAAAACCGGACAACGCGAAATCATCGTTGTAGTCGCAGAAGGCGCTCGCCTTAATGGTCAGCTCATCACCGTGAGAAACAAAGACAACGGTGACGAACGACTTGGCGGCATCGGCAACCGACTCTGCCACGCCCTGGAAGAGATGACAGGCGTCGAATCTCGCTACTGTGTACTGGGACACACTCAACGCGGCGGGTCTCCCGTCCCATTCGACCGCATCTTAGGGATCCGTTTCGGTGTGGAAGCCGTAAAGCTGATTGAAAAGAGCACATTCGGCTGTTCTCTGGTACTCCAGGGGCTGAATGTGGGGCACATACCTATCCACGAGGCAATTGCACAGCCTCGTATGGTACGGGAACACAGCCAGCTTGTCTACACGGCACGTGATCTTGGTATCATTTTTGGCGACCGCAAACCGGATGAACTGCACGCCCATTCCCCGAAACCCGAGAACATATCCGCATGAAGATTTTCCCTATCCTCCTTATGAGTTCCTGTGCTGTTGTGCTGAGCATGTTCGGCACCTCCTGCAGTGAGTTTGACCCCACGCCAACGCCGCCCACAGAACGAGCCCCCAGCTACCTGGCCGTGGAAACGTACTCCGGTCGCATCCTGCACACAGGAAATCCCAATGAACGACGCCCTATCGGCATGCTGGCCAACATTGCCACCGCCCTTGTTGTCCTCGATTGGGTGGACGCTCGAAATGTGAACATGGACAGAGAGATCACTGTGCCGGCAGAAGCTTGCAAGTGGCCTCAGACGAACCTGCTGCACCTGCAACCCGGCGACACCATTTCCCTGCGCGATGCCCTGCACTCCACCATTATGTGGGATGACAGCGCTTGCGCCGCCACCCTGGCTCACGCCTGTGGCAGCACCATCAGCTCCTCGGATCCGGAGGGGGCTTTCATCTCCCAGATGAACCAAATGGGGCGTGCTATCGGCATGAAATCCACCCGTTTCAAGGGTACAAGCGGCGCAATCATCACGCAATCTGATGCGCACGACATGGCAAAGCTGGGGATGTATGCCATGCAGAAACCGGGATTCCGCAGCATCTGCTCACAGCGCAGTTATGTAGCAACGGTAAACCACTCTCGCAGTGTCGCCATTGTCAACTCAAACCAGCTGCTTGCAAACTCCTCTGTCGATGGTGTACGTGCTGCTCGCTCCGCGATGGCCGGAGCATGCTTGTTAGTGTCTGCAAACCGTGCATCCATCAAGCTGATGAGTGCTTATTCCGGGAAGGAAGAGACTTACCCCCAACGTTTGCTCATTGTTATCCTGGGGGCGCACACCTCACAAAGTCGCTACAAAGTTGCTTCTCTCCTCCTGCGTGATTGCTGGAAAACCTGGGAGGAATGGCAAAAAACCGGCGACTACTCGGATCCTTCCAAATTCATCACCGTTCCCAAATAAAGCTCAGCCTTACTACCTGCCCATGAACATAGGAATCCTTAACGCAGGGGGTGATTGCCCCGGTCTCAATGCCGTCATTGAGGGAGCAGTGAGTGCTGCTACCGCTCGCGGTTGGGTTGTGTACGGTTTTTACGATGGTTTTGAAGGTCTTCTCTCCACTCCGGAAGATGAACGCTGGCGTATTCTTACCCCTGCCAATTGTCTGAATATACGCTCCCAGGGCGGCACCATCCTCGGCACTGTCAACAAGGGAAACTTCACCGTAAAGAGCGGAGTTGATGGTCGCATGCAGATCGCCCAATCCGTCCTTGACCGTAGCCGTGAAACTGTTGAACGCCTCGCCCTCTCCGCCCTCATCGTCGTGGGCGGTGACGGTTCCCAAACCATCGGTTTGGAGCTTCAACAAATCGGCCTTCCTATCGTCGGAGTCCCGAAGACGATCGACAATGACCTGGGTTCTACGGATTACACCTTTGGTTTCTGGACAGCGGTGTCGGTGGTGAGCAGCGCTCTGGATCGCTTACGCACCACGGCTGTCTCCCACCAGCGCATGATGATCGTGGAAGTGATGGGACGCCATGCCGGTTGGATCGCGCTCTACGGTGGTATTGCCGGCGGCGCAGATGTTATCCTAATCCCTGAAATAGAGTTTAAGCTCGAGGAAATCGTGCGCAAAGTAGAACTACTGAAAGCCCTCGGTCAGCGCGAGATTCTCCTTGTGGTGAGCGAGGGTGCAAAAATCGGTGGCAAACTCCTCACGTTGGATGAGGAAACAAAAGGTGAGGTCCGTCTCGGCGGCATCGCCTCTTTCCTCTCGACCAAGTTAGAAACCATCACCGGTATTGAGACTCGTTACTGCGTGCTCGGTCATGTACAACGCGGCGGTTCGCCCATTCCCTTTGACCGCATTCTTGGCGTGCGATGCGGCGCAAAGGCAATAGATCTCATCGACGAAGGCAAGTTCGGTGAAACCGTTGCCTTGCTCCGCAACGAAATCATCTCCATGCCCATTGCGGATGCCGTTCGCTCCCTGCACCTCGTGGATGGCAACAGTCAACTTGTCGAAGCGGCCAAAGAAATCGGCATTTCCTTCGGCGACGAATGAGAATGAAAGCCTTCTCCTCCTTGATAACGGTTTTGGGATGGTGGTGTGTTTTCGCCTCACCCATATCCGGACGGGAGGTGTACGATGCCATCGGGCATCGTGTTTGGCAAAATGAATGCGCGGGAAGTGTACAAGGGCTTGTAAGCTGGAATGCCGGAGAAAACTTCCCTTCACTGGGAATCGGGCATTTCATCTGGTATCCCGCCGGGCGGCACGAGGCATTTGACGAGAGTTTCCCGGAATTCATTGCTTTCGCTGCATCGCAGGGAGTGAGGGTGCCAACTTTTTTCCGTGGTCCTGCTCCATGGCCTACACGCGCGGCCTTTGCAGCAGATCAATCCGGTCTTGTGCAGCAGATGCGCAATTGGCTCGCTGCCCACATCAGCCTCCAGGTACAATTTCTCGTGGTGCGTTCCCGCACCGCCCTGCTAAAAATACTCCGTGTCTCACGTAATCCTCAGATTGTACAGGCTCGTTACAACGCCCTCGCCTCCACTGCGCAAGGTTTGTATTGTCTCGTGGATTATGTGAATTTCAAAGGAGAAGGGACAAAGGTAGAAGAACGGTACAATGGCTACGGTTGGGGGCTGCTGCAGGTGTTGGAAGAGATGCGTGGTACACCAGGCGGACCCGCAGCTGCTGCAGAGTTTAGTCGGGCAGCCTCTGCTGTACTCACTCGACGTGTAGCAAACTCCCCTGCAACAAGGGGAGAACGACGCTGGTTGCCAGGATGGCTGAATCGTTGCAGGACGTATGCACGGTGATATTTTTCAATCCTTCGTGCTTTACATCCCCAGCGTATTTCTTATTGACCAATATCGGTGAGACAGACGCGTTTCTCTCCCCACACAGAAAGCAACTCTATTCATGCTTGTTTGCTCATCCTGAGTAACATGTGTTTGATATTAGCTCTTCATTTTTGAGGCATCAAGCTTTCGAAAATCCTCTTTTCCCGTTTCTGACAACCCTTCGACTTTATTTTTGAGGCATTGCAGGCAAAAATTTTCTTGTCATCTTACACGTGAAAACGTAGAATATCTAACGGACTGTTGAACGGTTTATGAATATCTAACCCCCATATATTACCCATGGCTAATCTGAATAAAGTAATGTTGATCGGAAATCTCACTGCAGATCCTGAGCCTCGTACAACTCCTCGCGGGACGGCTCTCACCGAACTGCGGATCGCCGTGAACCGAATGGCTCCCGGACCCAATGAAGGAGAACGTCGTGAGGAAACCACTTTCCTGGACGTGACCTGTTGGGGACGTACCGGCGAGATCGCCGCGCAGTACCTGACCAAAGGGCGTCCTGTATTCATTGAGGGACGCCTTCAGATGGATACCTGGGAGGACAGACAGACGGGGCAGAAGCGCAGCCGTATCCGTATCATTGCCGAAAATTTACAGCTGCTCAGCGGCGGTCGCAACGAGGGCGGCGCATCGGCTCCATCCTCCGGCGGCTACACCCCATCGTACCGGCAGCAAAGCCAACCTCAGCCGCCCGCTGCATCGCCGACTCCGGCGCCAATGCCCATGGAAGATGATGATGACATTCCCTTCTGATTGCACGGAATAAAAGGGAAAAGCTGAAGAGAAATCTCAGCCATATCTGCGGGGCAGCGTGGGTGTCCGCCTGTGTTGTTTTGTGTATGCCTGCGACGTTTGCCGGCGGGTCTGACACCCCGGCAAATGTTGGACTTTGCCCCTGCGGATAAATGGCACTAATCGAGGGACTCAGCTATGTGTCTCTGCGCGGGGGACGGCAGCATCGGCAGAGGTCATTTGTCCCAGCACGCGACGGTATTCCATGGGGAAGACCTTCACAAAATTCGGCAGAGCATTGTCGAAATCCGCGAGGATGTCCCGGGCACGCTGCGAACCGGTAAGACTCGCGTGTTCTTCAATGAGAGAGCGTAGACGTTCAATATCTTCCGTGTCAGAAACGGGATCGAGGTCGATCATGTCAAGGTTGCAGTAACGGTCAAAGAGGTGCTGCTCGTCCCAAACGTATGCGATGCCTCCGCTCATGCCGGCGCCGAAATTGTGGCCGGTGGGGCCGAGCACAACGACACAACCGCCGGTCATGTACTCGCAGCAGTGGTCGCCCGTACCCTCCACCACGGCGCAAGCTCCGGAATTACGAACGGCAAAGCGCTCCCCTACCTGACCACGGATGAACACCTTGCCACTGGTTGCGCCATACAGGAGTACATTCCCGGCAATGGTGTTTTCTCCGGGCACGTACGGGCTACCTGGGAAGGGAGTGATGATGATCTTACCACCGGAAAGCCCCTTGCCCACGTAATCATTCGCCTGTCCTTGCAACGCGAGAGTGACGCCATGCGCCAGGAATGCACCGAAACTCTGCCCCGCCGTGCCGGTAAGGCGCAATGTGAGGGTATCTTCCGGAAGTCCTGCGTGGCCGTATCGGTGCGCGATGTGATAGGAGAAACGAGTGCCGACGGCGCGCTGAGTATTGCAGATGCTACTGCGAATCTCCACCGGTTGCCCCTGCTCCAAGGCGGGCTTGGCAGCCTCCATGAGAGCTTCATCGAAGGGAACGATGCGGTTGATAGTGTGCTGCATGCCGGTGACATGGAGGGCATCCGGACGCAAGATGCGGGAAAAGTCTAAATTTTGCGTTTTCCAGAAATCCAGCGCGCGGTGGACGCGCAAAAGATCGGTGCGACCCACGGCTTCATCCACACTGCGTAAACCGAGGAAGGCTAAGTATTCGCGAACCTCACGCGCTACAAAGTGCATGAAAGATACAATATTCTCCGTTTTACCCCGGAATCGCTTGCGCAGATCGGGGTCCTGAGTCGCTACGCCTACGGGGCAGGTGTTCTTGTTGCATACGCGTGCCATCACGCAACCAAGCGCGATGAGCATGGAAGTAGCGAAACCGAATTCTTCAGCTCCAAGCAGCGCAGCAATGACCACATCCCGTCCGTTAGTGAGCAACCCATCCGTTTGCAGACGGACCTTCTCGCGAAGACCATTCAACACGAGAGTCTGGTGAGCCTCCGCCACACCGAGTTCCCAAGGCATCCCCGCGTATTTGACCGAGGTAAGAGGCGAGGCGCCGGTGCCACCATCGTGTCCGGAAATGAGAACTACATCCGCTCCCCCTTTCACCACACCGGCGGCCACTGTCCCCACACCAAGTTCCGAGACGAGCTTCACGCTCACTCGAGCTTCAGGGTTGGCATTGCGCAGATCAAAAATAAGTTCGGCGAGATCCTCAATGGAATAAATATCATGGTGCGGCGGCGGGGAGATCAACGTGACGCCCGGAGTAGAGTGGCGCACGCGCGCAATCTCATCGTTCACTTTGCCCCCGGGAAGCTGCCCGCCCTCGCCGGGCTTAGCTCCTTGCGCTACCTTGATCTGCAATTCGCGGGCGTTGGCAAGGTACTCTGCCGTGACGCCAAAACGACCACTCGCGATCTGTTTCACCGCGGAAGAACGATTTTCACCATCCGGTTGCGGAGCATAGCGAGAGGGATCCTCGCCGCCTTCGCCGCAGTTGCTCATGGCGCCGATTCGATTCATAGCAACAGCGATCGCTTCGTGTGCCTCTTTCGAGATGGCGCCAAAGCTCATGGCGCCCGAGACAAAGCGACGCATGATGCTCTCCTCTTTTTCTACCTCGGAGAGGGGCACCGGAGTGCACTCCGAGAAATCAAACAGTCCGCGCAGTGTACAAAGCGATTCTGACTGCTTGTTCACCATCTCCGAGAAAACCTTAAACTGCGCATAGTCATTATTGCGCAGAGATTTCTGGAACTGGGCAATCACCTTCGAGGTCCACAAGTGCTTCTCGCCGCCTTTTTTCCACTTGTATAGACCGGCCTCTTCCGGTTGCGGGGGCTGTTCATCAAAAAAGACGCTCTTCACACGTTGCAGGCGCGCAACAGATTCATGCGCAATCTCCGCAAGTCCGATACCGCCGATGCGCGAAGCGGTGCCGGGGAAGAAACGCTGCGTCACCTCCTGCCCCAAACCGATGGCTTCAAAGATCTGCGCGCCCCTGTAAGAGCGCAGGGTGGAAATGCCCATCTTGCTCATCGTTTTAAGCAGACCGAAATCCACGGCCTTCAGATAATTTTCCGTAGCTTTGGTGGCAGAGACATTGGGATCGAGCTTGCCCTGTCGATCAAACTGCACGATACTCTCGAGAGCCAACCACGGACACACCGCTGTGGCCCCGTAACCGAGCAACAGGGCAAAGTGCATCACCTGCCGAGGTTCTCCACTCTCGGCGATCACTGCGCAGCCTGTACGCACACCCAGCTCCCGCAATTTACCATTGACCGCCGCAACCGCCAGAAGGCATGGAATCGGCGCTTCGTTCGGCGAGAGATCGCGATCAGAAAGAATGATGATACGGTACCCACGACTAACAGCCTGCTCGGTTTGCTTCTCAAGCTCAGAGATAGCTTCTTTCAGACCCTCGGCAGAGAGGGATGAAAAGCCGGTTGGCAGAGTGATGCATCGGAAATCTTCCTCCTTGTTGCTCTTGAGCGCTTCGAGATCGCTGAGCGTCAGAATAGGACGTGCAAGTTTGATAATGCGCGCCATCTGCGGCGTTTCGTCAAGGACGTTCGCAGGATTTCCAATGAAGGTGGTAAGCGACATCACCAGCTGCTCTCGGATTGGGTCAATGGGGGGATTGGTTACCTGTGCAAACTGCTGTTTGAAGTAGTCAAAAAGCAGCTGTGGGCGCTCTGAAAGTATCGCCAGCGCGGCGTCGTTTCCCATGGCGTACACCGCATCGTGCGCCGTATTCGCCATAGGTAGCAGAAAATGCTCAATCTCATCACTCGTATACCCAAAGAGCACCTGCGCGGCCGGTACACGTCGCGCCTCGCTGCGCGGGGCATCCACACTGTCGAAGATGCCGTGGATTTTGATGCGATTTTCCTGGCACCAGCGGCGATACGGTCTGCGGCGTGCTACCTTGGTTTTTGTTTCTGCGTTGTATGAGATACGCTTAGTGGTAAAGTCGATCCACACAATTTCGCCGGGCTTCAAACTGCCACGCTTTACAACGCGAGTTGGATCTGTTTCCAGAACACCCGCCTCACTCGCCAGTACGAAGAGTCCGTCTTCCCCCAACTCGTAGCGTGCAGGTCGCAGGCCGTTGCGATCGAGGATGGCTCCTGCTCCCAGCCCATTGGAGAAACAGACGGCGGCCGGACCATCCCACGGCGCCATGAAACCGGAATGATAGTCGTAAAATCCGCGCAGGTCTTCGCCAATGAAGTAACGTTCGCCAAAAGCTTGTGGGATGAGCATCATCATGCTGTGCGGCAAACTGCGACCGGCGGTTACAAGCAGCTCCAACACGTTATCCAAACACGCCGAATCGCTTTGTCCTTCGGGTATGATGGGAAGGATTTTTTTGATTTCCTCACCGAAGAGAGGGGAAGCGAGATTTCCCTCCAGAGCGCTCATCTGGTTGAGGTTACCTCGCAGGGTGTTGACTTCGCCGTTGTGAGCGAGATAACGGAAGGGATGTGCCAGCGGCCAACTGGGGAAAGTGTTGGTGGAGTAGCGCTGGTGTACGATAGCCATGCAACTTGTGAAGCGTGGATCTGCCAAATCCTTGTAAAAGCGCGGCAGCTGCGGCGCCATCAGCAGTCCCTTGTAAACGATGGTGCGCGTGGAAAGGGAAGAAATGTAGAATTTGTCTCCCAAATCCGGAAGTTCCGATGCCACCAATTTTTCCATCACACGCCGAAGCACGTAGAGTCGTCGTTCCGCTTCTTCTCCGTTCCCAACGGCAGAGAAGAAGCACTGCACAATGTGCGGCGCACATTCCCGCGCCGTGCTGCCTATCGCGCCCTCATCTACCGGCACCTCGCGCCAACAAATCACAGCCGACCCCTCCTGTTGCGCCGCCTGTTCTACCAGGCGGCAGCAGATTGCACGCTGGTCTTCGTTTTTCGGCAGAAAAAACATACCGACTGCGTATTTCCCCGTAGCCGGAAGAGGTTCCTTCACCACAGCCCGAAAGAATTCATGCGGTATCTGCAGCAGCATTCCTGCGCCGTCTCCCGTCTCTGGATCACTCCCTGTAGCTCCGCGGTGCAGGAGTCTCTCGAGGATTGTGATACCTTTTTCTACGATGCCGTGGGAAGCCACGGCATTAGCGTCAACGACCATTCCTACACCGCATGCATCATGCTCCTGCAAAGGGCTGTAGAGTCCCTGCTCCTGCGGTAGATACGCACTTGTCTTCACGTTGCTGTCTTCATCATTTTTTTGTTCCGGCGTCACAGCTTCGCCGCGGGGCATTGTAGCACGTCTCTTCCCCCTTGGCAATGCTGCAAACATTTTTTTACACGCATCTATGCATCGCGAACCCAAATGAACAGAACGAAATGTATGGAAGAATTGGCTCTTGACAGAGAAAAGATTTATGGTATCTTGATTGCCGCGCACTGCGACGGAAACGCAGTCTACCTACTATGAAAGCAGATCTACATCCCGACTATCATCCGGTTGTGTTCGTGGATATTACCACGGGGCGCCGCTTCGTCACCAGTTCCACAGCGAAATCCGCAAAGACAGAAGTCATTGACGGCGTGGAGCATTACGTGGTTTCTTGCGGTATCACTTCCGACTCGCACCCCTTCTTTACCGGCAAGAATCAGTTTGTGGACACGGAAGGGCGTATCGACAAGTTCCAGAAGCGCTTTGGTACAGTGCGCCGCGCGAAGAAGAGCGCAGCTCAAAGCTAAGAAGAGTTTCAACCATTATTGGGAGCCCGAGCCGCAGATCGCAGCTCGGGCTCTTTGCATTTGTCTGATCTTTCGTCGCACCCTGCAGGTGTTCTCCCTGTTTTCCGGCTCTTCACAGAGCATCTCACGTCCGAAGTCGGGGCAAACACATTAGGAAATGCGTTTGCTTCCATCCGCATGCTTTGGCTCACCCTGCCCCAGCAGGGTGAGCCTACGAACCTGCTGCAGAATTTTTCCGGCGCCGGATGATTGAGAGAAAAGGAGCACCAACGGAGCGGGCTCACTTCATGAGCCCTTGCTTCTGAAGCAATGCATCCGGGTTAGGATCACGTCCCATGAAGTTGCGGTAAAGTTCCGCAGCCGGCTTGCTGTCGCCCTTGGAAAGGATCTCCCGGCGGTAAGCAGCGCCAATAGAGGGATTCAAAATGCCGTTTTTTTGGAATTTTGTATAAACGTCGGCGGCGAGGACTTCGGCCCATTTATAGGAGTAGTAAGCTGCTGAATAACCTCCTGATATGCAATGAGTTAAATTACGCATTATGGAGGGTGGTTGAACGGTCATCGGAGTACGCCACGGAGCGAGGATTTTTGTGGTGATTGAATCGAGGTCCCCCAAGAGACAATATTTTTCGCAATTTTCGTGTAACTCGAGATCGAGTTTTGCGATGCAAAGCTGTCCCATGTTGTCATGCGCCGGGAAGAAGAAGCGCACATCCTGCATTTTGCGGACGTAGTCCTCAGGGATTGGCTGGCCGGTTTTGTAGTGGACTGCGTAGGTCGCTATACCTTCCGGCTCCCAGGTCCAGTTTTCGTTCATCTGGCTGGGCAGCTCTACGAAGTCCCACGCTACACTCGTGCCGCAGTGTGAGCGCAACTCCGTATCACCGAGCATGACGTGCATCATGTGCCCGAACTCGTGGAAGATTGTTTCCACATCCCGGTGGGAGAAGAGGGCCGGGGCATCTTTTCCGGGGGCGCTCAGATTGCCCGCGAGGAGGGCAAGATGCGGGGAATGCGGTTTGCCGTCATGAGCCGGCGTGCCGTAATGGATCGGCTGCACCCATGCGCCGCCGCGTTTCGTGGAGCGGGGGAAGATATCCAGGTAGAATGAACCGAGGTGAGCTCCTGTTTTGTTGTCGCGCACTTCGAAGAGGCGCACTTCCGGGTGCCAGACTTCGACGGAATTTGCCGGGCGCTCGCCGGGATTCTGTCCCGCGACATGCGTGGCACGCTCG
Source organism: uncultured Akkermansia sp. (assembly GCA_947624205.1). Classification (GTDB taxonomy): domain Bacteria; phylum Verrucomicrobiota; class Verrucomicrobiia; order Verrucomicrobiales; family Akkermansiaceae; genus Akkermansia. The sequence goes on along the minus strand of CANQJI010000022.1, from coordinate 2,793 downwards.
GTGATGGTGATGTCGTAGAGGTGCGTGTAGATACTCATCATTCCCCGAATGACGTGCTCCGCTTCCTGGTAGGGGCGCAGGAGCTCCATGTCGAATGAGAATTTTTCCTTTTGCAGTTTGCGCAGGTAGTAGGCGGTGTCCCAGGGGTTGATCTTTGTCTGCACAGGCTGTCCCTTGTCCTTGGCGATGAATTCCAGGAGCTCTCGCGCCTCGGCGTCGTACGGCGCTTTCACCTTGCGCATCATATCATCCACAAAGCTCATGGCCTTGTCCCCGCTGCCCACCATGCGGTGTGCCAGCACGAGGTCAGGGTAGTTCTTGAAGCCGAGCAGATTTGCGAGTTCCTGACGCAGCTTCATCACGCGGATCACGATGGCGGCGTTGTCATACGGGGCCCCCTTGCCGATGGAGGAGAGGGCTTCCCAGCAACGTTTGCGAGTGGCCTCCACATTGCAGTGGAAGATAACCTGGTACACGCTTGGCTCCTGCAGAGTGATAAGCCAGCGCGGATCTTTCGCTGAGCCGAATCCTTTTTGCTGAGCGGCGGATGCTGCGCGGCTCATCCAGTCCTCGCTCATTCCGGCCAGCTGACTTGGATCATCTACCACCCATTGCCAGGCATTGGTTGCATCGAGTACATTTTTTCCGAATTCGTGAGCCAGTGAGGAGAGTTCGCTGACGATTTCTGCGTAGCGCGCTTTCTTGTCATCGGGGAGATCTGCTCCTCTGTCGTGGAAGGTGTCGACGACTTGTTGCACATAGCGCTGCTTTTCCGGGGAAAGATCCTTTACCCATGGCGCAGCGGCAGCAGCTTTGATAACTTTCCAGAGTCCGGCATCAGAGGTGACGGAGGTTGAGAACCGGCTCAGCTCCGGAATGAGCTCCTCCTGAACTGCGCGCAGCTCTCCGCTGTCCATCACGCTTGAAAGCACGTGCATCTGCCCTTCTGCCTCATCCATCTCATCCGCCATGTTTTCGAAGGCGCCGAATACGTTGTCGTACGTAGCCTCCTCCGGGCGAATGGCGCGAAGTTTTTCGAGGCGTTTGCGGGCGATTTCAATACCGGCGCGAATGCGTTCTTTGCAGACTTGGGGGGTGAGGCTACCCCATGCGGGATAGAGCTCTTTTTCCGCACAAGAAGGATCGGCGCAGCATCCCTGTCTCTCAGCGGCAGGGGGTTGTGTATTCTGCGTAACTTCCTGGGCTCCTAACGCACATGAGAAAACCAACAATCCGGAAAAAATTATTCGCATCACGGAAGAATGTACGGTCTTGATGTCTCTGTTCTTTCAGAAAAATTCAGGTAAAAGCGGGGGCGCCTATGTACGATTTGGATTATAGCGCGCCGGAGGCGCGGGAAAACGGCCGGTGGCGGTAAGTGCGGGTGGACAACGCGCATGCGTTGCCCCGACAGGGGAGAACTGGCAATGTGGTGCCAGTGAGTCAATTTGGGGAGTTCGCGCGCTTAGGGCGCGGGGATGCGGCTAACGGGGTTCGTCTGTTTATCGTTTTTGTTGTTGTTTGTTGATAATATGCGCGTTGTGCAATTTTTTTTGAATTATTAACCGCTTGCAAGGGGCTTTAGAATCATCATGATGATGAGCGGATGTCGTCACGATTTTGGGATCGACCGGGAGGACAGCGGACGGCGAAGTGTGACGGAGTTTGCCTGTTTATAATAGGAGGATTTATGATTTATTGATAATGTGTGCGTTGCGCGAATTTTGCAAGAACTTTTGTTTCGATATGGCAATGTGGTGTCAGTGAGTCAATTTGGGAAGTTCGCGCGCCTGAGGCGCGGGGATGCGGCTAACGGGGTTCGTCTGTTTATCATTTTTGTTGTTGATTGTTGATAATATGCACGTTGTGCAATTTTTTGAATTATTAACCGCTTGCAAGGGGCTTTGGAATCATCATGATGATGAACGGATGTCGTCACGATTTTGGGATCGACCGGGGAGACAGCGGACGGCGAAGTGTGACGGAGTTTGCTTATTTATAATAGGAGGATTTATGATTTAATGATAATGTGTGCATTGCACGAATTTTGCAAGAACTTTTGTCTCTATCAAAAACAGGGCAACCGCAAGGCAAACGCATTGAAAATGCGTTTGCCTATGTACGATGTACGACGTACGATGTACGATTTGGGAAGTTCCCGCGCGGAGCGCGCGAGGTTGGCGAAGCAAGTGCGGGGGTGGAAATGTGAGGCAACGCGCGGGGGTGGTTAGAAAGCGGCGATGGCGCCTGGCGGCGCCTATGTACGATGTACGATTTTCGATGTACGATTTGGGGAGTTCCCGCGCGGAGTGCGCGAGGTTGGCGCTTGGCGAAGTTTGCCTATTTATCGTTTTTGTTGTTGCTTGTTGATAACATGCGCATTGCGCAGATTTTTTCGGATCATTAATGTATGCAGAGAGTGCTTTAGAGCCATCAACATGATGACCGTTTGTTGTCATGATTTTTGGTACGTGTGGACAATGATATCAGTCAATAAAGGCATTTTCTCTGTTGGTTAATTTCTCTCAAATGCATTTACCATGGAATGAGGTCTTGACAACCGAACACACATGTGCTAAAAGGAAGTTCCTGCGAGGTCGATAAGACCACACGTAAAAGAGCAGTCTTCGGACCAGGCTCGCGGTGCGGAGCAGGCGCACTCATAGGGGCAGCGGTTTCGCTGCCCCTTCCTTTTGGTACGTCAGGCATGACATGCAACTGGGGTGAAAGTCCCCAAGAGCCGCTGACAGGGCGGAATCAAATAGCCAAAGGCAACTGCGTCACGGTAACGTG
>CANQJI010000021.1 GCA_947624205.1 uncultured Akkermansia sp. | reverse complement strand
TTATAAATCTCCTGCTCTGCTTCAAAATTGTTTCGTGGATCCGTCCTCGGCAGCACATACCCATCCGGCGCAACATCGCTTATATCCCACGGCTTGCGGATATTCAAAAACACCGCATAATTCCTCGGCTTCGCCACCTTCTTCCACTTCTTTAGCGTCATCCCATCCTCCTCCTGAGAAGTGCGCAAATCCTGATAAGAAGTCGCCATCTCCTCACTCGTCGTGAAAAACGCCCCGCCGCTCGTTTCAAAAACCTTAAACAGCTCTGGATTCCACGTCCCATGCCACACCACCATCGGCTCCCCATTCTCATCCACCACCTTACTCGCCCCCTCCGGATCATCCTCCCAATCCCCAAACCACCTCTTAAACGCCCCCGTCCGCACCATGCACCACGTCCGCTCATCCAGCCTACTCACCTCCCCATTCGGCGCAAACCCCAGCGTCCCATCCTCCTCCGCCCCCTCCCGTATCTCCTCCAACTCCCTCTCAAAATCCTCGCCCTCCGCCTCCACAATCTCCGGCATCCACTCACTTTTCTCATTGACATTCCGTAAAACATCTGCCATAGTCGTGGTCGAAGGGGTGTCCCCGTGGGCATCGGCTCTTGAAGCTGTTAGTTCCGGGAACGCCCCTTCTTTCATAGGTTGAAAACCAACCTCATAAAGCCGCACCTGCTTCTGGTCTGGCTCCTCCTTGTCATTCTTCCCCTTCTTCTTCGTTGTCCCGTTAAACCACATAAGGAACAACTTCCCATTAACTCGCAAGGGATACCCAAAAAACTCAAACGTATTAGTCTTATCAATCACCGCCTTGCGCTTAACTCCTTCCTTCTCCTTATGTTCCGCCTTCTGACTCCCAAGGTGAACCGCTTTCTTAATAACATCCTCTAACTTCTCAAAAATTCGTGCCCCTTTCTCAGTGGATACATTGCTCACCGCCGAACTTCGCACCTTTGATCCCTCCGTATGCAGCATAAACCCCGTCTCCCCAATAGAAAAAACCCTATTTGCCAAATACTTCACAAAAAAATCCCGCGCCTCCTTCATCCAGTCCCTCCTCGCCCCCGTCAGCTTCACATTCAGCTCCACCGGCTCCACCACATCATTCAAGTGCTCGCTCAACCCCACATTATCATTCACCACGCGATACCTCTCCCCACCCCTCACCTCCCGCGCACTCATCGAAACATCCCCCTCCCCCCGCGGCGCAGCCGCCGAACTCCCAAATCGTACATCGTACATCGTCCCTCGTACATCATTTTTCGTCGCACTCGACGAAAAATCAAAAGCCCCTTGCCCCTCCGGCACATCATTTGTCACAACCTCCCCCCGCGCGTCAGCGCGCGAACTCCCAAATCGTACATCGTACATCGTACCTCGTACATGGGCGGCGTCAGCCGCCTCCTCCCCCCGCGCATTTGTCGTAAGCTCAGCTGCGTCATTTGTCGTAAGCTCCTCCACCCGCTCAATAATCCGCCCCGCGTGCTGCGGCTCCGTCTCCCCGTCCCACATATACGCCTCCGCCTGCAAATCCGGATAACTCCCCACAAGCTCCCACCTCGCCCTCTCCTTTCAAACTACCGAACGAACCAAGCACAGAATCGGCAGAGAGCTTCGGTGCCCTCTGCCGGTCATTCACACTTGATTTCCTCTTCCGCTCTTTGACCCGAACGCCGCGCCACATCAGCGCATTGTCACGCCGGGCAGCTTCTCAGTGAGAGCCTTTAGCACCACTGCATGTGCTGCATCCACCTCCTCTGCTGTGAGTGTCCTGTCTGCCGCACGATAAGTGAAGCTATAAGTCACAGCCTTGCGATCCGTCGCGAGTTTTTCGCCCGAAGGATCAGTGAAAACTTCCTTGAGACGGCATTTCACCAGCAACCTCTCCTTCGCCGCGCTTACAGCCTTGAGCACTTCCGCGTGTCGAAGAGCAGAAGGAATCACCAGCGTCGCATCACGTCCGGAACCCGGATACAGCGGCAAATCCTTCACTTTGAAAGGCGCAGTAGCCAGTTGTTGCAATTTCCGCATGTCCAGCTCAGCATAATAACAATCCGTTGGCAATCCAAGAGTGCGGCACACCGACGGCGCCACGCGGGCAAAATAACCGCAAACTTGACCACCGAGTTGGATATCTGCGCCTAAAATGGCTGCCTTGCGAGCCTGTTTCGCCGGTGCGAGTGAAAGTTCGCACTTTGGCACCAGCAGCTCCAATACCGCGCGCAAGTGTTCCGGGGCGACGGTTTTTGGCCTGAGCTGCGTCCAGCTTGCCGGATCCAGCTTGCCGGCCATAAGAATACCTAGCACCTCCATCTCTATATCTTTCCCCTTACCTCCGCCGGTATTACGGAAAACACGTCCACATTCGAAGAAACGCAAAACCTCCACACCCTGATTCATATTTCTCGCCGCCACAGCAAGGAGCCCTGGAGCCAGAGAGGGGCGCAGCACGGCGTGATCCTCCGAGAGGGGAAGCGCCACGCTGATGACATCCCCCTCCATCAGTGGCTTAATGGGGAGGGCATATTCCACACTAGCAATGGTGGGATCCATGCTTTGCCGCGCAATGAGTTTGAAACTCTGCACCTCCCAGAAGCCGGCTCCCACAAGACGATGAGAGAGCGTGCACCGAAAATCATGAGCCCGATCCTGCGCACTCTCCGCCGTGTAGATAGATGTACGTGTAGCGGGAATATTGCTGATGCCGTACACGCGCACAATCTCCTCCAGCAAATCGCAACTGCGCTTGAGATCAAGCCGCCATGGCGGACAATCCCAAAGCCCGGGAGCATTCTCCTGCAATCCGAGTCGTTTGAGGATGCGAGCCGCCTCCATGTGTGGGATACTGCCACCGGTCATTACGTCCAGCTCCTTCCAATCAAGTGCCACCTGATTGAGGGCGCAGTATACTTTAGCGTCGGTTCCTTGTTCCAGCACGGTCGCCGTAGCAACCTGTTTTTCCGATACGGTGCACGGAGCCTGACCCGCCACCGCTGTGGGTTCCGCCTTGCCTCCCGCACATTCAAGAATTAACTGCACCGCCCGTGCGCCGGCACGCAGTACGTTCCATGCTGCTGCGCCGCGTTCAAATCGATACGAGCTGTCAGACCCCAATCCAAGCCGGCGGCTCGTATGCCGCACCGTGGAAGGAAGAAACCAGGCTGATTCCAAGATGATATCCGTGGTAGACTCCGTGACGCCGGAATTCAGTCCGCCCATCACACCCGCAAGCGCCAAAACGCGCCCGGAATCATCGGAGATGACGAGATCCTGCGACTCCAGCGTATAATCATCGTGCATGAGGCTGGTGAATTGCTCTCCCTCCGCTGCGCGACGAATATGCAACGCTCCCTGCACCCGTGCCGCATCAAAAGCATGCAGTGGATGTCCAAGCTCAAAGAGACAGTAATTCGTGACATCCACCACATTATTGATGGGATGCAATCCGATGGCAACCAATCTCTCGGCGAGCCACTCCGGAGAAGGACCAACTTTCACCCCACTAATGCGCGTCGCTGTGTACAGCGGGCAAAGATCCGGATCCTCCAAAAGGATGCTTTCCTTCGCCGGCCTCGTCTCCACACTGCTCGGCGCAGGATCCGCCTTGAGTGGCCTCCCGGAGATGCCGGCAAGCTCCCGCGCCATGCCCCAATGGCTCAGCAAATCCGGACGATTAGGCGTGATCTCCAACTCAAAGAGCGTGTCAGAAGTCGTGAGCTTGCTCAACGGAGTGCCCACCTCGTATTCCTGAGGCAATATCCACAAGCCGTGTTCCTTATCCGGCTTCCCAAGCTCAGAAGCCGAGCAAAGCATTCCGCAACTCGCATGTCCCATCATCTTGCCTTCCTTGATCTGCCACCCGCCCGGCAGCACCGCGCCGGGCAGAGCACAGGGCACTTTATCACCCACGCTGTAATTCTTAGCCCCGCACACAATCTGACGCGGGGACCCCTCCCCTGCATCCACCATGCAGACATTGAGATGATCACTCCCCTCCACAGGAGTTTTTTGCACCACCTGAGCCACCACGACGAGATCATCGTTCACCCCGCGCTGCTGCATCCCTTCCACCTCAACTCCGGCGAAGGTGAGCATATCTGCCATCTCCTGCGTGCCAATTTCTTTGAGATCAATGTACTCTGCGAGCCAGTTCCTGGATATGTTCATAGCGTAAAAAAAGGTTAGGAGAATTGAGCAAGAAAGCGCACATCATTTTCGATCAGGAGACGGATATCACGAATACCCCAGCGTATCATCGCCAAACGCTCCAGACCTATACCGAAGGCAAAACCCGTACACCCGCTGTAAAGGTTCTTGCCTGTCTTCTCGTCGATATTTTCAAACACCGCCGGATTCACCATACCGCAACCTGCAATCTCAATCCAGCGTGGCGCCTGTCCGGTAGCCTGCAGCTGCACATCGATCTCAAAACTCGGCTCGGTGAAGGGGAAAAAATGCGGACGAAAACGAACCGGTGTCTCTTCCCCGAACAACGCTTTCAAGAAATACTCCAGTGTGCCCTTCAAATCACCGACGCCTACCTCCTTGTCCACATAAAGTCCCTCAATCTGATTGAATGCCGAAAGGTGTGTCGCATCAATCGCATCACGGCGAAATGCCGAACCGGGACAGATGATACGCACGGGCGGCGCCTGCTGTTCCATCACACGCGCTTGCACGGTGCTGGTCTGCGTACGCAACAATTTACCACTATCAAAATAGAACGTATCGCGCTCGTTGCGCGCGGGGTGATCTTCCGGAGTGTTCAGTGCATCGAAACAATGCCACTCATCTTCAATCTCCGGACCATCCGCCAATGCAAAACCCATGCGGCGAAGAATGCGCACCGCCTCTTCCCTCACGAGCGAAATGGGATGCAACCCGCCACTTGGTAGTGTCTCACCAGGTAATGTAATGTCTACCCCAGCCACCGACTGTTCGTCCGCCGCCTGCTGCAACTCCACCAAACGCTGATCCAACGCCGCATTCACCGCCGCGCGCACCTCATTGAGCAACGCTCCTACTGCGGGCTTCTCCTCGCGTGGCACATCCCTCATCCCCTGCTGGAGGCGAGTCAGCTCCCCCTTCTTGCCGAGAATGTGCACGCGCGCATTCTCCAACTGCTTCATATCTTGCGCATTGACGATCTCTTCCAGCGCCTCTGCCCTCACACTTACAATCTGCTCTTTCATCATGCTTGCGAAGAGGCTACGCCCCGAATGCGCATTTGTCAAGGAGAATACGCAAACTCGATACGTCGAATTCCTCGTGGTGACCACCAGAAGAGTCTGTAAGCTCTCAACGCAACATCCCCAATGCGCGCGAAGTTGCACGAAGTGCGCGATAAATATCTTCCTCCGTATTGTACATCGCCACCGAGTAACGCGTAGTGCCAGTGATACCAAGCCTCTGCATAAGAGGCTGACAGCAATGGTGCCCCGTACGCACAGCGATATTCATCTGATCCAGTAAGGTTCCTAAATCGTAATGATGCACGCCCGGAATATGAATCGAAACAAGAGAGGTAAGCTGTACACTGTCCCCGCCAAGAACCTGCACTCCTGGTATCTCCCGCAGCCCCGTCACGAGTTGGTTCATGAGCCTGCCCTCGTGTTCACGAATGATAGAAAATCCCACCCGCTGCACATAACGTAAAGCCTCTGCCAATACGATATCACCTGCAATATCCGGCGTTCCGGCCTCGTATTTGAAGGGAAGCTTATTGTAGGTAGTATGGGCAAACGTCACCTGGCTAATCATCTCACCGCCACCTTTCCATGGCGGTAAGGTTTCCAGCAGTTCTTCCTTCCCCCACAGTACTCCCGTCCCTGTGGGCGCGTAGACTTTGTGACCGGAGAAAGCAAAAAAATCGCAGCCAAGGGACTGGACATCCACTGCCTCATGCGACACCACTTGAGCACCATCAAGGAGAACCAATGCCCCCACTCTCTTCGCCGCACGCGTGATTTCCTCTGCCGGCAGACGTATTCCCAGAGCATTTGACACCACCGGTACCGCCACAACTCTCGTGCGCTCGCAGAGCATATTGATGTACGCTGCCATGTCAAAGCTCAAATCCGGCGCCATCGGCACTGCGCGCAATTTTGCCCCCACGCGCTCGCAGAGCATCTGCCATGGCACAATGTTGGAGTGGTGCGCATCCGTAGAAATGACTATCTCATCCCCCGCCCGCACGCGTCCGGAAAGAGCCAGTACCTGCGCCACGAGATTGATTGCCTCTGTGCAACCGGAGGTGAAAAGAACTTCTTTCTCCGAAGCAGCGTGCAGGAATTGCGAAACGCAGTGTCTTGCTTCCTCATGAGCATCTGTCGCCAAGCGGCTTATTCGATGCGCACCGCGGTGCACATTGGCGTTGATGTGGCAGTAAAAGTTCTGCAGCGCCTCCAGCACGCAACGCGGTTTCTGAGTAGTTGCCGCATTATCCAGATACACAACCTCCGGTTCACCGGTCTGCGAATCAAAGAAAGGAAAATCTTCTCTCATGAATTATGTCCCCCTTTCAGATGCTCCGCCATGCGATGAGCCTCCGGCGGTACGTACTCTTTCCATTCCTCATCCCCCTCATTGATCATACGAATGATGTCCCTCGGCGTGCGTGTGAGAAGCTTTTGATTGAAATAGGGGACTTCGACGATACGTCCGTTTTCTACGAGGTGCTGGTAGAGGTAGCGGTATTTTTCCGGAGCCCGGTACGTTCCGGCTGTGACAAATTCACCGCTGGTACGGTTAATCCACGGAGTGACATAGCACTTCGTCTGACTCAGGAAAATGTGTGCCATGCTCCCAAGAATGCCTCCTGGCATATCCGCCGTCCATTTTTCCTTGAAAAGCTCGTGCAATAGTCCTATGGAGAGGGCAATAGCCACGGGTTCTTTCGTGAATTGATTGAGCAAAGTTGAAATACGATGGAAATGGGTGATATTGGTCACAAGTACCGTCTTACCCAAAGCCGCCAAGGCATCCACACGATCCAGAAAATCGAGAAGATCCACTTCCTCTCCACGTAAAAGATTAGATAATGAAATCTCACAGATGTCAATCTCGCGCGCCTTCTGCTCATCGGTCAATCCACTGCAGAATTTGGTACGCACACTGTCCATCATCTCCAGATGAATTTTGCAGAGAGGAAGGAAACTGCCCCGCATCAAAACAATCGGTCGTTTGTAGAGAAAATCGCTCGGCTGCTGGACGGAATTCCCCTCCGGACAAAACAGTGTTGCCTCTGACAATCCGCTGCGTACCAGTTGCAACGCCAAAATGCGGTTATCAAACATGCTAAATCCATTCCCCGAAAAACGCATCAGATCCACTTCATAGAGACTGCGATCCAGATTTTCGCCAACGCAGTGCACAAAATCCTCCATCTTATCACGCTTGTAGAAAAGAGCGTAGAGAAGATTCACCCCCAAAATCCCAAGCACACGCTTCTGAATATCCTGATCCGGCACAGTGAGGCGCACGTGCATGATAAAATCACTTGGCGCAGCCCCCGGCTTGAGCTGGAAGCGAACGCCAATCCACGCCGCCCACGAACCCTGGTCGCGGTACCCCTTACACTTGGCAGTGTTGCAAAAGGAAAAAAAACACGTACTCTCCCCCCGCTTTTCACCAAGTCGGTTAATCAGCTGGCTGTATTCGTAATCCATCATCTGCCGCAGTCGATCCTCCGAAACATACCGACGTGTTGTGCCGTACAGCGCATCACTCACCGTCATATCATACGCGGAAATGGTCTTTGCGACAGTGCCGGCAGCTCCGGATGAGCGGAAAAACCAGTTCGCGGTTTCCTGTCCGGCTCCGATCTCGGCAAATGAGCCATAGATCGCATTATCCATGTTGATGAAGAATGCCTTTTCCTGCGTAGCTGCGAGTGTTTGAAATTCGGTACTCATGGCAATTCGTTGATTCAAGTTGCTGAACGATCAATCAATTCAAAGTTTAAGAAGAGGGCGCGGCATTTTCCGCATTGGCAGAGGCATCCTCAGCTGAATGTCACTATCGATGTTGGGAGAATCCCCTTCCTCGGCAACATCATCAGCGGGCAAGGCATCCTCTTCCTGCAATTCTGTAGTATCCCCTGCTACGGCTGTATCCTCCCTGTATTTTGGAGTCAGAGTCTGCTGACAGCCGTAAGGATCCTCCCCTTGCAATGCCAATCCTTTCGGCAATATCGGCGCTATCGGTAATACACGTGAAAATTTGTTGTTCCCCCGTGTGTCCAGCAAATCACTCAGTGATGGACTGCCATCTCCATGCACCGTACAAGCACTCAACGAGACATCTCCCTTCGGGAAATATTCCATATAGGTAGGACGCACGTAACCCGGTTTACCATCACGCACGGTAGTCTCGTAACAAAAGTTGGTAGCTTGCTGCCCCGAGTAGCGGCAAATTTCAACCGCTTCCGTATCTGCAGGTGATTCAATCGGCTCGTCTTTGTAAGTTCCACGAGCTTGTTGCATCAGCCTCCCAATCACCGGCCCGCATACATCACTCGCAAATGCTTGTGGATAAATTGCCCGCCGATCATTCAAGAAACCAATCCACACCCCACAGGTGTAAGACGAGGTGTACGCAAACAGCGCCGCATCTGCAAAATCATAGTTGGTGCCGCTCTTCGCCGCCCCGTGGAAATCTTCGGGAAGGTTCGACAAAACCCTCACAGCCGCCCCCTCCTTGAGCGACTCGTGCATGATATCGTGCAGACGAAACGCCGTACAGGGAGATGTGCTCTTGTGCATCCGCTTACCCGCATTCACATGCAAAGGATTCTCCCAGAGAGTTGTCCCGTTGCTGTCCGTCACCTTCGTGATCACGTACGGAGCGATGGGGCGGCTTCCCTTGTTCGGGAAGATGGTGTAAGCCATTACCATTTCCTTGAGCGACACAGGCTCCGTACCGAGATAAACTCGAGGATAATACACCGGGTGCGCTTCTGTGCTACCGGGGTTCCGTCGCGGCGGAGTGATACCTGCGCGTTGCAACGACTCAGCAAAAGCACGCGCTCCCCGTGGACTCTTCGCACAAAGCGCCATTCCCAGACGAGCAGACGCTGCAATCTTTGACCACTCCAATGCTTGCCGTGCCGTGATACTATCCATGTACCTTCCCTTGGACACCTCCATCCCCCATTCTCCCAGAATTCCTTCCTCGCCACCTATCCCTGCTAACCGGTTATCCATCGCATCGTCCACCAAACGCGATATAGGCGAAAAACCGTTATCGAATGCACACATGTAAAGAAACGGCAACATCGCCGTGCCCACCGGACGTCGTCCACTCTCAATAATGTCGAAGTTATCACGCTCAAAGTCTCGCCCCGCCACATACACCAGAGTTCCACCCGTCTTGTTATCTACGGCGTAAACGGCGCCGTCAATGTAGCGGTGCTGATCACCCTTCGAATCACGCGGGTTCGAGTAACGCACATGGGCATAATCCGGACGCTCCTCAATTTCTTTGAGCCGTTGCTTGAGCGCCTCCTCTGCCGCACGCTGCAGCTTGCCATCAATGGTCGTGTATATGCGTATTCCCGCACTCTTCACAATCTCCTCGCCTCTCTCCGGACTGTCGAACAAATCAATGGCCTGCTGCTGCACGAGGGCGTGCAGAAAAGAAGTGTGACGCCGTAGCGGATTGGGCCTCACATCCAACGCTTGCTGTTTTACGCGTTCTGCCTCTTTCGCACTCAGATACCCGGAGCGGTACATGCGTTCAATCACATCGTTGCGCCAGCGCTTATTGAGCTCCGGATTGCGAATGGGGTTGTAGTTTTCGGGATTTTTGATGAGCGCCGCAAGACTCGCACTCTCTCGTACCGTTAGATCCGCCGGTTCCTTTCCGAAATACCCCAATGACGCCGCCCGAATGCCATAATAACCCCGCCCAAAATAAATGCGATTCAGGTAAAATTCTAGAATTTGCTTCTTGTTGTACCTCTTCTCCAAACGCCGCGCTAAGAAGATTTCCACCACTTTGCGTTCATAACGTGTCCCTCCGCGCATCAACGTTCGCCGCTCCAGATCATACGCATTACGCGCCAGCTGTTGCGTGATAGTCGAGGCCCCCTGATTGGCGTGTCCGTGCGCTAGTGCGGCTTCCTTCATCGCACGAAGTATCCCCATCGGATCATACCCCTCATGCGTCCAAAAAGTCTTATCCTCCTGCGCAACCAGGGCATTCACCATGCTCTGAGAAATGTGATCGATACTCACGTAACTGCGATTTTCATCGAAAATTCGTCCGATCTCATCTCCGTTTCGATCGTAAATGATGCATGGATGATCCAGATTGTTCACATCCTCCAGATTAAATTCATCCGCCCAACGGCTGTATTTCGCCGTCACTAACTCAAATACGCCATACACCACACCCGTGCACAAAGCAAGAATCACCAGCCCCATCAGGAGCAGGCGAACCATCACTCGCCCCCGCCCGCCACTTCGTCCCGATTGTCTCGCACGCTGCGTACGCACGCCCGCACGCTGACCCTCAGCCATGGCTCGGCGGTGCAGGTATTCATCGTCTAGCGCCACCTCCGTCACTTTATCACGCCTCCCCCTCCATGGCAAGAAACAATTCCCCCAAGCTAGGGCAAATGCATTTGAACGAGACTGGGGAAGAAAAAATTGCCCCGGTCGATTGTTCACGATCATTCCCGGAAAGCCGGATGCACAGCAGGGCATTCCCCAATGCGGTCAAAGGTTCTGCCATTCATTCACCTCCCGTATAATTGTCGGGCATGTCGTCCATCGTAAATCGCAAATGGCAAACGTTCTGCTAGACAAGGAGGATAAAATATGATTTTATAAGCTTCACGTACCCGTATGAAATCTTACGTCATATTCGAAAAGCTGGATGAGGAGACTCTCAACTCATTTCAAGATTGGCTGCGCAACCGCGAACGCATTCTTTATCGGACCGCCATGGCAGAGCTTGCTGCCCTCAAGAAGTTGCGCCCTGTCTACGTGAAGCAGAAAACTCGTGAGGAGCAGATGGAATGGATGCGAAAAATGCTCGCCTGGAAACCTGCCGAGCAGATTTCAGATCACCTGTTGCAAGTATGGCTCGTACGGCAACACACGACAATGCTCGTTTCCTTCCTCGATACACTCGGCATCAAGCATAACGGACAAGGTGTAGTGGACGTACTGCCGGAAAAATTGGATGAGGAAAAGCTGCGTGTTGGCGTGGATCAGCTCTTTGAAAAATACCCTGCCGGACTCGTGTCTCTCTACCTGCAGATGTTCCAGAACCAGACCGCCGGTGGTTGGTCGGAGCTGCAGCAGCTTCTGGATACTGATCCCCGCATCACCCTGCGCTGAAAACAATCTCCGTCGTTCTCCCGACCACCCCGCACTGCGGCATGAGTGAAGATGAGCAATTCATGAGCCAGGCACTGCGGGAGGCAGGAAAAGCCTTGCTCGCCGGGGAGGTACCCTGCGGCTGTGTCGTGGTTAAGGATGGACGCGTTATCGCCCGTGGCTGGAATCAGGTGGAAAGCCTGAAAGATGCCACGGCTCATGCGGAGATGATTGCCATCACGGCGGCGGAAGCAGCCCTTGGTGACTGGCGCTTGGAAGGTTGCACTGTGTACGTGACCAAAGAACCCTGCCCCATGTGTGCCGGTGCTCTGGTTCACTGCCGCCCGGATCGCGTAGTCTTCGGCATGCAGGATCCTAAAGGCGGGGCTTGCGGGGGGTGGATCAATTTACTGGATAGCAACCCACCGCTCAATCATCGATGCCCAACGCAGGGCGGCGTCCTGGTTGACCTGTGTACGGAACAGTTCCTCTCTTTTTTTCGCGAAGCACGTCGCACGGCAAAGGAACGACGCGCAAAGCGCCTCGGGATAGACGAGAATAACGATGACGAATCTCCCTCAGATTGAACTTGCCTTGCATGCTCCTATGCCGACGTGGTTGAATGAGGAGATGCTTGATTCCTTCCGCTTCGCATTGACGGACATGCTGCCGGTTTTGCTCAGTGTCCCCAAGGGATCTCAGCATGTGCTTTCCTTCCTTCCCTGTATCGACATCGCTCTCGTTGATGACCCAACAATTGCCGATGTACACGCACGCTTTTTGAATGATCCCTGCCCCACGGATGTCATCACCTTTCCCTACGGCGAAATCATTGTGAGTTGCGACACCGCTGAGCGTTATGCCATGGAAAATGGACTCAATCCCGTTGGCGAGCTCTTCCGCTACATCGTGCATGGTCTCACGCATCTGCACGGCTATACCGACGCCACAGAGGAGGAGCGCTCTACCCTCTTTGCCGTGCAGGAACCTCTTGTGCAGCGCTTCTCGCCTGTGTAACCGAATCGTTTTTTGTAGCAGACGCGGCTAAGGTTGCGCTGCTACCATCCCCGCTCCACTCACGGAGTAGGAGTGGTGGGAATGGTCCGTGGTACAGGCACTACAAGCGCTCGTGCCGTCCGAATTCCATCCGCAATTGTAGAAACAGAATACACACTTTCCACACTGCGAGCCAGGCGTTCCACCAGTGCAGCAAAAGACGCAGTGCATTCATTCGAACGGAGTGACGAGAACAGGCCCCCTTCTTTCAGTGCTCGCGCCAAACTCGAAACATGAAGGGAAGACACAGCCCCACAAAAAGTCATATTCCCGTTGGCGGCAGAGAGTACGTGAGCATTCAAATCGCTGTTGTTGCCGACGACGAAATATTGGTTATTCAATGCTACGCCGGGGAATATTTGCGCATGTCCGGGGGGAAGAATGGCGGAGTACGCCACGGATCCATTGCCGAGATCCTGCTCAGAGACGGGTAGCAAGCGCACGATGCCGGGAGGAATCCCGAGTTTTTCGGCAGTCTGACCGAAAGCGGAGAGAAGCTGCTTCCAGCCGCTACTCAAAGCAGCACGATCACGCACAGCCGCCCCAAATGCCCATGCGCACGAGGGCTCTTCACCTCCCTCATCTACGACGCAATTGATAAGCGCCGCAAAGGGAGAAGCCAGCCCATCTCCCACCTTCCTGAGAGCCCGCCCTGTCGTTACAATCTCCTCCTTCAACAAATCAGCATAGCGAATACAGACGTCGTGAGTTCCTCGTTCCCCCTCGCGCAACGTCAACGCCACACCACGGGAAATATCAGACAACGCCGACTGAAGATCAAAGAAGAAAGAATCAAGGTTTGGCGGATGGGGAGCAGAAAATGCAGTGCTTTCCAAGTAGAATATCGTTTCCTGCGCAGCAGCTTGATGCGCGAGACGAAGTTCTCCGGGAGCGAAGCGCATGCCTCCCGCATCACCGACAGATTCAATCATGATACCGCCCGAATCATGCCAGCATTGCATGGTAAGCGGTCCATACGGTTCATCAAAGAGATCCGGCATCGAGGAAACCCGAATAAGCTGACTCGCTGCCTTGTTGAGAATAAGTTGATGCGACGGATCAGTCTCACCAATGAGACACAGAGCCCTCGCACAAGCCTGCATGAGCGGTGCGTTGTCACGCCTCATGGCAGCGCGAATCGCCCGCTGAAACGGCGCACTCACCCACGCCGTCGCGATGAGTGAATCCATGTGCGCATCGGCACCTTCCAGCCGTGGCGAGTAAAGCATCGAATATTCAGCCGTAGGCGGCAATACAATATCGCACAAACGGCAACACGCAATCATCATGGCATTACATCCCCGGTTGCGTGTGAGCAAATACAGCTCTCTGTGCGACAAGGCACGACGCAAATCACCATCTAGATTCAGGGATCCCATCGCGCACTCTATGGCGGTGAGCCAACTCATGCGCACACCGGCATAGCCACCGTGCTCCACAAACTGCACATTCGAGTTTTCCTGCGCAACACGGCGCAACTTGTCGACAATCTGACGATGCATCGCAGCAAAATCCTGTTCGTGTCCCTCTTTAGCTGTCAGCGCGTAATAGATCGGCGGCAGGGAGAACCGCTCCAGGGCTCCGAGAAGTCTCTTCCTTTCCGCCTGCCGTTGCTCCCCAAATGCACGTTGGATGCAGGGCACATGCTCCGTCCGCGCCCTGGCGCACCAGCCCTCTTCACAGCCTTGCATTGATTTCAGCATCCCGGCCTGTCGGATGAATGGAAGGGCCTTCTGAAGAGCGAGACCTCCCCCCTCCCCAACCAACAACGCGGCTGAAGAAATACTGTTGAGCTTTTCGGAAAAATCCGTGGCAAGCGGTTTCCCAAACGCCTGCATCAGCCACGTTGCAACACTCCCAGGGCACGCCTCTGCCAGCACAGCATCACCTTCCGCCGGCAGAAAAGCCAATGCAGGAAGAACGGCAGAACGCCTCTCCGGTTGCATAGGAACAGAGGAAATCGGCGAGGCAAGTTGCTTGAATAAATCCTGTGGCGCGGGAAGAGCGTGAGCCCATGCTGCAGCACTTGACAACAACACCACGCAAGTCATCATTCGTCGCTTCATCGTTTTCATCATTCAGTCATCATACACACCTGACGCCTCGCCGCGCAAGAGAATATAGAAAAGCGCTTCGGAGACAACCTCCGAAGCGCTTCCCCTCAGATTCAAAAACTCAATGACTCACGCCTCCGCGTAGGCTTTGATAGCTGCCTCAATGCGGGCAGAAACAGTTTCCGGCTCTCCTTCCTCTACCACGTCAATCTGCACTACCTTGCCCTGCTCCCGGTAATGCTCCACCACGGGTAAAGTAAGGGTCTCATAATCCCTCCGCCGCTTGGCAAAGGCCTCCGGATTATCATCCGTTCGCACAATCATGGGCGTGCCACATTTGGGGCACAGTTCCTCGCCGTTGCGAGTGGTCTCACCGCACTTCGGACAAGCCTTGCGGCGCAGCATGCGCGCCTCAATGAGTTCCGGAGATACATTCAGGTATACCACGATGTCCACCGCAAGACCGAGCTCTGCAAGATTTGCATCCAGGGTCTGCGCCTGGGCGACAGTCCGCGGATAACCATCCAGCAGGCAGCCGCAATTGCGATTGCTACCAAGCCACTGCGTGACAATGCCGTTCACCACGTCGTCCGGCACAAACTGCGCCGCATCCATGTATTTCTTGGCTTCAAGCCCCAACTCACTGCCGGCTGCCACCTCGGCGCGCAAGAGAGCGCCTGTACTCAACGGCTTGAGATCATAGGTCTCGGAGAGGAACGAGGACTGCGTGCCCTTTCCGGACGCCGGAGCCCCCACCAGAACGAATCGTTTCAAGGTCTTCATATCTCATGTGCGCCACCAACGGCACGCCGCTCATTATGCCCTGCTCAACGACCGTTTGCAAGCCGGAATTTCAAAGCTTGCTTCTTTGTCGCTCATACGCTACCATGGGGAGCAATCAGTCATGTCAAGCACGTTCGGAGTTTTATTCAAAATCAACACCTGGGGTGAATCCCATGGTGCGGGAGTTGGTGTGGTCATCGACGGATGTCCTCCCCGTATACCATTGAGTTGCCGAGAAATTCAGACGGAATTGGATCGCCGCCGTCCCGGTCAAAGCGAACTCACCACCCCACGCAAAGAAGCGGATAGCGTTGAAATCTTCAGCGGCATCTCGGAGGAAGGTCTCACTCTCGGCACTCCTATCTCCCTGCTCGTACGCAACAGTGATGCTCGCAGCAGTGCGTACGATGAGATGCAGCATGTCTACCGTCCATCGCACGCGGATTACACCTATGACGCCAAATACGGCATTCGTGCCTGGGCCGGAGGCGGGCGTGCCAGTGCGAGAGAGACAATCGGACGCGTAGCGGCAGGAGCCGTGGCAAAAGCCATGCTGCGTGTTTTAGTGCCCGAAATTGATGTGCTGGCATGGGTTTCCCAAGTGGGAACTACGCTCTCTGAAGCCACTCCCGATGAGGTGACCCACGAACAAATCGAGGCAAACCCTGTACGAACTTCCGATGCCTCCATTGCTGAAAAAATGCAGCAAGCCATTCTTTCTGCCCGCAGCAAAGGCGACTCGCTTGGCGGCTGTATCAGCTGTGTCATTCGCCATTGTCCGGCAGGACTCGGGGATCCCGTCTTCGATAAATTGGATGCTACGCTGGCCCATGCCATGCTGAGCATCCCCGCCTGCAAGGGATTTGAGGTAGGAAGCGGGTTTGCTGCCGCTTCCCTGACCGGGTCTCTGCACAACGACCCATTTTTCATGGAGGGTGACCGCGTACGCACACTCACCAACTTCTCCGGCGGTATTCAGGGCGGCATCTCTAACGGCGAGGACATCGTTCTGAATCTCGCATTCAAACCTACTGCCACCATCATGATGCCGCAGGAAACGGTCACCGACACCCACGAGGCAGCAACCCTGCGCGGCAAGGGACGTCATGATCCCTGTGTGCTCCCCCGCGCGGTGCCAATCGTGGAGGCCATGGCATGGCTTGTGCTGGCCGACCATTTCCTGCGCCAGCGCGCCATTTCCCACTGATGCGCCGGGCATGTGAAATCGTCATACCCCAGTATGTTTCGCCCGTCCCGCGGAGGGCTGGTCTTCTCCCTAGGGCAAACGCATTTGAGAAAAGTCAATCAACGGAGAAAATGCTTTGGTGACTGATACTATCGTTGATACGCATCAAAGATCACGACAACAAGTGCCCCGTGCCGCACGGCGCGCGCATTCCCAAATCGTACATCGAAACATCGTACATAGGCAAACGCATTTCCTAATGCGTTTGCCTTGGTCTTCTCCCCTTTCTTCGATATCGCCGCATCGCATGACTTTGTCCTCCAAGCTCGAAAGAGATTTTTCCGGGGGACGATAAAAAAATTTTGTTTGACGTAATATGGCGGCAAACCGCTTGCTACCAAGTATTTTGGCATTCAAATTGATATTTTTTACGCCCTTCTTTCTTCTTTTTTTCATATTGAAACGCTTCCATTTTTCATTTATGGCTTGACTATGTCACTGTACTGACTCATAATAAGCACGCATTTATGGACTACAAAGAAATATCCCGTACTCTCAAGCAGCACCGTATCCCCCGCACAGCTTTGGCCGAGCGAGTTGGAGTCTGCAAAGGAACAGTTGCACAGTGGCTGTGTGGTCGTCGTCCGATCCCCGTGCGCAAGCAGGCGATCATCGAAGACATGCTCCGCAACGAATCTCACCCGGACTACAACACCATCTCTGCTTTCGCCGTTCGTCTGAGTGGTAGGGAGGCGCGTCGCATTGCTGAGCGTTGGAATGTGCGTCCCACACCCGTGGCTATGGAGCGACTGATTCGTCGTCTTCTGCTTGAAGACGCTCCCAAGGCACGCCCCGTAGCCGAGGAGACTCCCTCAACGGAAGCCTGACGGGGAGGAAATTCGCTTTTCTCGCCCAGTAAGCGCTGCACCGCAGTGTTCTCGTGGGCATTGTGGCGCTCCTGTGGGGGATTTGTCGGCCTCCTCATTCTGCCAGGATCGGTGTGAATGGCGGTTGTCATGCGTTGATGATTTGCTCGTAAGGCTTTTCACCAGAGGTGGTTTGTGGAGTTTTTGTTCGGTCAAAGCCCCAGAAACGTGAGATCTTCTACGCGTCCCCTTTTTCCCTCCTCTCCTCCGTTCGCCTGTCGGACGCCTTTCTCTTGGCGTAGAGCGAATGGAGGAGAGGTGTCGTTTTTCCGTCGACCTTCAAATTCCGTGTGACGGGTCGGAATGGATGGTCTATGTTGTCCCACGCAGATCCGCAAGGTAGTTCCGGCGCACTGCCTCGACGCTCTTCCTGCAGCTGTTTTTTCTCTGCCTGAAAACCGATTTTCCCCGCGGCACGGTACGCTCCTGATCCTGTCACGTTTGTTTCAGATGCCGATTTTTCATGGGATGAGAGCAAAAAGACGAAGAGAAAGAAAGAAAAACTGAGGAGGCAACGTATAATTGTTCGGTACTATGGAATCTTGGAAAACCTTTTTTTGCATTCTGCCGCTTATGACAGCACTCACGGCACCAGCTCAGGACAATTCCCCCTATCCCGCTAATCCGGACTGGGAAAATCCGCAGCATCTCCTCGAGGGACGGGAGGCATCGAGAGCTTTCTTCATGCCTTTTGCCGGACGCGATGAAGCCCTGGAGAGCGATAGCAACGGAAATCCGAATTCTCGAGTTATCTGCCTTGATGGAAATTGGAAATTTCACTGGTCTCCGAAACCTAAAGATCGTCCGGTTGATTTTTTTAAGCCGGAGTTTGACGTCAGCAGCTGGCAGGAGATCGACGTGCCGAGCAATTGGCAGATGAGAGGCTACGGAACACCGATATACAGCAACCAAAGTTACACAATGGTGCGAGATTGGCCCCGCGTGATGACCCCTCCCCGCAACTGGGTCGAGAAAACTTTTACAACGCCGAAGACCGAGCCAAACGCCGTGGGATCCTACCGCAGGGAGATCATTGTGCCGGATCAGTGGGAGGGAATGCGAATCTTCATTCGTTTCGACGGAGTAGATTCCTTCTTTTACCTCTTCGTGAACGGACAGAAGGTTGGCTTCTCCAAGGATAGTCGCACTGCGGCTGAATTTGACATCACTCCTTACCTGCACAAGGGAAGCAATACCATCGCCGTGGAAGTTTACCGCTACAGTGATGGCAGTTATCTGGAGTGTCAGGACATGTGGCGTCTTTCAGGCATCTTCCGCGATGTCTGGCTTTACGCCACCCCGCAGGTGCGCGTGCGCGATTTTTTCGTACATACCGATTTCAGTAAGGACGACACGGGGCATACCAATTACGCGGATTGCAAGCTGCGCGTGGAGGTGGAAGTAAATAATCGCACCAATACCGAACAACCCTTCGAATTACAAGCAGAACTGCTGGGAGAAGATGGCAAAAGAATAGCAGAACTTACCACGGCTCGAGGACGCGTGGAGTCGGGCAAAAGCAGCACAAAAGAAATGGTAGCTC
Organism: uncultured Akkermansia sp.; assembly: GCA_947624205.1. Classification (GTDB taxonomy): domain Bacteria; phylum Verrucomicrobiota; class Verrucomicrobiia; order Verrucomicrobiales; family Akkermansiaceae; genus Akkermansia. The sequence continues at coordinate 16,647 of CANQJI010000021.1, read as the reverse complement.
AGGTGCAATCCCCTGCCCTCTGGAGTGCTGAAAAACCGAATCTCTATCGACTGCTCATTTACCTGAGAGATGCAAATGGACGTGTCACAGAAACCATTTCCAGGAAAATCGGCTTCCGTGAGGTGAAGCTTGAGGATGGTCGTTTCCTCATCAATGGTATGCCGGTGAAACTCAAAGGAGTGAACCGCCATGAAAGTCAGCATGCCAACGGACACACTGTGACCCGTGAGGAATGCCGCCAGGAGTTGCTTCTGATGAAACGAGGAAACATCAACCATGTGCGTAACTCTCACTATCCACAACCGGCTTTCTTCTACGAGATGTGCGACGAATTGGGCATCTACGTTTGCGACGAGGCAAATATCGAATCTCACGGCTACTATTACGGTAAGGACTCCCTCTCTCATGTTCCTGATTGGAAGGATCAGCACGTCTGGCGCAATAAGAACATGGTGGAGCAGAGTAAGAATAATCCCTGTGTCGTAATCTGGTCCTACGGCAATGAAGCAGGTCCCGGCGCCAACTTCGCTGCCGTGAGAGATTGGATTAAATCTCGCGATACCTCGCGTCCCACTCAATACGAACGTAACAATGAATTGGCCGATCTGAATTCCAACCAGTACCCAAGCGTCAACTGGGCGCGTGATGTGGCGCAGCGTAAGCTCAACAAACCTTGGTATATCTCAGAGTATGCGCATATTTTGTGCAATGCCATGGGCAACCTGCAGGATTATTGGGATGCTTTCGAGTCAAGTGATTCAATCATCGGCGGCGCAATTTGGGAATGGATTCACCAAAGCTATGACCAGGAGGTCACCCTCCCGGACGGAACCAGGATCGTACGCCAAAGCTACGGCGGCGATCGCAATGAGGCGCCTAATGACGGTATCTTCTGCATGAAGGGAGTTATTTACAGCGATCGCACTCCAACGCCTATCTACGACGAGATACGCAAAGTGCAGCAGAATGTAGGCATCACCCTGGCAGGTATTGATGGCGAAAGCAAGGGAATCCGCATCCTGTTGCGCAATAAGCATCTCTTCACCAAACTCAGCGAGTTGGAAGGACGCTGGCAGATCACTGAGGAAGGCGATAAAGTCCTCGCTCAGGGAAACTTTTCCGCCGAAGCGGGTCCACTGGAAAGCACCGAGTGGCAACTCCCGGAGCAAAACATTCCCAAGGGAGAAATGAAGCCGGATCGTCGCTACTTCCTCACTGTCAGCTTGCATTTGCGTGCGGATACACCATGGGCCCCCGCCGGTTACCGCGTGGCTACCGAACAATTGGAATTGCCGGAAGAAATATCCAACTACTCTCCATCAGCCAAAATTTCCCCGCTGGAGGAAGGAAAAAAAATTGAGGTACGCAACCAGAATAGCCAGATCGTGGTCCTCGGGCAGAATTTTTCGCTTTGCATTGATAAGGTGACGGGCGGCATCAAAAAATACATCGTGAACGGTCACGAGCTCATAGGCGATAAAGCCACTCTGCTCCTCAATGCCTTCCGTGCCCCGCTGGCCAATGACCAGTGGGCAATGAACCAATGGCTGCAAAACGGCTTCCGTAATATGGTCCACACTGCCACTCCTATGCTTGTCGAGCGTATTTCGGATGGCGTGGTACGTATCTCCTGCGATGTAGTCAGTCGGGGTGTGCGCAAGGAAACTCTGGATAGCGCTCAGTTCAATAGCGGCAACTTCAAACCGGTGGACAACGGTCCCATCACCGAACGCGATGCCTCTTTCACCACGCAAATGGTTTACACGATACTGCCGGATGGTTGTGTAAACGTTCAAACCGGTATCCTTCCGAAGATGGGCAAGATCGTGCTGCCGCGGCTGGGCTTCACTCTGAATCTGCCGGAACGCTACAACCGCGTGTTGTGGTATGGACGCGGTCCCGGTGAAAATTACCCGGATCGCAAGAGCGGCGCTCCCGTCGGCGTCTATTCCCGAAATGTGCGCGATATGGTGGAAAACTACCCGCTGCCTATGGAGATGGGAAACCGCATGGATACCCGATGGGTGGCACTCACAGATGAGCACGGGGTAGGTCTTCTGGTAGCTGCCGCCGAAGGCAAAACTCTGAATTTCTCCGCCCTGCCCTACACTGCGCAAGCGCTTTTTGAAGCCACCCACCCGGAGGAACTCAAACCCGCCGGGGCAACGGTGCTCAGCATAGATGCACTGACACTCGGACTCGGTGGCGCCTCCTGCGGACCACGTCCGATTGACCGCGATATTCCATTGGCAGAAGCCACCTCTTTCTCCTTCTCCCTGCGTCCGATTCTTCCGGGAAATGACGTTCAGGCAGTAGGACGCCGCTCCTTGCCGCTGGCAGGCGCTGTCACTATTTCCCGTGACAATCAGGGTTTCGTAAATGCACGCTGCGACACACGAGGAGCAACAATCCATATGTCCCTGGCGGACGGCACAAATGTAATCTACACGAAACCCTTCTTGCAGCGTGAAGAGGGAACTTTGCTCGCCTATGCCTCCATGCAGGGATGCATCAATAGCGCCATCATCCAGCAACATATGGATAACTGGCGCCCGGGCAACCTGATGCGTATTGTTCGCTGCTCTTCCTCATCAGGCCTTTCGGAATCACCATGGAACATCATTGACGGACGAAGTGATACATACTGGCACAGCCATTGGCACAACCCGGTGGCTCAGTATCCGCACGAGCTCGTGGTGGACCTGGGCGTGGAGTCAGAAATACGCGGCATGACCATAACGCCCCGCCAGGCTCGCACTTCCTCCCGCGTGCGCAAAATCGCCTTCTACCTCTCCAGAGATGGGCAAAATTGGCCCGAGCAGCCTTCCTGCACTCTGGAGATGGAGAACAGTGACCAGGCGCAGAGCGTCATGCTTCCGGATCTAACCCCGACACGGTTCGTGAAAATCGTCTGTCTGGAGCCTATGGTTCAAGGAGAGCCGTACGCCGCATTGGCAGAATTCACTCCCATCATCACGCGCACGCTCGGTGAGTATCCGCCGTATGCCTACTTCTCGGTCAACTACGTGAGTTCGGAACTCCCAAGCATTGGGCAGGCCCGTAACGTACTGGACGGCAATAAGGATACTTTCTGGCACTCCATGAAAGGCGTGACTGTTGCAAGTTATCCGCACGAGTTGCGACTCGACCTGGGCGCTGATCTGCGTCTCAAGGGGATCACCTACCAGGCCTCCCCGGTGCAGGAAGCCCGCGTTAAGGACTATGAACTTTACGTGAGTACAGATGGCGTAAACTGGGGTGAGCCCGTTGCACGCGGTTCCTTTGCCAATCATCAGGATCCCCAGCAGGCTCTCTTCCTGACGCCCTGCACGGCTCGATACGTTCGACTTGTCATGCTCAACTCGCACAACGGCGGAGACTTCGCCTCCATCTCCGAACTGGATGTCATCCCGGCCGACAAGGATTCCCAGGATGCTCCGTAAGCTCCCGGGTCAGACCAACGCATTCACATCTCGTACATAGGCGCCGCCAAGCGCCAAATTCGCGCCGCAGCCGCCGAATTCTCCAAATTGACTCACCGCCGCCCCATCGGCGGTTCGCCCCTGCGGGGCAACGCATGCGCGTTGTCCATCCGCACTTACCGCCCGCTGCGCGTGCGCCCTCATCGGGGCCGTCGTGCGTGTTGACTCACCGCCGCCCCATCGGCGGCTCGCCCTGCGGGCAAAGGCTGCGCCTTTGTCCATCCGCACTTACCGCCGCCGGCTGTTTTCCCGCGCCTCCGGCGCGCTATAATCTAAATCGTACGTCGTACATCATACATCGTAAATGAGCAGCTGCTTGGGGTCGTCGTGCGTGTTGTACATCGCACATCGTACATAAGCGGCGTCAGCCGCCACCGCCGCTTTCTAACCACACCCAACGCCCGTCTTCACAATCCCGCCCCCCGATCCGGCTTCGCCAAACTCGCGCGCTCCGCGCGGGAATTCTCCAAATCGTACCTCGTACATAGGCAAACGCATTTCCTAATGCGTTTGCCCCGCTTTCGCGGTGAAATGTCTTTTCTTTCACGAGCTTTGGGAGTAGAATCTGCCCATGAACAACCAGGACATGCAATACCCGGGAAGTCGCCGAATCTATGTGCCCGGCAAATTGCATCCGGATATCCGCGTCGCCATGCGCGAGATTTCGCAGGGCGATTCTCTCTTCCCCGATGGAAAAACTGAACCGAATGCCCCGGTGCGCATCTACGACACCTCCGGTCCATGGGGTGACTCTGAGCAGACCTGCGACCTGGAAAAAGGATTACCTCGCCTGCGCGAACCATGGATCGCCGCGCGCGGGGATGTAAAACAGGAGGACGACGAGAAACATCTTTGCGCCGCGCGCGGGGATGCTCCCCCCACGCAGCGTGCTTATGCCCTGCGCGGCATCATAACTCCGGAGATGGAATATGTCGCCATCCGCGAAAATCTGGGAAGAGAGGAGGCCTTCAAAGCAGTTTATGATAGATTTCCCAGCCACAAGAGCAGACCTGATGACGTTCAGACTCTGCTGGATGAATTAGGTTCGGGAATGCCCGCTCCAAGTGAGCTGGAAAGAGAGGCTGACTTTTCCCCGGCGAGTCTCGTGGCTCGCAATGATTTACACCAAAGCCACCCAACCACCTTTGCAGAGCGCACGGGCAATCGTTGCCCCTCTCTCTACACGTCGGAGTTTGTCCGCGATGAGGTAGCGGCAGGTCGCGCGCTCATCCCGGCAAACATCAATCACCCTGAGGTGGAGCCTATGATTATCGGGCGTCACTTCCTCTGCAAAATTAATGCTAACATCGGCAACTCAGCCCTTGCTTCAGATATCGAAAACGAGGTTCTCAAGCTGCGACGCGCGATCCACTGGGGAGCAGACACCGTGATGGATCTTTCCACCGGTCAGATGATCCACCAAACGCGTGAGTGGATCCTGCGCAACAGTCCTGTCCCCATCGGCACTGTGCCCATGTACCAGGCTCTGGAACGGTGTGGCGGAAAAGTGCGCGATCTCTCCTGGGATATTTTTCGTGATACGCTCCTCGAACAGGCACGGCAAGGAGTGGACTACGTAACCCTGCACGCTGGCCTCCTCCGGCGCTTTGTCCCCTTCACAGTGCGACGTGCCACGGGTATTGTCTCACGCGGTGGCTCCATTGTTGCCAAGTGGATGTTGTTGCACGACGAAGAAAACTTTCTCTACACGCATTGGGAGGAGATTTGCCGCATTCTCGCTTCCTACGATGTAGCAGTATCCATTGGAGATGGTCTGCGTCCGGGTAGTATTGCCGATGCCAACGATTTCCCACAATTGGCGGAGCTGGAAATACAGGGAGAACTTACTCGCACAGCGTGGAAACTCGGCGTGCAGGTGATGAACGAGGGACCGGGTCACGTGCCGCTCCATCTCATTCCGGAAAATATGCGCCGCCAACTCGAATGGTGCAACGAAGCTCCCTTCTACACCCTCGGTCCGCTGCCGACGGATATTGCACCGGGCTACGATCACATCAGCGGCGCCATCGGCGGCGCCATGATTGCGCAACGTGGCTGTGCCATGCTCTGCTATGTGACGCGCAAGGAGCACTTAGGCTTGCCGGATGCTGAAGATGTGCGCGAAGCGGTGGTTACCTACAAACTGGCGGCTCATGCGGCGGATCTGGCGAAGGGACACCCAGCGGCGCAGCTGCGCGACAACGCATTGGCGAAAGCCCGTTTTGAATTCCGCTGGGAAGATCAATTCAATCTGTCGCTCGACCCTCAGAGGGCACGCGAATACCATGACCTCACACTCCCGCACGCCGGGGCAAAGAAGGCGCATTTCTGCTCCATGTGCGGCCCGGATTTCTGCGCCATGAAACTCAGTACGGATCTGCGTGAAACCTTCTCGACCTCCGTCTCACAAAAAGAAAAGTAGTCCTCCTTTCCCCATCCTCCCATTTCTCCCGGCAAAAAATATCTTCACAAAAGTTTCCCGTGCTTCCGCCCCGTCCCGAAAGTGAGTGTGATCCGGTTAGATTTGCCGCATTTTGAATAAAACGTAAACGCCTATGAATCAGGAATTAACCAAGCGTGATGAAACTCTCCCGACGCCGTTGCGCCGCCCGTGGCCGCGCATTGTGGGAGTGGTGAGTCGGGCGAAGGAATGGAAGCAGCTGCGCGGAGGAGAGTGTGATCTCGTGGAGCTGCGCCTTGATGCGCCGGATGAGGCCATGCGCGATTTCTCCCTGCATACAGCTTGTCCTCTGCCGTTGCTCCTTACCTTTCGGCATGCATCCGAGGGCGGTTACTGCAAAGCAATCTCCGAGGAGGCACGCGTGCAAAGTGTACGCCGACTCCTCCCTCTTGCCACGGCAATTGACTGGGAAATTGCCCGTTTGGCTTCGGCGCGAGATCTCCTCTCAGAAGCGCATGCTCGTGGGGTTGCCTGCATCGCTTCGGCACACTTCTGGGGGAAGACACCGGAGAAAACCCAGCTCGATGCACTGGAAAAAACCGCGTGCGCGGAAGGTATGAATGTGCTGAAAATCGCCTTCACCCCACACGACGAAGCCGAAGTCAACATGGGGCTTTCATGGCTTACCGAGACAAAGCACGCGCTCCCGGTCGCCCTGATGGGCATGGGAGCATTCGCAAAAGAAAGTCGCTCCATCTACGCACGCCATGGCAGTTGCCTCATGTACGGTTACCTGGGGCAGCACGCGACGGCCCCCGGACAGCTGAGTGTGGCCGAGTGCCGTTGTCTGCTAAATCGCTGATAAGAAGATCATCGCTTAGCGCCGGCAGCGCGGAGCGCAGCTGCAGTATCGGCGTGATGATCTTCCTCCGCCTTCATGAGCGCTGTTTCCCCATCCTCATCACGAGCATTTGGGTCAGCCCCCGCTGCAAGAAGCGCCTTCACAATTTCTGTGTAGCCATCACTGGCGGCTTCCATGAGCGCCGTCTTGCCCTCATCATCCTTCGCATTCGCTTGCGCGCCGCACTTGAGCAACAGCTGCACAGCCGCCAGATTCCCCTTGTCCGCCGCTTCCATGAGCGCCGTTTCGCCATCCGCCGGTGCCGCATCCACCGAAGTACCGCCGGCAAGAAATGCGCGCAGCTGGGCTTCTCCGGCGTACGCAGCACGCAAAACAGCCTTCTGCCCCGCCCTCCCCGTAAGGGCCCCCTGTGTTGACTTAGGAGCGGCTCCCGCAGCAGCGCGAAGCACAGCCGCAGTATCGGCATGATTCTCTTCCTCCGCCTTCATGAGCGCTGTCTCCCCATCTTTATCCTTGAGAGCAACGTCGGCACCGGCCGCCAGAAGCGCCCTTACCACGGCAGTGTGTCCTTCGTCTGCAGCCATCATGAGCGCCGTCTTGCCGTCCTCGTCCCGACGATTGACCTGGGCTCCTTTCTGAAGCAGCAGCTGCACAGCCGCCAGGTTTCCCTTGTCCGCCGCTTCCATGAGTGCCGTTTCGCCGTCGTTATCGGTGATATCCACCGATGTTCCCGCAGATAGCATCTGTTGAAGTTGCGTCTCGCCACTTGCTGCAGCGCGATATACGACCTTCTGAGGCTCCGCATCATCGGCAAACGCAGAAGTTGAAAGGCATACAGCTAAGGACATTGCCGCCTGGAGAAATATGTTCTTTTTCATGACGTATCGTTCCTGAGGATTCACTATTCTCTTAGCACACTCCTTTACAAAACGCAAGTTTTTTATTCAGGCCAAACGCATTCACATCATACATAGGCGGCGCCAAGCGCCAAATTCGCGCCGTACCCGCCGAATTCTCCAAATTGACTCACCGCCGCCCCATCGGCGGTTCGCCCTGCGGGCAAAGGCTGCGCCTTTGTCCATCCGCACTTACCGCCCGCTGCGCGTGCGCCCTCATCGGGGCCGTCGTGCGTGTTGACTCACCGCCGCCCCATCGGCGGCTCGCCCTGCGGGCAAAGGCTGCGCCTTTGTCCATCCGCACTTACCGCCACCGGCTGTTTCCCCGCGCCTCCGGCGCGCTATAATCCAAATCGTACGTCGTACATCATACATCGTAAATGAGCAGCTGCCTCGCAGCTGCTTGGGGCCGTCGTACATCGTACTTCGTAAATCGTACATAAACAACCGCCCCGCAGGGTCACCACTGCGGGGCGTTATAAGTCTTCTGAAGATCAGGTCAGGGATTCACCAATCCATCCTCCGGGAAGAGACCGGGTGCAGCTGCATTCTGATTGGCAGAAGCAGCATCCTCGGCAACATTGCGCACCGGCTTACCGGTAGAATCGATGATATCCGCCGTCACGAAGATCGTGAGATTCTTACGGGTATGAGACTCAGCATTGCTGCGGAAGAATCGACCGATAAGCGGTAAGTCGCCAAATACCGGCACCTTATCTTCCACCTTCTGCACCTTATCCTCAATCATACCGCCGATGGCAACCGTGTACCCATCATACAGGGCAAGAGAGGTGTTCACCATCTTGCGTGAGAAGACCGGCTGGTCAATGCGGTTGTCCGTCAGCACGATCGTCTCAATGGTACTGGGGGAAGCAACGCCGGAAATAATCGGCGATCCGTAATTGATGAAGCCCTCAAAGTCCACCACGCGAACGATGAAACGCCCGAAGCGTACAATGTTGTCGGAAAGTTCCGGCTGCACCTGAAGCACCATGACGAGACCGACCTCCTCCGTGACCCATTCCGTCGGATTGGCGGGAGCAGCCACAGGCACCGAAGAGCCACTGTAGTTGTTGTTGTTGTAGTTGTTGTTCGGCGTGTTATTCGGAATCGTGGGCGGATCAAAAGCGCTCGGGTAAATGAATCGGCGTACGATCTCGATACGCGATGAGTTATCCTGGTCTTCGATGTACTCATGCACATCACTCTGCGGAGCAGGGGCGACATCCATGCCCGGAGTCAGCACCAGGGAGGGAGCATTCATCACATCCACGCCCTGCTTCTGCGAAAGACCTCGCATGATCATCTGGAAAGATCCGGAATCATAAATCCCCGTCAGGGAAAGAATACCGGGAGCAGGATGCGCATTATCGGACGCTGTCGCCGAAGCCGATCCGCCGCGCAATAGCGCATCCATACTGGACGAACTGATGGCGCCGCTTCCGCTGCGCAGACTGCCGGTCATGAGCCCCTGGGTCACCAAATCGTCATTGCTGGCCAAGCCGTTGTTGTTGTTGACAGGCCATCCCGCATCTCCCTTGTAGTGGGAGGAGAAAGCGGATCCGGCATTCTGCCCGGTCACGAAATCCTGATAGGTTCGGGGAGGAGTAGAGCTGGTCGCATTCACGCCTCCAAGGTAGGTCGAACCGTTGTTGGAGACGGAGAAAGGATTGACGATCCAGTCGAAAGAAAGCTCCTCGTCATTCGTCTGAGTCACCTCCACAAACTTAGTCGTCACCTTGACCATGCGAGGCTTCTTCGAGTTGAACTCAAAGATGGCCTCCTCAACGGCATCCAAATCCTCCGGTGTGCTAACCACAGTGAGCCTGCCCAAACGCTTGTTGTACACGGCATTGGCTCCCTTGGCATCAAACCGGACACCGGCCTGAATGAGCGTCTTCTTCGGATCAATCTTCTGCGTGCGCGCGGTGGAGGCAAAGGCATCTTCCTCCTCATCGCCCCCCTCCTCTGCTTCGTCGGATGTGAAGAAGACGGGCGGCACCTGCCAGACGCGACGCTCAAGCACCTTGGAGGCGGGGTCGTTGGCCATGTATATGTTGATGCCGCGATCATTCACCACGAAGGTGCAGTTGGCGCTGGAGCAAACCTCCTGCAACAACTCGCGCAGCGTGACGTCCGAAAGGGAAAGCGTGACTTCCGGCTCCGGGACGGGTCCGGTTGCCACAGGTGCAGGTGTGGGAGCCTTCTCCTCTTCTTCATCCCCTGTGTCCTCCTCGTCCTCATCCCCTGTGTCCTCCTCATCCTCCGAATCAGAGGACGCGGCAGCAGGCTTGGCAGCCGCCGCAAGAGACGCAGGCGAAGGAGCCTGGTAATTGATGTTGAGCGAAGACATGTTGTTCTTCCTCAGTTCGCCGCGCACGAACTCCACAACATCACTGATGTAAGTCTTGTCAAAGTTGGCGCGAGCAATATGCACGCTATCCAACGCCTCATTGATCCTCACCTGCTTCTCGGTCATCTCGCGACCACCGGTGCTGTGAGTGGCAACGCCTCCCTCGTGCTCCACGATCGTGGGCACCTGCTCCTGCCATGCCTCATCCACTTCCGCGAGAGCCTTGGCTCGGTATGAGTCGTACGCGGCACGATAATAGTTGGTTCGCCGCTTGCTCACAGCCTCCTGCCCTCTCCTCGCTGCCTCGTTGTACGGGTCAATACGCAGAACACTGTTGAACTCGTTGTAGGCCTCGTTATACTTGCCCAGCTCATAGTAGCCCCAGGCGAGATGGAGAAGTCGATTCACCTCGTCAACATTCTTCACGTGCTCGGGGGTCAGAGCAGGATTATTGCGAATGGGATCACGCAGTAGAGAAAGCTCTTTGCGGGCTCGCGCATTGGAAGGTTCACGCTGCAACACATCCAGCAGAAGCTGCTCAGCGTCATCATACCGACCCACCTTCGAATACTCAATCGCCACGGCGATGGACGCATCTGATATGCTCTTACGAATGAAATCCTGCAAAGGACGCGTCGCCGGCGCATGCGGCACTCGCTCCCATGCCTGGCGGTACTTATCCAATGCGAGAGAGTACTTGCCCTCCTGGTACGCGGTACGCCCCTCCTGCAGCAATTGCAAAGCAGCATCGCGCTCGGCGACGCGCCGCGCAGATTCGCGCATATCAATGCCGCTCTGTCCGCCTGATTGCCCGGCATACGTGGCAGCCGGTCCTACATCACTGTACCCTTCCGCCGTAGAAGTCGTGAGGTAACCCTCCGTACCTGCAAAGACAAGCGGACATGCCAGCGAAAATGCAACAGCAAACACCTGGTGCGTGGTGGTGAGAGATGCGTGATTCATGGTAGTGTTCTTATTTATGTCAGATTTTTTCTCTTTTGTAAAGCCTGCAATGCAAAAAAACGAAATAAAACGAGGTCGTCAGCGTTTTTTCCCGGGTTCCTTTCCTTTTTTGTCGCTCAAAACGGGGATCTCTATGGGCTCCGCGCCGTTGACACTCACTTTGGCCGGTTCTTTCTTCTTGCCGGCATCGACAAGTTTGATGGTCGTTTTCGGGAAACCGGGCACGGCAACCTGCTCGCCGAGCCGAACGACGAATTCCTTCCCCTTTTCCGGACCGGCCGTCATGCGAAATCTGACGCTGACATCGCGAATGGTGCGGCGCTGGCGACTGCCGGCAATGAGATCGAACTCTTTGCCGGCATCCTCTGCGGTGAAAGAATCTTCGACGTGGATGAAGTTCTCCGTCATCCCATTCACTTCCTTCTTATCCATCGCGGTAATTTTGAAGCGGTTCTTGGCGAGAGCCCCTGCATCGGCATCGCCGAGGCCAAAAGAGGAACCGACCTTCAGTTCCTTGTGCTGAATCTTTCGATTGTTGTCCTCCGTGAAGACGTTGATGTTGGCGCTCTGCTCATCAAAGTATGAAGCCGTACTCAGTTCTATCATGTGAACCACAATCGATTTATCCCCGGTAAGAACAACCTTCGCACCCCCGCCGGAAACGAAAGGAGGCATGCTCGACGCGTCCACAGGATTTGTACCCGCAACAAACTCCTCGCCGTTGGTAAAGCCATCCCCATCACTGTCCGTGCTCAGCGCATTGGAACGCTCGACAAGCTGATCCAGCCCGTACGAGAAGAACCACCCATTGGGAACGGCTTTCGGAGCGCTCGTCGCACTTTCCGCAGGCATTTTGTGCACAGGTTTGGAGTCCTCCGAAAGAAGATCTACCACGATATTTTTCTTCTGTGCATCGTCCGGCACCTGCCAGAGCATCGGCGCAAAAAAGAGCGGCGTATAGCGGGGAACTCTGCCTCCCTCCGCTGTGATGCGCGGTACGTACGCTTCCTCCGTCGAAGGAGCGACGTCAACCATGCGGCGCGGAGTGAGGGCATCCTGTTTCTGACGTGCTGCGTCGGATGTCAGATCAGGGGCTTTTTCGTCGCCGCCGTCCATGCGGATCGGGAGGGGTTCCAGCTGATCCTGCCTCATCAGCCATGCACCCGCAGCCGCTGCGCCGAGCCCCAGCACAATACCTGTCAGGAGGAAATTTCTACCGGAATGAGATGATTCTGCCATATGTGAATACGAAGCTTGATGTGAGGAGAATAACGTGCGTGCGATTCAGAAAAACAGGCGTTTCACAGTTTGTCTGTGGTAAAGTAGAGCACTTGCAGGGTGACATGCACATTCACGATTCCGTCGCGTCCCGTGATGAGTTTAGCCGTCGGGCGAGAATCCTCTTCCCGCTCCTCGGCGTCCGCCGACGGTGGAATAAGCTCATCTCCTCCCTCCACGGGTGCCTTGTACGCGGGCATCATCGGGAGCGTTTCAGTGCTGTTCACCGCGATGCCGGTGATGATCAGGAAATACTTTTTGTCGGAGACAAACGAGTTGATCACTCGCGGCAGCACACTGAGGGTTTCCTCCTTCGCCGGGTCGATATCGACGGCGCTGCGACGAGCGGTGAATGAGATCTCCATCTCGAGCGGGAAATATGCCGGTTGCTTCCGCGCAGAGAGCGTTTCCTCCGGCAGCGGACCGCAGTAAAAACGCGTGATCGCCGGCGCCCCCGAGTCAATCACGGCGCGCACCACGTTGTCCGCGGCATGCAGCAGGAAGTTCAGATAGGGCGCGTCCCTTTCCGTGGCGGATGCCGTCTTGTACTCGTTGAGTCCGAGGGCCGCTGCTTCTGATGCAAGCGCGCATTTCTTTTCCTGGGCGTACGCCGCTATGCGCGCCGTCATGTCGTTGACCTCCTTCTGGAACCGATCCGGCCGAATATCCGTCCCCTCTGCGCGGCAGGCGCGGGCATAAGTCTCCAGGTTCCCGCGCAATTCATCGACGAGATGCGAGATGTCGGTCGCAGCGCGGGAGAGGTACCGGCTATTCTCCCTGGTGGGGGGCAGCTTGTCTTCCTGGTACCCTTCAAGTTTGCTACGCTCTTCGTCAATTTTCGCCTGTGCCTCGGTCAGTATGCGGTACTGCCCGTATCCGTAGTAGCAGAGAAAGCCGAAGATGATCAGCATGAGCGCGGCCAGTGCCGTCACTCGCTTGTTTTCCATGATCTTCATATCGTAAGTCGGGAGTTAAATGATAAGGGTCGCGGGTTATTTAGCAGTCTGCGTTCCTCCGTTTCCGGGAACAGGAAGCGGCTTTTTCAGCGGCATCACCATGTAAAACTTGTCCGCATACGGGGGAATCAGCATGTTTCCTCGCGATTTCTCCGCATCCAATACCTGGAAATAGTGACCGCCAGTCGCCCGCACGTTGGCGGATTGGAAAGAGAAGAGAGAATCAGCGCTGCGTTCGTCAAATTTGGTAGAGACAAGCTCATTGAGACGCTGCAGCTGCTTGCCCTGGTCGGCAGCGCTCTTTTTGTAGAAATAGCCGCTGACAAGCAGTGCCGTCACCTGGGGCGCCTTGCGCGAATCCTCGGCCTCCACAGCTCGCACCATCGATCCCGCACGTGTCCCGCGCGTGTCGAGCAGGAGATGCCTGTCCGTCCCGTCCACTCCGACGCTCAGGGAGGTGTTCACCGCGTCGTATGCCACGAGGGGCTCCACACTCGTGAACCAGTATGAGACCGATGAAGTCTTCTCCGCCAGCTGCCGCAAGAGGTCAGCGTAGGCATTCCGCAGATTGAAGAGGTCGACGTAAGACCGCAGTTCCTTGAGTCCGCGTTCATACTTGCTGCGATTGCTCTCCATGGAAGAATACAGGCTGTCGAGATGATCGATGGGCGCTGCCGCACTGCGTAGTATTCCCTGCGCCTCCTCGGCTTTTTTCTGCGCCGTCACGGCGAAAAAGCCTGCCCCGAGCAGCGCTATCGCCCCGGCCACTGCCACCTTCGGCAAGAGACGAAGTTCGGCCCGCTCTTTGCCCACGCTCGTGGGAACAAGGTCAATGCTGAATACTCCCGCCTTCGCCCCGCTCACGGCTGCGCCGACCACCGGTCCCAGGCAGGCGGCATCCGTCTCAAGCTGCTCCATGTCCACTCGCTTGCCGATGGCAAGAGCCTGCAGTGGATTGAAAACCTCCACCGGGACGTTGAGCGTTTGCTGAAGGAACTCGGCCGTGTAAGGAAGCGCCGCGCCTCCTCCGCAGATGTACACCTTGCTCGGGACCGATCCCTTGTACTGGGCTCGATAGTGATTGATAGTGCGCTGTATCTCAGAGCTGAGACGATTCATCGCGGTGCGAATGACGCCGGCGAGGTTAGCCTGCTCCTCAGGGAGAGATTCCGTATGCCCGCTGCCCAGAGAGACGAGTCCCTGCTCGATCTTGAGCTTCTCCGCCTCGCGGAATCCGATGTTGAACTCGCGCGCGATGGAGTTGGTCACAAAAGACCCGGCCGCCGTCACAGATCGAGTGAAGAAGCGCTCTCCCTCCGCAAAGAGAATATCCGTCGTCTTCGCGCCGATGTCCAGTATCATCACCGCCTCTCCTTCATCATCGTAAGATGCCCGGTAAGCATTGTACAATGCCGTCGTGGAGCAATCCACACTGCGGGTGCGCAGTCCATTCGCCTCCACTTGCCCGTGCAGCTCGTCCAGCTCATCCTTCTTGATGGCCACCAAAAGAACTTCCTGCTCCCCATCATCAGCGCTGCCCAATAACTGGTAGTCGTACACGATCTCCTCCGGCGGAAACGGAATGTGCTGCTGAGCCTCATAGCCCACCTGCTCCCTCATGTCGTCCACTGTGTCGAGAGACGGCAGTTTGATGAGACGCATGAATACTTTCTGCCCGGATACGACATTGCGCACATCCTGCCCCCGCAGCTTGAGTTCCTTGACGAGTTCCCCAATGGCGTGACTGACGTAATCGATGCGCATGCCCTCCTCCACAGGATCAAGCAAGATGTTCCTGCGTCCGTACCGCGATAACGCATAACCTTTGCCGGCAGGGGTGAACACGGCCATCACGACGCTCTGCGCACCCACCTCGAGCGCTACTGTTTTCTTGTACTCAGCCATGGTGTGTAAGATAATAAAACTTTCGGGAGAAAGACGATGGAAAACAAGGAGATGAAAGCCTCACAGCGCGCTGTTTGTCGATGTACTCGATGTGGAAGAGGACGAGTCGTCGGTTGAGCTGCCGCTGCCGGATGTGGAGGACGAACTGCCGGATGTCCCCGTATCCGGCTTGCCGTACATCGGCTTCACCCGGGGATAATAGGGCGCGTAAAACGCAGCGTACGGCGTCTCCGAAATGCAGCAGATATCAGCCGACGGCGTCTCAAAATAATTCCGCGTGCTGCTCCACCAGTTGCGCGTGCCCACCTCGTTGATCAGCTTGGATGAAAAAATGAACGAAGACGGCGTTTCTCCGGGGCGCATCCCCTTCCCAGCCTTAGTTTCGATCTCCCGACATGACTCTCCCTTGAACGTGGCCTCTACCGCATATCCGGCTATCGCTCCGGCGGAAAGTCCCGCGCTGTCGTTAAACGACCCCAGCATCGCGTACACGGAGGAGAAAGGAACGAACAGTCCGAGCTGCACTTCCGCCTCTCCCACCTCCTTGCCGGCAGCGTTCTTGGTCGCGCGCTTCATCGGTACGTCCACAATGGTGAATTCCTTGGAGAGGATGTAATACGCATCTTTCTCACGAGATGCCTTGTCTTTGATATCCTTGAGCTTGCTCTTGGGTTTGCGAACAAGTAGAGTAGCCCGCACTCCGAGTTCGCGCACATAGCGCGCCGGCGCATATTCATTGGAGGTGTTGCGCCCCACGGCGTGAATGCGGATGGGTATGTTGACAACAAACCAGGACTCCTTGTTTTCTTTGATCTCCTGCTTGCTGGGCCCCACTTTGCACTGCTCGAAGAAATCAACGTTGACAGCCTCACTCACGCGGGGCAACTTGAATACCTCTGCAGGGCCGCTGATTTTGGATGAGTTGAGACTCACCACCACATTCGTCGCCTCTGCTGCCCATGCCGAATCTTTGTCCGGAGCCGCAAAGCCGATACAACCGACTCCTAACACAACAGCAAACAATACGTGAAAGAAACGCATCTTCATAACCGCAAACAGATTTTCGCTTTATCCTTATACACCCCTGAACTGCCCTTGGCGAGAAAAATCTTTCACCCATCCCCATTTTTTAACGCCCGTTCCCTCACCACACCCCGACGCCCGTCTTCACAATCCCTCCCCCGCACCCGCTTCGCCAACCCCGCGCCGCACGGCGCGCGAACTCCCCAAATTGACTCACTGGCACCACCCTGCCAGTTCGCCCCGCGGGCAAAGGCTGTGCCTTTGTCCATCCGCACTTACCGCCCTCTGCGCGTGCGCCCTCAACGGGGCCGTCGTGCGTGTTGTACCTCGTACATGGGCGGCGCTCCGCCGCCACCGCCTCCGCCGCTTTCCCCTCACTCCGCTGGTCGCACAGAATTCCGCCCCTGCACCCGCTTCGCAAAACCCGCGGCGTAGCCGCCGAATTTCCCAAATCGTACATCGTACATCGTACACGGTTAATTAGGGGTGTTAAAATACGCGGGACTGAGGTAGAATAACCGCAGTTGC
>CANQJI010000020.1 GCA_947624205.1 uncultured Akkermansia sp. | reverse complement strand
AGAGAATGCAAGGCTGAAGTGCCGATTTTTTCTCTTATCCCTTCATAGTCTGTCTCAGCGAATTTGCCGGAGACCCCTTTTTTTCCTGCTATTACACTTTTTGTATTGACTTCTCATAGGGAAGTGCTAAATTCTCCCTATTCCTACCAATTTAATAGGATTTATTTCTCACAATAACCATAAGAAGACCATGAATCAGAAATATCGATTTGAGACCATACAGGTGCATGCTGGACAAGAGCAAGCGGACCCCGCGACGGATTCCCGAGCGGTGCCCATTTATGCAACGACATCGTACGTGTTCAAGGACAGTGAAGAGGCGGCAGGGCGCTTTGCGTTAACGCGTCCCGGCAACATCTACACGCGGTTGATGAACCCGACGAGCGATGTACTGGAAAAGCGCATAGCAGCATTGGAGGGCGGAGTTGGCGCGCTGGCTGTGGCGTCCGGGACGGCGGCCATCAATTACGCCGTACGAAACATAGCGAGCGTGGGTGACCACATCGTGAGTTCCACAACTCTGTACGGCGGCACCTACAATCTGTTTGCCAATCTCTTCAAGGAACTGGGAATAGAAGCCACCTTCGTGGATGCCTCTGTACCGCAGAATTACGAAGCAGCGATTCGCCCAAATACGAAGCTGCTCTACGTGGAAAGCCTTGGCAATCCGAACAGCGATGTAGCAGACATCGAGTCTATCGCGGCCATAGCGCACAAACACGGTATTCCGCTGATTGTGGATGCCACCTTCAGCACCCCCTACCTGCTGCGCCCGATTGAGCACGGCGCGGATGTAGTGGTCCACAGCGCGACGAAATTCATCGGCGGTCACGGGACGGTGATGGGCGGTCTCATCATCGACGGCGGAAAATTCGACTGGACGCAGAACGACAAGTTCCCCGGTCTCTCCAAGCCGAATCCCAGTTACCACGGGCTCGTGTTCACGGAGGCAGTGGGCGCGGCAGCGTACATCACGAAGATACGCACAACCCTGCTGCGTGACCAGGGAGCGGCCATCAGCCCGTTCAATTCCTTCCTCCTGCTCCAAGGGCTGGAGACGCTCTCGCTGCGTGTCGAGCGGCACGTGCAGAACGCGCTCGCCGTCGTTGACTACCTGAGCAAGCACCCGCAGGTTGAAAAAGTGAACCATCCGAGTCTGCTCGATCACCGCGACCACGAGCTCTACAAGAAATATTATCCGAATGGGGGAGCCAGCATCTTTACCTTCGAAATCAAGGGGGGCAGGGCAGTGGCTCAGAAGTTCTGCGAAAGTCTGACGCTCTTCTCCCTGTTGGCCAACGTGGCGGATGCCAAGAGTCTGGTGATTCACCCGGCCTCCACCACGCATTCTCAGCTCAGCGAGGAGGAGCTGCTCTCCGGCGGCATCACCCCCTCCACTGTTCGTCTCTCCGTCGGCATCGAGAACGCTCAGGATCTCATCGAGGACCTGGAGGAGGCCTTCAACGCCATCAAATAAGGATCATGAAAATCTACCAATCAGCCACTGAGCTCGTAGGGCACACGCCCCTGCTGGAACCCGTGCACTATAATCAGGCACACGGTCTCAGGGCGCGCTTGCTCGTGAAGTTGGAGTACTTCAACCCCGCCGGCAGCGTGAAAGATCGCATCGCCAAAGCCATCATTGAGGATGCTGAGAAAACGGGACGCTTGCAGCCCGGAGGCACCATCATCGAACCCACCAGCGGCAACACGGGCATCGGTCTGGCCGCCGTCGCCGCCGCCAAGGGCTATCGCACCATCCTGACGATGCCGGAGACGATGAGCGTAGAACGCCGCAACATCCTGAAGGCATACGGCGCAGAGATTGTGCTCACCGACGGAAGCAAGGGCATGAAAGGCGCCATCGCCAAAGCCCGGGAGCTGCATGAACAAACCCCGGGCTCCATCATCGCCGGGCAGTTCGACAACCCCGTGAACTCTGCGACCCACTACGCCACCACCGGCCCGGAAATCTGGGAGGACACGGAGGGAAGCGTGGATGCGCTCGTGGCCGGCGTCGGCACAGGCGGCACGGTCTCCGGCGTCGGAAAATTCCTGAAGGAGAAAAAACCGAGTGTGTACGTGGTAGCGGTTGAGCCCTCCACCTCGGCCGTTCTCTCAACAGGTATCCCCGGCAGCCACAAAATCCAGGGCATCGGCGCCGGTTTTGTGCCGGCAACGCTTGATACGAGCGTTTACGACGAGGTCGTCGCCGTGGATAATGATGTACCCTTCGAGACAGCCAAGGAGCTGGGACGCAGGGACGGCGTGCTGGTTGGGATTTCTGCCGGTGCCGCTCTGTGGGCCGCCACGCAGTTAGCGCTGAGAGACGACTTTGCCGGTAAGACCATCGTGGTCATTCTGCCGGACTCTGCTGATCGCTACTACTCCACCCCACTGTTCATATGAACCGTCCGCAAAATCTCCCGCTCCGTCTCTACCTCGTGACGGATGAAGCGAGCAAATGTGTCAACGGCTTGCTGCCAACTGTGCAGCAAGCCGTTGCCGGCGGCGTTACCATCGTGCAGTATCGCAGCACCTGCCCCCACTACGCCACCCTTTTGGCAGAAGCCACTGCCCTGCACAATTTCCTGCGTTCTGTAGGAGTTCCTCTCATCATCAACAATCGCATCGACCTCGCACTTGAAATCAATGCTGAAGGCGCGCACATCGGGCAGTCTGATATGCCTCCGACAGATGCGCGGCGCCTCTTGGGCGCGGACAAGATCCTGGGTCTGTCGGTGTCCACCGAGGAGCAAATGCGCGCAGTGGATGCGAGCGTGGTAGATTACGTAGGATGCGGGCCTGTTTTCCCCACTATTTCAAAACTAAATGCCCCGAAAGATCTGGGCGTAGAAGGCTGGGCAGAACTCGCCCGTCTATCCCCTGTACCGGTGGTGGCAATCGGGGGAATTGATGCTGCGCGAGCTAGCTCCATTCGCGCCACCGGTCTCTGCGCCGGCATCGCCGTTGTATCGGCCATTTGCTCATCGTCAAATCCAAAGGAAACCGCCCGTTCACTCCTCTAATTTCTACCATACCGTGGGAAACGAAAGCTCTTCTCTTATCCACCGACTGCGAACCAGGAGACCGCTTGTCCTCTGCCTGACAAACGGAGTTGTGCGCAACTTCACGGCCAATTTACTGCTTGCTGCGCACGCCGTACCGGCCATGCTGGAAAATGACAAGGAGGCAGAGGAAATGCTGCAAACCTGTGCAAATGCTCTTTTAGTGAATGTTGGCACCTATTCGCAAACACAGGCGGACACCATGCGTGCCGCCGTATCCACCGCACACTCGCTTTCTCTCCCCTGGGTTCTGGATCCGGTGGCCGTGGGTCTCCTCTCGCCGCGCACAGCTTTTTGCCACGAGCTTATTGCTCTCTACCCCCCGACCATCATTCGGGGCAACGCTTCTGAAATCCTCGCCCTGTCGGGCCATCCCGCGGTTGCGCGCGGTCCGGAGTCCACGGATGGTTGCGAGGCGGCTCTCCCTGCGGCGCGAGAGCTGGCGAAAGCTACCGGCGCTGCCGTTCTCGTCACCGGTCCCACCGACTATGCCACAGATGGAATCCTCACCTACGCCGTCACCGGCGGTCATGAGTTGATGACGCGCGTCACCGGCGTTGGCTGTGCCATGGGGGCGCTGGCAGCGGCGCTGTGCGCTGTTGCTGAAAATGCACTTCAGGCAGCTGTGACATGTTCACAGATTTTTTCCCTTTCCGGAATCAACGCAGCAACGCGTACACACCACCCGGGTTCTTTTGCAACAGCCTTGCTTGATGCTGTAGATGACTGCATTCTCTCTACCCCAAAAACGCAATTACCACCTGCAATTGAAACAAGCACGAACCTGCTATCTTAGGCTGACAGGAAGCAGCACCAAAGATACTGTACCTATTTCTATCTCAACGTGGTGATTACGCCACCATTTCTCCAGGCGTCCGGCTGTAAATATTTATAAAAAATTGTCAACACCAATATTTACCTCTACCCGGCGTAGATTTGCTAAATCAAAGGAAATGACGGCAAAAGATGGATCAAACGCTCTCCCTTTCCTTCAAACTCGCCTAACGTATCGGGATTTTCGTACCAAGGGAAAAAATTTCTCGCATGAGAGGGGGGAGGTATGATAGGATGAGCGCAGGGGTATTTCCTATGCAAAATCCACCCCCCTTATTTTTTCCAATGGCTCAATCAAAGATATACGCGGGACTCGAAATCGGCACTTCAAAGACATGTATAGTCGTCGGCGAGGTACGGCCGGATGCATCTGCCACAATCATTGGCGTGGGCTGTGTACCCAGTGCAGGCGTGCGCAAGGGAGAGATCTCGAACCCTGGCATGGCACGCCAATGCGTACGTGACGCACTGGATTTGGCTCAGGAAAGCGCGGATGCCGACATCGTGCGCGTCTACCTGAGTGTAACCGGGGAGCACATATACGGACAAACCAACACGGGCTCTTTCCGTTTGCCGGATGACGAAACCATCATTGATGAATCGCATGTGGACGCCGCATGTGAAAAAGCATGCAACATTGACCTGGCTCCGGATCGCTTCGTCTTCCATAGTGAGCAGGGCGGATACTCCATCGATGGACGTGAACCCACGCGCTACCCGGAGGGTCTCACCGGACGCACGGTGGACGTAAATTGCCACGTGATTCACGGAACCAGCACTCGCTTGCAAAATTCCCTGCAATGTGTGCGCGAAGTGCCGCTGGAAGTGGACAACATGGTGTTTGCTCCCCTTGCCGCAGCACAAGTGGCACTCACGCGCCAGCAGAAAGAGGCAGGAGCTTTGCTTATTGATATCGGTGCGGGTACGGCGGACTTCATCTGTTTCAAGGGAGGAGATATCCTTGCGAGCGGGTGCGTGCCCGCCGGAGGCAACACCATCAACAACGATATCTGTACTCTCACCAACGGGCGTGTCTCCAAAGAGGCAGCAGAAGTTCTCAAATGCACGGAGGGTAATGTGATGGGTAACCTCAATGATCGTTCCATCGCACAATACCGCACAGATACCGGACTGCACGATGCGACAATCCTTCGCGGCGAGCTCAACAGAATTATACGCGAACGCATGGAGGACATCCTGCTAGTCGTGAGAAACGAAATCCCCGGCGAGCTGCTGCGCAACAAAGCGATTAGTGTCTACTTCTCCGGTGGCACAAGTATCATGCGTGGGTTAGAGGGACTCGCCGGAAGTATCTTTGGCTGCGATGTTTACCAGCCTATCCCGCCCTCGGAATCCGAGCGCAATTCCTACCTTGCTAATCCACGCTTCTGCACAGCAATCGGTCTCATCCGCTACGCCCAAAAGCTGGAAGACGAGGAAGACCGCCGGGGAAATAGCGGCTCGATCTTCTCCAGGATAATCTCTCTTTTCGGTCTGGGCAAATAGCAATGATTGCACTCACCGGATCTTTCCCTTACCAACCTTCACAACACCATGCTCTCTTACCCCACTCCAACTCCGAAAGCCGGTGGCATAGCCATCGTTGGTATCGGCGGCGCCGGTGCCAATGTCCTGCGTTGCTTCGCGGCCTCCAGCGCAGAAAACATCAGTCTCTACACTCTCTCGTTGGATGAACGAGTGGGACATGCCTGCGGAAACGTACAATTCATCCAACTGGGGGAAGGAATTAGTCGTGGATTGGGATCCGGCGGTGATCCGGACGTAGGGCGCAACGCGATAGTGGAAACAGAAGCTCGAGTGAAAGAGGTACTGGAGAGCTGCAAGTTGCTGGTGATGGTGGTGGGCTTGGGAGGCGGCACGGGCTCCGGTGCAGCGCCGGTACTGGCACGCATGGCTCATGAAGCAGGCATATTCCTTGTCAGCGTCGTTATGTTGCCCTTCACCTTCGAGGGCAAGCGCCGACGGGAACAGGCGGAGCGCGCACACGAAGAAATCGCCCGTCTCTCAGACATCGTTTTCTGCTTTGAAAACGACTACATGGAAGAGCTCTTTCGCAACCACAGTGGAGCACGAGCAGTCTTCGAAGAAGTGGATCGTCTGCTGGCAAAAGCCACAGCATCCGTTCCGATGATGGCTAGTTCTCCGGGGCTCATCAATCTCGGTCTTGATGAACTCGCTGCAGCCTTACAGAACAATGATTCTCGTTGCATCTTCGGCACCGGATCGGGATATGGACCGAATCGCGCCGAACAAGCAGCTCGCTCAGTGCTGGAGAGTCCTCTGGTCACCTACCACGGAGCGTTGCGCTTCGCACGCACGGTTATCGTCCATATCGCGGGAGGAGATTCTCTCTCCATCTCCGAGATACGACGAGTGATGGACACATTACGCGAAGCACTGGCGAATGACGACGACGTGCAAATTTTCTTTGGAGCAGCAGTGAAGCCGAACTTGGGAGATGAGCTCCGCATCACCCTGGTCGCATCCATCAACTCCGTAGAATTCCGCAATGCACTCACTCAGACGGAAACAACGGTACGACCGATAGAAGAAGACTTCCAAGAAGAAGAACCTCTGCCGGAGGAACAGGAGGAGGAACCAACACCGACTGAAGAAGAGATCCCATCAGAGGAAGATTGCCAAAACGAAGAGGAGGGAATAGAACAGGAAGTCGAGACGGAAGAGCAAGAGAACTCCGCTGAGGAAGAAGAATTGACTAATGAGCCCTCGACGGAGGACGAAACACGGGAGCAAAAAGAGGAGGAGGAACCGGCAAAACCGGAAAACGAGGCACTAAACCAGCACACACAAAGCTCTCCTGTCCTACCATCCCCCCCACGCCAAATGGATCTCTTCGGAGAATCCTCGCGTCCGGATGATTTACCAACAGGCCCCGGAGATCCGCGACGTGTCCGCGTTGCTCCAGCAACGAACATGTCTCATGTCCCGACGGGATCCGTGGAACCCCGGCACAACTCTCCTTCGGAAGCGCCGCTGTATGGCAGTCCATACACCACGACCCACCGCCGCAGAACAAGCTCTGCTCGCCACTACCGTGGGGATGATCTGGACACTCCGCCATCCATGAGGCGCAGCGACCAGGGAGAATAATCAGCTACGAGGCAGCTGGAGCTCCTGGATGAGAGCAGGCATACTCCCTGCCAGCAAAGCAACTACCTCATCGAAATCCTTGTCGCCTCCGTAGTAGGGATCAGGAACTTCGCGATGCCTACACCCGATGGGAAACCAATGACTCATCGGCACTACTCTCGCGGCAGATGTGGGGGGAATGATCCGGTGTACGTCTCGCTCATTCTCCCCGTCCTGTGGAATTATGAGATCAAAAAGATTTCCGTCCTCTCGCCGCAATATGCGTGCGCGGTGCCCGTCGTACATATAGCCCGCCCGTTTCAGCGCGGCAATCATGCGAGAATCCGGACGACTCCCCACATGATAGCTGGCCGTGCCGCAAGAATCCACAACCGCCTGAACGCCCGACTCTCGCAACGCAGCGCGGCATATAACCTCCGCCGCAGGACTCCGACAGATATTGCCCAGGCAGACGAAGAGAATCCTGTACGTCGGAGATGGAGAAACGAAGTCATTCATACACGTATAGAGGAGGAGGAAAGCAGTTCCTCTCTCTCCACGCATAAGTATAGCACTCTCCAAGAAAAATGCAGCCTCTTTTTACGTCAGATTAAACATGGCAATACGGAGCAGTCTGCTCCTAACTTATTGACATCATCGTTTGTGAATAAAAAAATCGCAAATAACAAACATCTTTTCAATACGTATCCGCTCCTCCGGGTCAAACGCATTTGACATTTGAGAGAAATTGATCAGCAGAGAAAATGCTCATGTTGATTGGTATCATTGTTTATACGCATCAAAAATCATGACAACAAGCGGTCGCCATGATGATGACTCTAAAGGGGTCTCAGTATACATTAATGATCCGAAAAAATTTGCGCAACGCGCACACTATTAATAAATCGTACATCGCACCTCGTAAATCGTACATAAGCAAACGCATTTCCTAATGTGTTTGCTCTGTCTGCTCCCCATTTTTGCTTTACAAGCATAGGAGACAAAGATAGAATGACAGTTGACGCCTACTGAGTCAGATCCGCTAATTCCTATCCAACCTATGAGTGCAGGAAATAAATTCTTTGTCGGTGTGTTGCTATTTGGTGTAGCCGCCGGATACATGTACAGCGAGAAGCCGGAATTACTGCAGAAGTATTTGCCTGGGTTCTCCAAAAAAAGCGGGAGCTCTTCGAAGAAAGCTCAGGCCATTCCCGGATTCAGGAAGCAAATACTACCCGCCTCGGATTGGAAGCAACCCCAATTGGCTCAACAAAAGCTTCAGGCTATTATTGATCGTCAAGTGAAGAACGCAGATCCGGCAGAAGTTCAAAACTTTCTCAAGAAACCTGAAAATCAACTAACTGTAAATGATTTATCGATTCTTCACGCACAAGAGATAACGAAAGAATCTGAGAAAAATCTCCACAACACTCGGCAGGAAGCGCTCGATAAGATTCAGAAGGAAATTGAGTCAAGCGAAAAAGCCGGCGCCCCGCTCTCTGAACGAGCAAAGGTCGCCAATCAAAAGCGTTCTGAGCGTATTGCTGCCATTCAGAAAGAATTCTCGCTGCCAGCCACAGTCGAAGAACTAGCCAAAGATCCTGAAGGGGCAAAAATCATCAACGCCGTCACCTCTGATTTGGAATGGTCTGACCAGATCGCCAACAGCGGCGAAACGGCACCGACCGGTCAAGTTCTCTCGACTCTCGCTCTCATCGACAAGAGCGGCAAGGTCGATCTCTTCGGCAGCAGGGTAGAGCGTGATATCGCCACAGCTACAGCTTTGGAGTTTGCGCGTTCCGGCTGGTCAAAGCAAGATGCCGTGGATCGGGCCATCTTCCATGTAAATGCCTGGCGCTCCGGCAAAATGAATAAGAGCTTCGAAAAGCTCCCCTTCTGGCAGAAGCGCATGGTCTGCGGTCTGAAAGGCAGGGGCCTTGTGGAAGGCGTTACCACGGGTAATGACAGCGCAGGAAATGTGCGGAGTCTCACATTCAGCCAGGAGAATGCGCACCTGCCGTCATACCGCCTCACCGGCGCCTGTTGGCAGGCTCCCTACCGTCTGAATAACATATATGGCGATGTCATCCATAACAGCGCTGCTTACTTCGCTCCGTTCCAGGATACACTCGGAGTACAGTTTAACTCTCTCACACGTAATGTGGGCGGCGTTTGCGGCGGTCTCTCCCACTACGGTGCAACCACTGCGGCAGCTAACGGTGTGCCTGCTACAACGGCGGGAGAACCGGCGCATTGCTCGTACGTCGTGCGCGTGGGTGCCAAGTGGGTACCGAGTTACTCGCTGAGCTGGCAACGCGGTCTGCACTGGCAGGTTTTCCAGGGCAACAATAAATACAGTGCTCTGCATATGGCAGATAAACTTTTCTCCGATGCAGAGATGGACAAGACACGCGCCTCCCAATCCATACGCAACCTTGCTTCTACCATGGAGAAGAGTGCCCCCGAACAGGCAGATAAACTCTATCAGGCGGCCATACAAACCCAGCCGATCAACTACTACGCCTGGCGAGATTATGCCAACTTCCTGGCTTCAAACCCCATCGGCACCTCGCAAAAACTCGTTGAATTGTGCGACATGGCAAATAATCTTCTCGTGGGTGCCTACCCGGAAATGGCTGCTGCCTTGCTGCAATCTTCCGTTTTCCCTGCACTGCAAAAGGCACAGCATACGGATAAAGAAGCACTCAAAAAAGTGTTGCTTGATTTTTGGAAGCATGTGAACCTGATGGGACCGGATGCCGAATGGGACAAATCATTCAACGGACGCTGGAATGTGGAGGATCTGATCGGCGCACAAGCCAAACTCCTGGGCATCGATATGGCAAAGGATCCGGCAAATGCAGATTTTATGCGCAGTGTGCTGAGTACTGTGAGCGGCAAGACTGCTTACACAACAGCCCTCCTTTCGTGGGCCAACACGATCTACGAAAAAATGACCCCAAACCTGCAGAGAAGCTTCTTGAATGCTATGATTCAAGGGGCCACAGGCGGAGCCCAGACCTCTGATGAGGATCGGGAGAAAATGCTCAACTCCGTCATCCTGGCAGCGGAGAAATCCGGCGATTTAAAGAGCTTCAACGCCCTCGCTTCATCGCTCCCCTCTTCGTACACTCATCCGGCACGTCCGCTTCCGAAGCCTACCCCCTTCCCTGGAAAGCTCGTTTCCCGCGGTGGCATGATCCTGGCAAGTTCCACGTCAGGGTACGATCATCCTTGCGCGCACTGGGGTCTGCTTGAGCCGGGTGTCGGCGGTTCCTTCCATACCGGCAAAGACAAGGATGCATGGGTACGCATCACCCTCCCCAAGCAAGCCAATCTCACCGGCGTCGTCCTTCGTACCACCGATGGCAATCTGCACCGCCTCAACAATATGGTCGTGCAGGTTTCCGAAACCGGTCGTGATAACGATTGGCACAATGTAGCAGAACTCGGAACATGCAAGGAAAAGCTGATTCGCGTGGATCTCGGCACAGCTCATCCTCTTGCCAAATATGTGCGTATACTACGAAAAGGGGGACCGGAATTCTTCCATTTGCTGGGTATTTACGTGTACGGCAATCCTGCAGCTTAATAACTCATGACCTATTCTTTCCCGACACTTATGAAAAACGTGATTCTTCCAGGACTCATTGCACTTGTTGTAGGCGCTCCGGAGCTAACTGCCGCCCCCCAGATTGCGGAAACCTACGAAGCTGCTCAGGCGATATTGCAAGACGACGGCTACATACTCTTTGCTTACGCAGAAGACTGGGATACGTACAGCAAGGAGGTGTGCGATGTCCTGATGGCTAGTCCTGTGGTACAACAAGCTGCGGGGAATGCAGTCTTCATGCGCGTTCCAATTCCTGATGAACTCACGGAAGAACGAAAAAAGGCAGACGCAGTGCGGTATGGTAAACTCCGGGTTCCCGATGCCAATAACTACCCTGCCCTTCTTATGCTCACCAAGAGTGGCAGACACTACGCCACCATCACGGGGCCATACATGATGAAGGCAGACCCGGAGAAGGTGGCGGCGGAAATTAGCAAGGCATTGCAATCCATGCGCAACCAGGAGGAACTGCTGACCAAGGCTCAATCTGCCAATGGAATCGAGAAAGCCAAACTTCTCGGAGAAGCCGCTCTCATCCCGGGAATCAACCCGCCGGATGCACCTCGTAAACTCATCCAGCAAATCAATAAACTTGACCCCAGGGGGGAAACCGGCTATGCCCGCAAGCTCGTTCCTCCCTTCGATCTCTCTATGGAGATTTTCGCCATTGAGTCTCAGAAAGACACCAGCAAGCCGCACGGTTGGGAAACCGCGCTCAAAACTGCGGAAAAATATCTGAAAGACACCGTTTATACAAACGAGCAGCGACAGGCTCTTTACGCCATCTCGATCGGCATCCTGCGACGCCATGTGCCTACGTCAGCAGCACGCATTCGTAAGCTGGCTCGCCAGATGCAGAAGCTCGATCCTGACAGCGACTTGGGGAAAAGTGCCGGAACAGTTATCCGTGAGTGGGGTACCGGGCTTACTCTCGCAGAAGGCTGGACCCCGGGAATCATCGCGGAAAAGAAACCTGTTGAAGTGGATGATATTCCCCCATTTACCAAACCGGGCACTTACACTTTCACCCTTGTGCGGGATCGTGGAAACCACAACTGCAACGTTGCTGCTATCTCTCTCTACGATGGCAAGAAACTCATTGCAGAAGATCGTCACGAAGGTTTTGTGGGTCCCAACAAAAGCGAGAACACTGAATACAAGCTCGAAGTAAGCACTGTTCCATCCTCTCCTCATCTCTTCATCCAATTCAATCAAA
The DNA here is from genome assembly GCA_947624205.1 of uncultured Akkermansia sp. Taxonomy (GTDB): domain Bacteria; phylum Verrucomicrobiota; class Verrucomicrobiia; order Verrucomicrobiales; family Akkermansiaceae; genus Akkermansia. The sequence continues at coordinate 24,013 of CANQJI010000020.1, read as the reverse complement.
AGGGCTCTGCCAACAACTCCTGGGGGCACATTTCTCTGTCCTCTCCTCAATGAGAGTGTTTCGGGAGGAAACTCAGTTCTGTCACAGTGAGGACTCTGAGTGGATTTTTCGAGGATAAAGAGAAAAAAGGGCTTGACATACCGAAAGCACCTGATATACTTTTCTCGCCTCAGGGCAAAAGAATATTTGTCCCCATCGTCTAGGGGTTAGGACATATGATTCTCAGTCATAGAACCGCGGTTCGAATCCGCGTGGGGATGGAAATGAAAAGACAGTCGGTCATCCGACTGTCTTTTTTTGCTACTGTTTCCGAAAAGGTTCGAGAGGTGTGCCTTTCAAATGAGGGAGAAAAACAACCATGAAGCAGGAGTGGGATCAGAAGAAAGAGGCGCTCATACTTCGTCTGTTTAGGAAGAAGAAACTGCGCCCCGGACAGGCGAAGGTCATCGCGCATGCTCTGGCCGGCAGGAGTACGCTAGCTTTGCTTCCGACGGGATATGGAAAGAGTTTGTGTTATCAAGCAGCTGCTTATTTGATTGGGGGGACAAGTTTGGTAGTATCTCCCCTTCTGGCGCTCATGCGCGAGCAAGTGGATACTCTGTTGGAAGTGGGAATACCTGCTCGTCGTTTTGACTCAACCCTCGACGAAGCAGAACGCATGCGGACGCTGAAGGAACTAGAAGCCGGCGAGGTGCGACTGCTCTACGTTGCTCCTGAATCCTTAGAAAATCAGGCGTTAGGTCAAGCACTCGCAGAAGTTCCCCTCTCCTGTTTTATCGTGGATGAAGCGCATTGCCTCTCCCAGTGGGGCCACAGCTTTCGCCCGGACTACCTCCGTCTCCCTTCCTGGGCAGCAAAGAAGGATTTCTTCTGCACTATGGCATTCACTGCCACGGCCACCCCGCGCGTACAGCAGGATCTTTGCAGGGTTTTCAACATCGCAGAGGATTATGTGGTTTCCGTTTCTCCGTACCGTAGCAATATTCACCGCCTCGTAAGAGTGTCGCAGGATGCTGCTGCAAGCGCGGGGATGTACCTGAGTGCACCGAAACACCGCCCGGCCATCGTATATACCCGCACCCGGAAGGGCGCGGAGCAGCTGACGGAACAGCTCACGCAGGCGGGCTTGCGAGCGGAGTGCTACCACGCCGGAATGCCACCGGCAAATCGTGAACTCATCCAGCAGAATTTTCTGCGAAACCAAACGGAAATTCTGGTGGCGACAATCGCTTTCGGCATGGGAGTAGACAAGGCGGATGTACGCTCTGTGGTGCATGTAAATATGCCCTCCTCCCCGGAAGCGTATCTGCAGGAATCCGGTCGCGCAGGTCGGGATGGTCTGCCGGCGGAATCTCTTGTGCTGCTCGTCGGGAGCGATCGCGTGGAAGCGCGTAATCGTATTCGGGCGTCCGAGCCGGATGCTGAAGGAGTGCTGCGATGTGTGCGCTGTCTGCTGCCGGCGTCAGAGAAAATTGTTTCGTTACGGGAATTGAGCTCACAATGCGACATTGCGGAAGATGTGCCGCGGCGTATCCTGGATTTTCTTGTCGAAAAAAGAGCGACTCGAGTCCTTTCGGAGTGCTTTAAATTTTACAAACTGCGTCCTCTCTTTCCATTGGCCTCAATCCTGTCCGGGCGAGAACCGGAGGAAAAAGAGCGTCTGCAATGGCTGCATGAGCATCGCAAGGGAGAAGTGGAAGAGGCGGCCGCGGCGTGGGCGTGCTCCTGCGCAGAAGCTCTGGAACAGCTGGAGGAATGCTCTGCCTCCGGAGAATGGGAGCTTCAGCTCCAGAGACGAGCCCTGGTTATCTGCCCGGGAGATACCCCCCTCTGCGCCCGCGACGCGGCAGAAGAGCTTCAAGAGTTCTACGTGCAGCGCACGCAGCAGGATCTCCGCCGTCTGGAAATGCTGGAGGAGATGCTATGCTCCCCTTCCTGCCTGAATAGCTCGCTGGAATCCTACCTCACCGGCACGCCTCTCCCACATGCATGCGGTATCTGCTCTTCCTGCCGTGACGCTGCGCCAAAGCTCCCGCCCTTCCCGGAAGACGCTCCTCTCCCGCCGCCGGCTGCAGAGTTACCGGCGTTTGAACGCGATGGACAACGGAGGCGCTTCCTCACCGGTTGCATCTCCCCGTGGCTTCTTTCTCACCGGTTTTATGCTCATCCCCTGTACGGTTCCTGCCGCTCCACGCCCTGGGATGATCTCTGAACATACGCCACACCGGCACGAGCATCACCCCTCGCGCTTTGCAGGCATACACACCCGGCGAGTTCCACACATCAGGATTCATCAACCACGGCATCTCGAGCATCGGAGAGACGAATAGACTCCTGCGTGGCTTCGTCGATGGCCTGATTGTGCCCATGCAAGGCAGCAAACGAAGAAAATTGCGCAGCTCGTTCACGCAGGGGCATCGGCGCATGTCTGTCGGAACGATACGGCGGCAGATTGATAATATCCGCATACACTTTTTCTGCATCCCCGTCGTTCATGCCTTGTGCCCCCCAATCTGATTGTTGCGGGAGCGTGCTGTCGCTCCCTCTTCCATGTTGAATCCGCGCAGAATAGCATTCTTGCCAAAGCGCTTTTTGATCTCCAGCACAGTATGTTGCAATTTCTCTTCCCGTGCGAGGTCGTCATCGGATGCCTGCATAGCCCCCTCAGATGTATCAAAGAGCTCAAGTTGAAACAGTTCCTTCTCATTCTTCCCGTACACTTCCTCCGCCACGACGGTGAGACGACGCACGGTCAGGGACGGGTTGACAATCTGGTCAAAAATCCCGCAGAAGGTTTTGCGAAGAATGGCTGCAGAATTTGTGGAACGAGCGAGCCTCTGCGTACCATGCGCCGCTTTCGGCACGGCGCGTCCGTATCGATCCACGTGGATGGGCCCCCGATAAGAGGAGGAAGCTCCCCTTGTTTTCACGTTTTCCACATCGTAGCCCACAGAGAGGGAAATACGCGGAGTGACGAGCTCTTTCTCCACAAGTTCCAATGCCAGGGAATCCGCCATCTCTCGCACCACGAGTCGCGCTTTATCTACCGCGTAGGGGGTGCTTAGCACTTGCCCGTTGCTCAGACTGTGAGTGTCAGGACGATACGCGCGAATATCCGCAATGGAGCAAGGTTCCACCCCCCAGGCGTGGTCAATAAGCAGTTCGGCATTCACCCCGAAAAGACGGTAAAGACTCTCCGCATCACGAACAGATCGCCGAGCCACATCCCCCATTGTCTCCATGCCGTGCGCTCGCAGTTTCTGCGCCGTACCCCTGCCGACACGCCAAAAATCAGTAATCGGCGTATGACACCAAAGACGACGCCGGAATCCCATTTCATCCAGCTGGGCGACGCGTACCCCGGCAGCATCCGGTTCTTCATGCTTTGCCTCGATATCCATTGCCACCTTCGCCAGGAAAAGATTTGTACCAATGCCTGCCGTGGCAGTGATTCCCGTGCGAATCTTTACCTGCTGCACCATACGAGAGACCAGCTCCCTCGCACTGGTCTTGTACAGTCGAAGGTACTGGGTGAGATCCATAAAAACTTCATCCACGGAATAGACATGAATATCCTCCGGGGCGATAAAATCAAGATACACCGCCTGCACCCGCGCGCTGTAATCGATGTAGAGGCGCATCCGAGGCGGAGCCACAATGTAGTCGAGCGCATAATCCGGATATCGTCTCAACTCGACAGCGTCCGTGCTCTTGCCCTTGAAAGATCCGCGAATGCGAGCCTCCCGCTCGCGATTCACCTCCTTCACCCTCTGTACGACTTCAAAAAGTCGCGCTCTCCCGGGAATGCCATAGTTCTTCAGAGCCGGCGAAACCGCCAGGCAAATCGTTTTTTCAGTGCGCGACAAATCCGCCACTACCAAATGAGTTGTCAACGCATCAAGCCCCCGTTCCACACACTCCACCGAGGCGTAGAAAGACTTTAAATCAATCGCCGCATAGATACTCTGCGAACTTTGCTGACGACAACTCACGTCTTCCATGCTAAACTAACCAACCCTCCTCGTCAAGATTGCGGAGACAACCCACAGGGCAACCGCATTAGAAAATGCGGTTGCCTATGTACGACGTACGATGTTGGATGTACGATTTATTAATAATGTGCGCGTTGCGCAGATTTTTTCGGATCATTAATGTATACTGAGATCCCTTTAGAGGTATCATCATGATGACCTCTTGTTGTCATGATTTTTGATGCGTATAGGCGGTAATTTCAGTCAATAAGGGCATCCCCTTGTTGGTTAACTTCTCGTCAAATGCGTTTGCCCTAAGACAACCCACAGGGCAACCGCATTTGAGAGAAGGAAATCAACAGAGAAAATGATCTTATGAACTGATATGATCGTTTATGCGCCTCATAAATCAGGCGATGGACTCAAGCCCCCTCTCGTTCGCCAAATTCGCGCGCAAGCGCGGGAATTTCTCAAATCGCACATCGAAAATCGTACAAGGGCAAACGCATTTCCTAATGCGTTTGCCCCGGGTTACCAAGGCCCTGAGATGTACCGGGATTCTGCAGCGTCCCCGACGATATAAGAAACCTTCACGCCCGATGTGCAAGAGGAAGGATGAAATAATGAGACAGAGAGACCAAGAAGCGGCGGAGATGATCCCCCATCCCCGCCGCCTCGCTGGTTATAAGTTTCCGCTTTAGTTGCCTTGCTTGGGTTTTGCCCCCGGGAGGTACTGCACCAAATCGCCGCTTGCCTTGATGGTCGGACGGCTCCAAAGCACGTAGTAGTTGGCGCTGCGTTCAACGGCACGGTTAGCGAAATAGGCGCTTTCTCCTTCGATTTTAGCGCCGCGTCTCTGCGCAGCATCATACATATTCTTCACCGCCACGGTCTCAGAGGGTTGCTTGATCGGTATCACGCCAAACAGACTGAATCCTTTGGATTCGCCCATCGCCTGCGCGCAAATGACGCGGCAGTCATTGCGATCAACGCTGAGTTCGCCTGTCGTGGCGATATAGCCCTTAGGAGGCAGTGGATTCGCTATTTGCGAGACGAAAGTGCAGCTGCTCAGCGCCAGTGTTGCCGAGAGAGCTGAAATCAGGATTGTATTTTTCATGGTGTATGTATTTTATTGGGTTTTATTTTGTGTTTGAATTATCCCCCGGCACCTCACCGGGAGATAAAGATTTCGTTGGTTTGGCTCATCGATTTTTCAGTTAATGCTCAGCATCTAATGAGTTGTCTGCGATACCCTTCCTCATAAATTCATTCTCCACTACAGTTGCTCGATCGAAATTGAGGTTAACATCCCCATGGCATCCAGCAAGACTAAATACGAAACAAAGGGACGCTTCCAGCACCGTGCACTGCACGTGGCTTACCTCCCGTTGTCCCCAGCGTTTGCTCCTGCACTGCGGCTCCTTTCGAGGCATCAATCGCATCCCCCAGCAACGCAGCATGCAACGGAAGAACGCACAGTAACGCGAATAATAAACATGTTTTTATTGTGTGATTTGTATTTGAATGAGGCTTGTATGTTTCCATATGAAACTATTTTTCCGTGGATGTCTGATGCCGTTTCTGCCTGATCCCTTTAACTTCGATTTTGAAATTATCCAATGAGACTTTGGAAGAAAATGCAGTGAACCCCGGTCTATTGATCGTGTTTCTGGACTCATCATAGAGGACACTGAAGATACCACTAAGTAAAAATTGCAGTCCGAGGTGAGCCTCATCTGCTTCGAATTCTAAGGCTATGTATTTTGCTTCATGGGGATTTGTTCCTTCAGGTCTTGTCTTAAATATTCCCCACTTATCCAGAACACCTACATATCCCACCACATCATCAAAATAGAGATCTTTCTTGACTTCTTTTTTTTGATATGCTGATTGTATCGCCTTTCGACGTGATTCCAACGAGCAGGGCCAACTTTTGGAAGGCAGCGTACCTATTAAAGCGAGAAAAGGTCCCCGTACTTTTCCCTGTGAGCTTCGGCACAATGTTGCAGCAGTCCTTAACTTCTCAATTTCGTCTTGAATATAGCCATATTCCAGACTCTTTTTTACTGAAATGATACCGACCACACCCTCGGGAACAACAATGGAAGTACCTTCCGCTTGGTGAAGAATCGGAAAGTTCAAACTGTCGTAAACGATGATATCAAGTTGCGTGGAATGCTCATCCTCTTTTCCTTTACGAGCACGACCTGCCTTTCCTGTCTTAACTGCCGGTCTTACAATAAAGCCGGAAAGCGCCTCCAGCCGTTTCGGAAGATATTTTTGGAGTGTCTCCCGCAGCAACGATTCTACATACTCCCCGTCTTTCAGATTGTGATCCGATCCGCTCTTCTTTTTTTTCTGACCATCCTTCGATGACTTTGACTTCGGTATCAGGTATTCAAACGCCTTGATTTTATCCTTCAGTGCACGCACCTCATCTCCCCAGTATCTCCGAAGAGTTTCCCCATTGAGGATACTAATTTCCTCCAGATTGCAGAGCTTTCCCTCTGCGCCAACTTGTTTTTTGTTTGGTTTCGTCATAAATATAAATTTAGTGGAAAACTTTTTGCAACATTATCCATGGGGACATAATCGAGACAGCTTTCCTCCAGAGTATGCATCAGCCTATCCCATGCTACTCTACCATTCTGTCGCTCCACCAGATTCGGACTATTCCCCACAAGGAGCAAACGTTCGATACTCTTCTGAGCAGGTTGGTTCTCCTTTTCACATATTGCTTTGCTGCAATTGCTACATGGTGCTTGTTTTAAATTATTATCTTTCTTAGTCATTTTCGTATTTATGTACGAGTTTAGTAATTAGTATCAGATTTTGTAATAGAAGCACGTTCAATGTTTTTCCCTCAAAGAATAAATCCATACCCATTCTCTGAAGCTACGGAGCTTGGTTTCTGTTCTCCATTGGTCTGTTCCGCAACCTTGCTCGTCACGTAATGTTGCAACTCCTCGACGTTGAGTTTGCCGTCCTTGTTGGCATCCGCATTCGGATCCTGCAAGGCTTGGATGATCGTGGACGAGAATACGCCATTCTTCCATACACCCGATTCTTCTTTTTCCCCCATTAACTATCCGTCCATTAACTTTTCACCTCCCATGGTGTCACTCTTTCAAAACTATATTTTTAAAATAAGATTCAGCTATTTGTTCTGCATCCTCAAATCTCTCGATCAATGAGGAGAGAATTTGCACAACTTGTTCATGTCCAAAAGTCTTTCTTGTGTAATCTAATTTTGCAAACGTACTCTTATAATCGCTATGAGACAGCATAATTCGCAAAAGTTGATTGTCCGGCTTTGATAAACAATAGAAAGAATACCTGATGATTTCTGTTTTTTCACTCCCATTTAACAGAGACGAGTCAATAATTGTCTTTGCGGTAAAGAAAAACATTGCTGATATAGAGACATAAGATTCCATGACATGAAAATACGAGGCACGAGCCGATTCTTCCGCCTTCTCAATATTTTCTTTTCTTAATAGTTCTGCATATGATTGGAGAGATGATGACAATTGTCCCAGTAATGACAAACTCACCGCTTCCCCTGATAAAGGAGGAAGAGGAATTATAGGACCACTATAATTTGAACTAGTTACCTGACATTGTTGTTGTTGTAGGGAGTTCCGTTGTTGGACCATCCTTGTAATCATGTCGTATATTTGATTTTTGAAATTTTGAACATCACTTTTTTGCACTTGCCTCTTCACTATAGAGGTTTGCCGACATTGGGACAGGAATGTACACAAAACAGCGAAAAAAGCCATGGCTGTAAAGAAAATATTCATCGCAGTATATTGAGGAGCAGTGAGAGGAGAAGACAACGATAGTATTTGCTCCCAAATCTTCCACCAGTTAAATACTATTGCCAATATCAGTAAGAGTACCACAATTAACAATATTGAGCATAATATGGTTTTAATCTTCATATCTCTATTGATTATTTGTTGGAATGTTTTTAAAAATCGTATCAATTGCATTCTAAACGCCTGTTATTAAGCTAGGTTTCAGCTTTGGCTTTTTCCGGAGATTGATAAAACATTGTAATGAACTCATGAAAGCATTTACATTGCTGTGTTTGTCTATACTTTCGAAGGCTGATTCCATCCCTTGATAATTTATACAAAATACCCGTATTATAGTTAATAAAAAAGTTCCATCGTTCCTCGTTTTTATAACTTTTGCATATTCTTTTCCAATCAATACAATAATAATATCGCTCCTCAAATACTCTACAATAAATCAGCCAATTCCCTGATTTCTCAATAACCTGCCTCTTCCTTTTACTTAATGTTAACTGACATAATTCAGGATCTTTATAACTTGTAGCAAAAGCAGTAGACATATTGGTATTTCTAGACGCAATCCTGCCACCTCCTAGCTCTAATTTGCGCAAGATTTCTTCGGGAAGGTTTTCGTGGTCATTTTGAGAATTTGCCCCTACGATATTTAAAATCATTTCTCCGATGAGTGTTTTCCATGCCGTAAAATAATCATCATTCTCTACAGGAATTATAATCGGGATGATAGCTACCTTACGCAGGAGAGTTTTCAATTGCTTGATTTTGTCCCCCTCTCCCTCTTTTCTCTTATTTTCGAAAAGATATGCATATCCATGCGGGCGTTTGTGGGCTAAATACTTTTGTTTTTCAAGGAATTTTTTTCTTTCATTTAAGGCATACCACAATAACTTTTCTTCTTCTCCCAGACTGATTCCGCATATATGTATTTCGCAATTTTTAAAACAGTCCACCCATGATTCATTTACATTTTTTAAAAGTTTTAAACCTTCTTCATATTCCTCCATACTCATAATGATACTTTCGGGGTCGTTCGCGACACCGTGAATATGAGTTACACTCGGACTCCCATTTTTACCAGGGGGATTTATTGCTACATTTGCTTTCTTTCCTCCTTTGCTCCTTTTCTTCTGTATTTTGAATACTTTTTCTATCGTATAATCATAATTAGTTGTTAAGCAATATTGGAAATATCTTGACATGGCTCCCAACATCCTGTGTACAGAAGAAGGCAACATATCCGAAATTCTTTTATACCAAGTATTAAGAGCTTGATTAACTTCTTCAAATCCTGGTTTCTTAGCATATTGTCTTATTATTTCCATCCTCCTAGGAAAATTCCCTCCTTTCTCAATTTCCTTCACGTATGGTTTTATCTTTTTTTCAAGATCCTCTAAAAGTCTTCCCCATTCACAACTACGGTTTTGCCCGTCCACCAAATTCGGACTATTCCCAACAAGGAGCAGACGTTCAATCTTTGCTTCGCCTTCCTCCTTCTTTTCTTCTTCCAGTTTTTCTGCACTCATAGCGCTCGGTATCATACACCGCAGCTGGGAGAGAGTAAAGCGAAAAGTTAGATTTCACGGCAGAAAATCAGCGCGTGGAAAGCCATGTGAGAATGCCTCGGGCAACGGCATGCGCGGCGCGGCGGGCTCCGACAGGAGTAGAGATATAGTCCACATGTGCCCGATCGCTCACGTAGATGGCCTCGGTCACAGCGGCGGGAATACCGGCGTCATCCAACGCATTCAGCCACCCCGCGGCGGTTTCTTCTTTCCTGAATCTCGTGATGGCGCGGCAACCTTTGCCTCCCTGCGGCATTCCTCCCGTTCGAGTGTCGTACAGTTCCGTCTCAAAGGCATGGCGCAGGCATTCTCCCAACGCCTGACCATGGCGACGGTTGTAAATGACCAGCCCGGGGATATGTCCTTTCTGCCACCCGTTCCCCACGCTGTTGAGGTGCAGGAAGATCATGCACGCGGGCTTCCTCTCAATGCCATAGTCCGCGCTCACCATGCCCGCGCCGATGCGGTCAGGAAAATGCTTGGAGGGATACCGCACGCCTCCCTTATCCGGCTTGTTCAACTGCACCACTCCCGCTTCCTTCGCGAGCGTAGCCAGCGGCTCCTTCTTCGGGGCGTAGCCGCGATTGCACACCACGCAGCGATGTCCCGCAGCTTCAATCTCGCGCTTGATCTCACCCACGTACCGATACCAGAACAGGCATTCACTCACCCGTCCATCCGGCGACACCGCCCCCGCATCTGCCGTCGAATGCCCGATATCCAGCACTACCAGTTCGCCAGCGCAAGCGGGCATAAACGCGAGCACAGAACAAACTATACAAAATGCTGTAAAGAATCTAATCATTTGTTTCTTCTCGCTCCACGTGAAATCAGCAAGGCTCGGATGCGCTGGGCATTGTCATCACCCACGCAATCCAGCGGCGTCGCTCCCTTATCCGTCACAGCATTCACATTCGCCCCATGCTCCACGAGCCACTGCGTGATGCTCCAGCTGCCAATGGCGCAGGAATAATGCAGAGCCGTGTTCCCCTTTGTTTCCGGCAGGGTAATATCCACATCTGCTCCATCCCGAATCATCGGCAGCAGAGTCAGCAGACGCCTTTGATAAAGCGCCGACGTAGCCTCGCGACAACGCAACGCGCGCATCCGGTCAATCATTGGTTGAAGGTCCGTGTGGGTCTGCCCCGCAGGGGAATATGAAGAACTATTTGTGTTAGTGACAGTCAAGTCCATGCCATCCAATGACTCCCCGGCTTTCGCTGCCGCAGCAAGCTTCTCCAGCACTTTGTAATTGGGATCCCATGAATCCATCGGTTGTCTTCCGTTTTTGTCTGCAAAGTGGATATCCGCCCCGTGCTGTATCAGCAATTTAATGACAGGCAGAGCATCGCTGAAAGAAATATCTGCTAAACGGCACAGAAAATAGAGCGGTGTTGTCTTGGCTCCTGAAATGAATGAAGAATTGGGGCAATAACCATCGTAAATATTGGGATCAGCCCCATTTTCCAAAAGGATGCGTATTTTCTCCAATTCCCGACTTCTTTGAGAATTATTAATGGCTTTACAATATTGAAAAGTCGTCAAATAAAGTGGTGAGACACTACTGGGAAAACGACTCAAAGTGCTCCAGAGGGGGCTACCCTTCATAACACGACTAATGCGAACAGGCTTGATGAGACTATCCAGTTCTTTGGGAGCGAACACAAGTTGTTCATTTACATCCGTTCCATGGGACAGCAGCATCTCCACCAACTCCGGACTTCCGTTTAGTGCGTCTTCCGTGAATCCCTTCAGTTTGACACCCTTTTCCAAAAATATTTGAGCCACTGTTTCCTTTTGCTCCCTGTAGGCATCGCTCTCCAAGGCATCTCTAAAAGACCAAAGGTAAGAAACCTTTTCCGACCAACCATGAGTAATCAATTTCCTAAGCATCTCAACAGGCGCTTTATGTTCGATCGCCAGTTTCACAATATCAGATGCCTCTGCATCGTCATACGCTCTCATTCCGCGACCGATCAACTCCTCCACTCCTTTCCAATCGGATTTCTCTATTCTGTCTTTGATAGATACAAAACCAACACCTTCTACTAAAACCATACTTTCCGGAGCCTCCGCTGCCACAACACTGGGCTTCTGCTGTCCCCCCGTTTGTTTATTGACGGATTGAATCACGCTCTTCAGCACTTCTGCTACCGAGAAGTACCCATCGCTATTCGCATCCTTGGTCGTTCCTGCCCCGCTCAGCGCCTGGATGACGGATGCCGTAAACACCCCATTCTTCCATGCACCGGATTCCAAGGCGTACTCTGCCCCCGCAGAGCCGGCTATGATGTTGATGCCGCGTTGAGTGTCGCCGCGTGAGAACAGGTCCTCGATGTAGCGTTTCTTCTGTCTCGTGTTGAGAGCGCCGGTGGCCTTTCTCACTTTCATGCCGCGATGCTGAATCGCCCGCACGCCGTGCGGCAGCTGCACACCACTCATCGCCAGTTTTTCTTCCCCTTCTTCCCCAAGCACTCCGGAGTGGCAGGTATCAAGCAGAAGCAGTCTCTTGCGCGCCTTGCTACTTTGGATGCACGCGAGCAAATCATCCATGGGTATCCCCGTTTCACCTACCCGATCAATGTTGAAGCCTGCCGGAGCGTAGTAGTAGTTCAGTTGATCATCCAGCATACCGTGTCCTGCCACGTAAAATACAATCCGATCTTCCAACGATGCTGCCGATAGGAATATCTTTACCTTCTCAAGCACGCTCTTGTCCTTGACTTCTTTGTCAGTGAGGACGAGAAGATGTTTGCGTCCCGTTCCATATTTCTCAAAGGCAGCCGCAATATCCCTTGCATCCTTGGCGGCGTATTGCAATTTCAAGTCGGGATCGTCATAATCCGAAACGCCGAGAGTGACAATAAATAAATCGGAGGGGTAGTTCCCCTTGTAAATCGTGCGGAACCGAGAGGTGTCGCCGGATATGCCGTTGCTGTCCACCGGCGTGACTTCAATCCAATTCTGCCCACTCGCGAGCGGTACTTCCACCGGTAGTTCTTTCTGCTCGCCAGCGGCAATGGCTAACCCTCTGCTCCAACCTTGAGGCACTTCTACGCCATCCACACGCACAATCACCTTGGCAATGTCATTTGCCGTAGCTTTGGCAGTTACCGTAAAACATGCCGTATCCGTCGTGCTGAAGAGATTCGGCATGTGCACATCCACTGCCGGAAAATCCTTGAGAGCAGGTTCTTGTGGCATATTGTCCGGGTCGAAGCCCTGTTTGCGAAGCCAGCGCTTCGTCGTCTCCCTCAGTGCGGCTATATCATCTGCATTCCCACCCAGCGCTTCCAGAACCTCTGCCGGTCGATTCCGCCATGGAGCCAACGCCAGCATCCCTACGACGCGCTCACCATCGCCGTACTGCAAGAACTTCTCACACCCCGGAGAGCCGACGTAGCGCCCATTTGGCAGGACAATGGCGTACCCTTGCGCATTATCCACATAAAAATCGGCAATCTTCCTCGTGCCGCCGAAATCATCGACATGAACGATACTGTAAGAGAAATCAGTCTCCGGCTTGAGAAACCAACGATGTTCGGGCATCCATAGGGGTGACAAAAGATAGGATTTACGGTAGGGTAATTTGTTGATGATTTCGTACTCATGGTTCAATTTGTTCAGAGTTATGAGATTCAATGTGGCATTCCAATCCGTACAACCTTCCATCCCAATGGAAAAGATTATGTTGTCCCCCATGCTGCCCGGGTATACCTTCATAACCGGGAGAGCCATCTCATTAGATTCAAGTAATAATTCTTCGCGAATACCTCCTGGTAAATCCAACCTGCGACTTTTATTCTCTTCAAGACAATCTCTATAACTCATCAATTTCCCACTCGGCGTCAACTGCTCTCTCAGGCCGGATTTAGTTTGAAGTGGTGGAAACAAATATAATCCCTCTGGGGAGCTTATCCCATACATCGTGAGCATTAAACTCGTTCCCGGACCGAATTCCCCACCAGCAAAAAGAGTATAATCGCCTTGGGGATTGCTTACAACCCAATTATCGCAATCCCTTTTACTTTCTACTTTTTCAATTATTGCCTGGGCTGTTTTTTCTCTGGTGTGAGTTACAGCTTGGCTTTTCTCTTCATTCCAATTCCTATACGCGAGTGTTCCCCATTCCAGTTCATATCCATTCCCCCCCTCGTCATATGTAGAGAATACATCATCGTCCGCATACGTCGTTGTGTCTTTCTTTGCCGGGTATTGCTCACGCCCTTTTCCGCGGTGCGTCAACGTTAAATCTTGCAGGCATTCATTGCGGGTGAGATACCACGGATAAGGAGGCCGTTCCTCATAAGTCTCATACCCATAGTGGAAAATGGGGGGAAGAAAATGTACCCCCAACTCCTGGAAAACACCTCTTGGCTGCGCTATAATTTTTTTATCTCTTTCTTCGTACGTATATCCATAGGATTGGAATTTTCTCGAGGCAAGATCAATAGCGTATGTTACGACATATGATCCACACCAGTGTTCACCGGGACACTCGACCGGTGCTTCAGCCACTGAATATATTGGACGTCCTTTCGCGATGGTTCCTAAGACATCACAAATTACTCTGGGAAAAGAAAACTTATCCACAATTCTACCTGTCCTGGAATTCCAAAAACTGAGTATCGCGCCATAATGGGCTCCAGGGCCCGTGGTCAAAATATAATTTTCATCCGCAAATCTCACATAATCATTTGTGTAACTTACATGTTCATTAAAAAGGATGCCCTTCTTGGGTAGTTCCACAAAGTGAGGGCTATCAAATATTTTTGCGTCTCGTGGATTTTCGTATATCTTGTAAAGTTTTTTCCGAAGAGTAGGGATGTCCTTCATATTGGAGCCAGATGAACTTCTCAACTCCCGCATGAAGGCATCTTTCCGAGCGTACTTGCCATAAAAAGCGCGCTCCTCTTTGAGTATCTCAAGATAATCACTTGGCGAAAGTTTTTCCCTCAACTGCTCATTGATATCCTTCACCTCCTCCCAAAACCATCTCGGCAGTTGGATAATTTCGTCGTTATAAAGTCCCTCAAACGTGATGTAGCCTGATTCTGTCTGGCTACTGTCCTGTCGTCTTTCATTAAACCGACTGCTCGGCGCCGTTCTTCTGGCTGCTGTCGTCGTTTGGGGCGCCACCCGCCTCACCGGTTGTGAGCGTTTTATTTTAAATCGGTTGTCCAAACGCGAAATTTGAGCCTCTGCATCAAAGATGCACAAGCCCATGCAAACTACACATGTTAAAAGAAATGTAATTTTCATATCTGCTTTCTTACCTCACTCGATACTGCTTATTTCGTGAATATGGTGATAGAGTCGGCATACTGTACAGACTCCGCAGACACACCATCAGATGGAGAAAGACATCCCTCCAGTGATCCTTCGTATACGCCCTGATTTTCAGACTTAAACGTGATTACTGCAGGCTCTTTAGAAACTGAATCTACAGTGGGATAAGAATATGTTCCTATTCTTGTTAGTTCTATTGATACAGAACGGCATAAAATTGTTTCAGGACGTCCAAAGTTTTTGATACACAATTTTGCCGTTGCCCCAGAAGGGACGTACGTATAGGAGGCAAAACCGTGCCAACGTCCGAGGTTATCTTGATACTCTTCGGGACCATCAAAACTTGTTGGAGAAACAGGGTGACCATTTACCATTTCTCTCCCGGCAGAGGTAGGTGAGTCCACGTATTGGTATGCTTTCCCATTCTTTATATACCACCAGTTTGTTATTGTTCCTCCTTCCGAAAAATGCGCTCTCAACCTGATCCATGCCCCTTCGAGAGACTTCGGTGCGGCTAACGTGTGCTGAATTTTGGGCAAGTTAATAGGCGTAACAGCACTTGTTTTGTGCGAAGCACAGGAGCTCATGATCCCTGTTAATAGCGTTGCCAAGGCAACACTTCCGATTTTAATCGTGTAGTTTATTTTCATGGTTGTATGTGGTAAAGTTTCAGATTTATTTATTTGCTGAACGAAGTATCTTGTAAACTGTTGTTTGGACGGCTATCTGCCGTACCGACTGTGAGCTTCTTGTATTAAATCGACCATTCGTACGCAGAACATGAACATGGGCGAAAAATGCCGTATAAGGGTGAAAGAATGTACAATTAGGGGTCTCATATAAATCCACGAAGATTTAGAAAAAAATTAGTTTACACTTCTTAAATTAAGGCATTATAGATACAACTTACAACATAGCGGCGCTGGGGAGTAATTAAACTCGACCCCAGCACCGCCCAACATTTCTTATTTAAGATCTCTGAGAAGAGAGACTGCCTTTTTCTCTTGCTCATGGGTCAGCGTTGCTGAAACAACGATTGGTCCATCTATGCTAGTGGGCAGGGCTTTCAACTGCTTAAGCATCGTTTGATTGAATACAATTGAAATGGTAATCGATTCTGATAAAATGAAATTTACCAGAACGAGTTCATCATTCAATGGTTTTTCTTCGTATTCTGTGTCCGAAGGAATGTTAACAACGTCCGTATCCTTGATGATTCCGCTATTTGTAACAACGGGACACTTAATTTCTATTGGGTTTTGCGTATACATATATGTGTTTTTTTGTTTTGTTTGTATTCGTGTGTGACTGGCGCACGCGAAGTCTTTATTCTTTGGGGAAGGTACTCACGATGATGTATTTCCCTTTTCCTGTTTCGTTAGTTAAGAGGGTGAACTCGGATTTTAGAAGGATATCGCCATCATATCGAAACTCCATGAAGTTTAATATGTTTCTTAACAAAAGCATGATCCAACATCTCTTAAATATTTCTATTTTCTCCCAAAGTAATAGCTAATTTTCTCTTTTGTATAACTTACGTCCCAAAAAATTGTGTCTGTCATTTACATAATCGCACAGTTGTCGTAGTATGTTGGCGGTGGAAGGATTTTCTTTCTCATCCCTGTAAAAGCCATAAAATTTTGCTCTTTCATCATGCCCTTGAACCCGGAAAACCAACCCTCCTACATAATCGAATTGCTGCAGAATCCCATCAAATTCTTGTTTTTTAACAATATTCTCTGCACCCTCAAACTCGGGATGATCAAAAAGGTCATCGCCTTCTTTGCCAAAAGCGATCGCCCACAATCTGCCGCTCACCTTTGATTCTCTCCACGTGAAAGCAGGCAAACATTCCCGCATATCCATATAATCATATAGCAAAGAGATATCGACTACGAGAATTGCATCTTGAGGATTTCCCCATTGAAGTTGTTCAGATTTCTCATTTTGGCTTATTTTCTTGATAATAACATCAATTTCTTCGGTCGCCTTAGGACTCTTCTCCTTATTTTCAAGAGGAATTACTTCAATTTCAGTACAGATGTACGAATGCCGAAGTTTTGCTCTCTCTTCATCCGCACGTTTATAAATCTCATAGGATTTATCCTGCAAAGATTTTAGATTTATTCCTCCTTGAGCCCAATCAAGTTTCTTGACCTCGATATTGATGCATCCTTCTTGCTCAGTTGATTTTTCCTCATCTCGTATCTTTACTTGGAAATCAGGTGTTTTTTCTTTTTTGTTTTCCGAGACTCTTTCAATGTTTATTCCTTTCTCTTTGAAACTTAAATAGGTGCATATTTCGCTGTAGGAAGAATAGGCCGTTTTCCAATTTTCGAATGAATTTTGCCGTGACGCCTTTTCTATATATTCTCGAATTTGCTTTATTTTCTGTTTTACAAATGGGTCATCATAATCATCAAGCGCTTGAACTTCTTTTAGGGAAAAACAAACCAGTATTCCATTTATGGCTAAACCCTGCATTGCCTCACGCTCTTTTAATATTAATTCATAAAGAGAGTTCTTATTCATAAGTTTTAATAAAAATGTTAATTCTAGCTCTATCTTACCACAATGTTGATTTTTGAAGTAGTCATTACACCTTTTTACTTAATTCATTATTTGCATTTAAGGCATTAGATGTGATAATAACACCCTCTACACCCTAGTCAACAATTGACATCAAGCGCTTCTTATTGAGCTTGCAAGCGGAGCTACTATCGGTAATCGGTAACCTTACTCGATCATTCTTATTTAGTGATTTGTTTATAATGTCTGTTTCCTGATACACTAGTAAGACAGAGTCTTCTTTTATTGGGTTTTGCATATACATATATGTTTTTTTTGTTTGTATTCGTGTGTACGACTGGCACACGCGAAGTCTTTATTCCTTGGGGAAGGTACTCACGATGATGTGTTTCTCTCCCCATTTAGTTTGGTTGGAAAGATCGGCTTTGGAAGCGGCTTTGGCTTTTTTGATGCTCATGCCGCGCGTCATCACGGGATAGGGGTCATCCTTCGTGGTGGCAGCGGCGAGGTCTTTGATTTCTTTGTGGAGGGCGTTCTCATTGGTGCAGGCAATGACTTGAACGACATCCGAACCGAAAGGTTCACCGATTTCGATTTCGAAACCGGACTTGAGCGTACCGGGGATGTCCACCCACTTGTCGCCCTCAATCAACGTGTCCTTGTGGAATTGATTGGGGAAGAGTACAACGGAGGTGCCATCGCTCTGGTGGCAAATCACCACGATGTGGCAAGTCTCCCCTGCCTTCACACGGAACGCAACGGTGTCCCCCTCTTGGTATACGCGCTCACCATCCACCGTGCGCAGCTGCAGAGGAATCTCCTGCTTCACATTCAGGAGTTTGGCATTGTTCGTCACCTCCTCGGCGCCGGCTTCCACCTCGGCAATTCCCTGTTTGGACTGCTCAAAGTTCTGCGGCATCACACGCTCGGCAGCTTCAGAAGCAGACTTGTTCGGCCAAACGCGAGCGGCTACCTCATTGATACGCCACGTCACCTTGTCCTTGGTAATGCGTCCGCTCTCCAGCCAGGCGATCTCCGTGTAAAGAGTCACCGTAGAACCATCCGAGGTGAAGCGACCGCGAACGATGCCTTCCACTCCCTGCACGGCCACCTTGGACACCGCCGTGCCGGGTTCCACGAGATCCGTTGCCTGGAACTCTCCCTCCGTCTCCAGCTCATCCAATCCGGAGCGGGTGATAATCTGCACCTTGTGCGACTTGGGCAGAGCGATTTCCAACTCCTCGCGGATGGTGGTGGAAAGCGGTGACATCATCTGCGTATCGCCGTACACAAAGTTGCCTACGCCGAGGTTGATGGGCTTATCCTTCTGCGGCAGCTGTTCCACGAGGGAGGACGCCAATTTAGCGAAAGGATCTTCCCCCGCCTGCACCACAGAGGCACAGGCGAGGAAGAGCGGGAAAAGGAGAGAGAGTTTCATAGGGGTTCAATCAACTGACAATCGTTTGCGTGCCAATGACCTCCTCCGTCTGACGAATCGTTTCCTTGACGGGAGTGGCAGGCTTCGGGGTCACTTTTTTCACGGCCTTTTTTGCGGTAGACCTTGCCGTCGTGGTTTGTTTCTTGACGACAGCTTGAACAGGGGCTTTCGCGGCAGATTTCACAGCAGAAGCTGCAGGAGGAGCGACGGCGGGAGCGGTTGTCGGAGCCTTGGAAGCCTCAGCCTTGTCACTGCTGCAAGCGGCAAGCGTCGCAAGGACTATTCCGCAGAAAAAGAGATAAGAAGTTCTCATCGTATTTATCATCTCGTTTTACTCCACGGCAGGGGACACGGTCAGAACTGAGGAAATCACCGTATCCACTTCCTTGGAAGAAGGAGTGGACGAGCCATCGGCACCCTCTTCTGTGGGGGCGCCATTACCGGTCTCGATGATCTTCATCTGTTCCGTTTTTTCTTCCACCTTCAGCACATTCCCCTGCGCCGACTTCTGCTTCACTATCGTACGCACCAACGGGCCGATTTTCAGAGTGGCCTGCACGGAAGCTGTGCCGTCATCATTAAAAGCGATGGAAGTAATCTCCGCCGACTTGATCGTGTGGCTGAAAGAGGCGCGCAGCTTGTCATCGCTCGCCACAAAATCTTTCAACGTGGTCTCGCCGACAATCTGAACACCCGCTACGCGTTCTGCGAGACGACGATACACATCCATCTCCGCCGCACGCTTGGCGAGAATGCGCTTTTGTCCAAGGGAACCGGGGATGGCGGCATTACCCAGCGCATCCAGCGTATCTTGCTGATTATCGAGGGTCACTTTCGTATCACCGCCTTTTTTCTCGGTGATTGTGCGGACGAGCTGGTTAATCTTCACGGCGCGCACCACTTCCACGCGACCGTCCTCGTGGTAGGTCGGTCCTTCTGTGGTTTTCACGCCGCTCAGCACAGCTGCCAGTTCACCGCGTACCGTATCACTCGTGGCAGCGAGATCCTGCACAGTGCTTTCCCCATCGAGCGAAAGCCCGGCAATGCGCTCCGCCAGGATGCGCAGGGCATCCATCTCCGCTGCGCGCACGAGAGAGAGTCTCTGCGCCGCCGGCACTTTTTGCCAAATCTCCGGCAGTTTGTTCTCAGCTGCCGCCTTAATCACCGGCTTCGGAGCTGCCGTTGCCGTGGTCGTTCCGAGCAGCGATAGCCCGGCCAGTGCATAGAATATGGGTGTAATTTTCATAGTTGTCAGGTTAGTTGGAAAGATTATTCACCAGCGAGTTGCTGCATCGTGTACTTGTCATTTTGCTCCATGACTTTGTTTTTCGAAATGGCTTTACGGTATTTCCCCGATGGTTTTACAGCAAGGGCTCTCGTAAAATAGGCGGTGGACTGAGCATAATTCATTTTTTTACGCTCGATGACCCCCATGAGGAACAAGGCTTCAGGATCATCGGGTTTCTGCTGGAGAGCTTGCTTTGCGTACGCTTCTCCTTGTGCCCAATTGCCCGCCTTGCAGGCCTTTGCCCCCAATTCTACACTGGGATTCTCCTTTGAGCCACGAACGCGGACGTACAGATCTTTCTCGTGGGGACTGATATCGTGCACCACATCCGTTGATATTTCATCGATGTCAAAATCTAGTTTCTCATTTTTAAGTAATTTGCCGCGTAAAAAACTGCGTTGATATAGGTTTTGACCGCCGGCATATATGCTTACGTGTGTTTTCAACTGGAAATAATTTGATTCTTTAGGTACGAGCTTTGTACCAGAGATTGTCATATATGCCTCTCTGTCGGAAATTCTTTGCATAGGAAGTTTATAGTATCCATCTTCAGTCAATTTTCTTCCTATCTCCCCGGCAATTCTGGAATCTAAGCTGTTGATGCTTCCGATGTACATGGTAGTATCTCTTCCGAAGTTGACCTTTGCTGGAATGGCCTCCGTCATCTGAATTTGCGTTCCGCACGACGCCATGAGACAAAGCAGAGAAAGAGAAAGTACACACGTCCCAATTGTTTTTAGAGATAATTTCTTCATAAATGGTGTTTAGTTGGAAAGCTGTTTAATAACATTGGCTTCGTTTGTCTGAATGACCTCGTTCTTATGAAGAGCGGCTTTGTACTTGCCCTTTCCCGGTTTTAACTCCAGTGCCTTCTTGAGGTAAGCATTGGACTTCGCAAAATTGGAATCAGCACGCTCTGTCATAGCCAATAGGAAATACGTCTCCGGGGCCTTGGGAAACTGCTGCAAAGAAGCAAGCGCCAAGGCTCGCGCCAGCGTATAGTTTTTCTTACGAGCCTGCTCAACGGCTTGTTTGAGGAGTTGATTTTTGCTATCCACACTGACCCTCACACTGTACTCTTTCTCATGAGGCGCAAATGTCTCATAAATGTCTTTTGCCAAACTCCCAAATGTTCCCACCACTCCATCGGATGTCGTACCGCTATACAGAACGTTCCCCCGGTCTCCCTGCAGTACATAGAAATCCACTCGGCATGGGCTGGGTGTGGACATTGATCCATAGTGGTCTTGAATAGAAATCGTGTAATCGGCATTCCATGGGACAAAGGTATAGTAGCCATCTTTCGTCATCAAAGCCAAAAGTTGATCGCCCACCTTATCCGGAAGGTATCCTTTGTAGGCAATAGCCACTCTGGATCCACGTGCCATGTTGAGCTTCGCCGGCATTGCCTCAGTCATTTGAATCTGGGTACCACACGAGGTGACGAGAAAGGCAGTTGCTGCAATGATTGGAGTGACGTATAAATGTTTCATATAGGTGCTTGTTCAGTGTTTGGATTTCAGGAAAAAGAGTGCAGCAGCAAGCGCCAACACGACACCGCCGCCAATGCCGCCGTAGAGGAGCGCGGGAGAGGAGGCGTCTTCCTTTGCTGCTGTTTTGTCCGAAGGACGGAAAGAGAGGTAACGGTTCTCCGAGCGGTCGAGCTTGAAGCCCGGCAGGGATGATTCAATGATGGCTGCCAGTTCCAGCGGTTGCAGACGCGCCTCGCAGTCCACCACGGTGACCCCCGCAGGATCCACACTGCGAATCCAGACGGAACCCACATTCTGCACGGAGGATAGCCTCTCCTTGAGTTTCTGAGCTGTGGCAAGATCCATCCCAGTGAACTCCAGTTTGCAGACTGCGCCAAGATCCATCTCCGCCGCCCAGTGGGCAAAAATGCGGCGGATGAGTTTCATGCCGGCATCCGAATCTGCCACGCGAGGGCTCCCCTCCATAAGCTGGCGTACAGCTTCTCGAGCAGCTGCCGTATCGGACGTGACCCGACGGATGAGAATATCTCGCGAGGGCGCATTTTCCGTCAAGATAACCACCCCCGTAGCTGCATCCACTACCTTCAGGTTAAGACCGAGGGAAAACTTTTTACCGGGCTTGCTGCCGTAGAAAGATTGCTCGCCTGTGCTGCTGCCTACAACGGCGCCCTCAATGATGTAGTCGCAGCCGGAAACCGTGCCCTGCCCGCGAAGAGCAGCTTCTTGCCCACGACCGAGAGCCCGTGCTCGTTTTGCCATCATGCCGCCTTCGCCCTGAGTTCTCTCAAGTTCTACCACACGCAACCCGCATTCGGTTGCTTGGTTACGCAACCAATCAGAGGCCAATGTACCATTCTTTACCTCCTCAATCTGTTCATCAATGCTGATGGCGACACGCGGCGCCTGATGCTCACGCGCCATCATCTGCAAGGTGAGCTTATCATTCGTGTCCGGCATACCCTCGCCCACATCTGCCTTCACCTTGACCACGTAAAAACCGTCTCCCGAAGTACCGGTGGACACAACTTCATATCTCTTCACATACCCACGGGCGCGCGAGAACATGCGGTCAAACTCCATCGTAAAATTTTTCGTCTGCGACTCACTCACCAAATCAACGCCTGCGCCCGTTCGCACCGCCTCACGCAGAGCATCTGCCAGAGCCTGCGAACGCGCCATAGGTTCATCCGCCGGAGCTCGCCCTTCCACTTCAACCATGATTCCATACGATGGTGCCAAGCAGGCCAACACGATAAATCCCGCAATCCAACGTTTCGTTTTCATGACTCGTCTTCTCTTATCCACTCGCTAAATTGTAAGCTCAGCTCGCAGTCTACCGAATTCAGAATCCGTACCATCTTTGATTCCTTTCGTTGATGATGAGTTAGTTTGTTTCTACAAATGAGGCATTTTATTTGCTTTTGCGGCCTACCTTTTCCTTGCGCAAGAAGCTCTCTAAATGTAGAGCTGGTAAATTTAGTTAGGGTATCATATTTTTCTTGCACACGGATTCTGAATTCGTATCACTATGAAGACAAAATCAGATAGAACGAAGGAGCTGGCAGCGGTAGAGGTGCTGCGGCAGACGGGTGTGGATGTACTGGAAGCGGCGTTGGTGGCGAAAGCCGCGCTGGAAGCAGGAAGGGGACGCGTGAAGCGCGCTATGGCGTGCATCGCGGCAGGGGAGAAGGAACTGCGACGGCGCGAAAAGACGGTCACCTTTGCCCGGGCCGTGGAAGCAGCGCTGGAAGCGAGAAAAGACCGACGGAAACGGACGTTGAGCGACTTCCGTGGTATCACGAAGCGGTTCATGAAGCGCTGCAATAAACTGGCAAATCGCCGCATGCGCAGCATCTCCGCCGAGGAATGCCGCGACTACATCCGAGAAGCATTTGACACACCGCGGCAGCGGAACAAGGCAAGACTCATCCTCAGCGGAGTCTTCTCCACGGCGTGTAAGCGGGGCTGGTGCGCAGAGAACCCGGTGCGGAAGGTGGAGCCGGAACGCATTGAAGAAAAGCGCATCAGTATCCTGAACAAAGAGGAAATCGGGCGACTGGTGCACACCGCCGAGACGTTCGAGGGCGGCGCCTGCCTCGCCGTCACAGCTATTATGCTCTACGCCGGCGTGCGCCCGAATGAGGTGGAACGCCTGAGCTGGAGCGATGTACGACTCGACGCCGGCGTCATCTGCATCGCCCCGCACCACAGCAAGACCGGCGGCGCGAGGCACGTCACCATCTTCCCGCCCCTGGCACGCATCCT
The DNA here is from genome assembly GCA_947624205.1 of uncultured Akkermansia sp. Taxonomy (GTDB): domain Bacteria; phylum Verrucomicrobiota; class Verrucomicrobiia; order Verrucomicrobiales; family Akkermansiaceae; genus Akkermansia. Next base: position 360 of record CANQJI010000020.1, on the reverse strand, counting down.
GCAGCGCATCCGGCGCACCGAGGACGAACGCATCTGTCCGCCGAACTGGCGGCGTCTCTGGGCACGCCTGCACCGGGAAGCCGGCTTCACCGACTGGCAGCCGGATGTTCTGCGGCACACCTTTGCCACGCATCACCTGGCCACCTTCCGCAACTACGCCGAGCTTCAGCTGGAAATGGGGCATCGCTCGGCGGAGCTCCTGCGCACGCGCTACATCGCCATGGAACGAGTGTACCGCCGCGGGGACTCAATGCTGGTATGCTAAGGAAAAGCCCTTGAGAGGATCGAGTAGGGGGCTTTCGCCCCCTCTCACACCACCGTACGTGCCTTTTATGGCATACGGCGGTTTCCTAACCTTTG
>CANQJI010000019.1 GCA_947624205.1 uncultured Akkermansia sp. | reverse complement strand
CAATAATTTAATAAGCTATTGATACTAAATTCTATACATCTAATTCTGCCTCCGGATTTCAAATGCGGTTGCCCTGTACGTACGATTTTACGATGTGCGACGGCGGCAGACAAGGTCTGCCTATGTACGAGGTACGAGGTACGATTTGGATTATAGCACGCGTTGCGCGGGGATGCGAAGAACGCTTGTTGTCATGATTTTTGATGCGTATAAACGATAATATCAGTCAATAAGGGCATTTCCTCTGTTGGTTAACTTCTAGTCAAATGCGTTTGCTCTGGATAGGAGAGCTTCGCCCCGCCCAACAAAAAAGTCACCATGAAAACAAATCATGCCGACCCTGTTGCCACCTTTTCTGCATCAGCCGTCCACTCTCCCTCACCGCAGCGCAACCTTATAGCGGCAGCAAAAATCAATTCCTCTCCCCTGCACCAAAGGCCAGCAGATGCTCTATCACTTTGGGATAGCTGGTACCGGGAGTATTGAATCTCTGCGCAATACTGAGGGCATTAAGGCGAGGGTTATCTCGAAAAGAAGCTGGTACCCCGGCTTGCAGCAGAGTCAGCACTGACTCATCATAACCGTACTTGGCAGCGCAAGACAGCAACTGTTGGGCATCTTCTCCGATCTTCGCGCCGGCTTCGAGCAAAGTCTGAATCAGCCTCGCGTTGTTACTATGCAAAGAGTACCACAATACCGAGCGATTTTTCCCATCCCGTGCATTGGCATTCGCCCCGTGCGCCAGTAGTTCCTGCAGCATGCTGTAGCGACCGAACGCAGCCGCCTTCATCAAGGCAGTAGGATGATTAGCAGCAGCACTACGGACATTGACGTCCGCTCCCTGTCCTAAGGCGGAGAGAAAAGTCAAGTCGTACCCCTGATCAATGGCAAGCAAAAGACGCTCATCGGGCGTGAAAAAGCAAGCACTCATCGGTTCCATGAGTACCCCTGATATTCCTCCATACTGTCGCAGCAAGAAAGCTGATCGGATCTTTCGCTGCACTTTATCAGCTTCGCTTTCCCAATCATCCAACGCGAAATCAAGGGCAGTGTATTCAATCTCAGGATCCCGCTTATTCACTTCAGCTCCGGCCTTAAGAAGGAGCTCCACTATTTCCGGATCCGAGTCCCCTACATTCGCCATTATCAGCATGCTGTTCCCGAATTCATCCGGTGTGTTGACATTTGCCCCGGCCTCAATAAGGACTCGTGATATTTCGACGTTACCCATAGCAGTTGCGAGCAACAAGGGGGTCTCACCCGGGAAATCTTCCTCCTGAACATCCGCGCCCACCCCCCGCGCCAGCAGGGCTTGAACCATATCGACATCGTCCTGTTCTATTGCATCGAACAACGCCCTTGCCTCTCTATCAGAATTCTCCATGCATCACTTCTACCATAGCCCCTCCTCTCTTGGCAAGATTCTTCTCTCAAAATTGCCCCAATTTAATGACAAAAAACTCTGAGGTTTTGACCGTTTGTTTTGAAGTATCGGACTTCAGTGACTTTTTTCTTTTCAGGCAATGCGACTGTCGCTTGACACGCGAGTGCGTGCGGGGTACAATTCCCTCATGCTCCCTCTCGCCTACTTCGGTTCCCCGTCGCAGTGGTTTATCTTTGCCATTATTTGCCTCGTCGTTTTCGGAGCCTCACGTCTGCCGGAGGTCGCCCGCAACCTCGGCAAAAGCCTCGGTATCCTCCGTCGCGCTAAACGAGAATTCGAGCAGGAACTCATGCGAGAGCAGGAATCTCCTCGCAAATCCAGTCCTTCGTCCGGGGAACATGATGCCTCTCCAGAAGCTGAAGCCAGACTTGCACACCAGCAGGAGGAATCAAAAGACGACTCTGTTCCTCAAGCGTGAGCCTTCACTCATTCCTCACTAAATCCCATCGCAGAATGAGAACTGTCCGCGGGGTTCTCGCGCAATGCGATCAAGAGTAATGCCCTCCAGGTATTCACGTATTACTTGGTTGAGACCCTCCCAAACGGGACGTGTTGCGCACTCTTGTTCCATGGGGCAAGGCGATGCGTCTCTCGACAAACAGGCCACCGGCGCCAGATCTCCCTCCGCCACTCGCAGGATCTCATACACTGTGTAATTCTCCGGAGGACGGCTCAGACAATATCCGCCCATCTTACCGCGCGAGCTGGTCATGAGCCCCTCGCGCACCAGCACAGAAACGATGGATTCGAGGTATTTGAGAGGTATGTGCTGCTGCTCGGAAACAGTGCGCAGAGCAACCGGTTTACCGTCCGGACGAGATGCCAAGTGAACCATGAGCCGCAGAGAATAGCGTCCCGCTGTAGATATTCTCATCATAAGCGCGGTGATTTTTGAAAAAATTTCCCCTTCTCTTCGGATAAAACCGCAGGAAGGGGAGAGGAAAAGAAAGGTAAAAAACTGAATCAGCCCAGCTTGCGGCAAAACTCCTCCAAACGATCCAACGCCTCCTTGAGTACATCCAGCGATGTGCAGTAGGAAATACGAATGGCCTGATCATTGCCGAATGCAATACCCGGCACCGCCGCCACCTTGTAGCGTTCCAGCAGGCGCTCGCAGAGCGAGAGGGAACTCATTCCCGTCTCACTCATATCAAGGAAAAAGTAGAACGCCCCCTGGGGTTCCACCACCTTCACCTTAGGCATGTGCTGCAAACGCTCATATACGTACTGCCGTCTCATGTCATACTCTTCGCGCAGATCACTCACAAAAGACTGATCCCCGGTGAGCGCCTCAATTGCGCCGTACTGGGCAAAACTCGTCGCGTTGGATGCCGTGTGATCCTGGATGAGGCGAATCGCTTTTGCAATAGCTTCCGGCGCAGCAGAGTAACCGAGGCGCCAACCGGTCATCGCGTAGCTCTTGGAGAAACCGTTGATTGTGATGGTCAGATCGTAGAGTTCCTGGGAAAGAGAAGCGATGGAAACATGTTTCGCCTCGCCATACACGAGATGCTCATAAATTTCATCTGAGAGGATGAGAATGTCTTCCTCCACCGCGACCTCGCCGACAGCTCTCAATTCATCTTCGTTGTACACAGCCCCGGTCGGATTATGCGGAGTATTGAGGATAATCATCTTGGTGCGGGGAGTCATGGCTCCTTCAAACTCCTCCGCCGTAATCTTCCAGCCGTTTTCCGCTTTTGTCTCCACAAATACCGGAGTCCCACCGCAAAGCTGGACCATGGAAGGATAACTGACCCAGTATGGCGACGGAATAATCACCTCATCCCCGGGACTGATGGTTGCTCGCAACGCACTATACACCGCCGGTTTTGCCCCGGAACACACGCAAATCTGATCCTCCGTGTATTTCAGATTGTTGTCCTTCTCAAGTTTTCTGGAAATAGCCCGCCGAAGCTCAAGCAGTCCTGCAGAAGGCGTATATTTTGTAGCCCCCTGCTCTAATGCATTGATAGCAGCCTGCTTGACATTATCTGGCGTATCCTTATCCGGCTCGCCACCGGCAATCCCAAAAATCTGCTCCCCTTTAGCTTTCATCTCCTTGGCTCGGTTGGTCACAGCGAGAGTTAATGAGGGGCTCAAAGCAGCAGCGTATGTCGATATGAAGTCCATGGGCATAAAATAATGAAAATTAATTCGGCACTGCGCTCCAGCGCGGTACGCGGGAATGATACCGCCAATGCGACTCTCTTGCAAGCTAAAAATACGCATCCCCGGGCGGCAATTTTTGATCCGACCGGGGATGAAATATGCAAATCAAATTAATCTTTAATTAATTCCGTGTTGTTGTCACCGTTTCTCGATGCGGAGCCAGAGCGAGAAACAGCAATGTCCAACCCGAAAAGATCATTTCCACGGCAATGATGGTTCCCAGCAGCCAGAAAGAACTCTCCGGCCAACCCCAGGTAACCAGTGCACCAAGAGCGATAGAAACAATCGCGTTAAAAAAGCGCCAGGCACTCCCTTCTTCCCGTCGCAGAGAAAAAGCTACCACCAAGCGCAGCACACCTCCCACCAGTAGCGCCAGTCCGATTGCCAAAGTGATGGCGGACAGCGATACGCCGGTGTGCAGGATGAACACCAGTCCCAGGCATGCGTAAATTAGCATCGCGAGGAAATTCCACAGGCGGTATCCCGGTCGCGTGAATATCTGAATGAGACGCATCAGCGCCACCACCAGCAATACAAACCCTCCAACCCATACAGCGGAGGCGCCCATGATGTACGGGAAACTCAGCAGTACGAATCCGAGCACCAACTCTGCTATGGCAAGAAGCGCCACCAGCCAGGAGCGGGTTGTCGTGTGACCTATTGTTGTGTTTGTCGAAGTATCATCTTTCATGACTCAATGCGGTTAATCGTTGTTGTGTGTTATTCCAGTCAATATGCTTGAGGAAATTGTCGACATAACCGGCGCGATTGCTGTGGTAGCGCAGGTAATAAGCGTGTTCCCACACATCGCAGACCATCAGCGGCTGCACGCCGGGCACAAAAATATCCTGATGTCTCTGCACACCGAACACGCGCAATAATCCGCTCACAGGATCCAATCCCAGCACCCCCCATCCACTCCCCTGAACCCCCATCGTCACCGCTCGAAATATTTTCTCAAAACCTTCCATACTTCCGAATGACTCATTGAGCATATCTGCAAGCATTCCATCCGGAGTTCCCTGAGGCGCCGGGCTTAGACTCTTCCAGTACAGGCAGTGTAGAACATGCCCGCCGAGATTGAATGCAAGCTTCTCCATTGCACTTGGTGCCAACTCCTCCGACAGATCCCCCTCCGCTATGCGTCGCAGCGTCGTTGCCGCAGAGTTAGCTCCTGCCACGTACGCCGCGTGGTGCTTGTCATGGTGCAGTAGAACCGTCTCTGCATCCAGCACCTCCTCCAGAGCCTCCGGTTCATATGGCAGCGGCGGTAGCACATACTCCCCATTCTCGTACCCACAGGTGGTCTCTTTTGTGTCCATGATGCGGGGTGTGACTCCTGGCACACTTCTCTTCGTTCAAGTTTTGTTTTTCTTTTCCCTCCCTGTTTATCACATTCATTCCGTCGCCACTCTGAATCCAGACTCAACGCGGCGCCGGCAAAGCGAACAATCGTGATAAACGCATAAAAAAAGGCAATTTCCCAGGGTCAGTCACGACTCCCCGGGTCAACACTCACCACGGTCACATTATCTGCCTCCGGCGCATTCAGCATACGGCATACCTCCACCAATTCGGCGGCCAACTGATTACCACGCCGCATCAGCGCCTGACGAATATCTTCACGCTGAGGCCTGCAGAAAAGAACCTCGTCCACTCCATCACTTGCGAGCAGGACCCTATCGCCGGGCAGCAGCAAATATGGTGTCGCCGGTGCATCAATCAGCGGTATGTTTTCGCCCGTAACAGCGGAACGAAGTGCGTGCGCCTGCGTGAGGAGTGGTCCCGTCTCTCCAAAATTCCTCACCAGCATTTTCTCGTACACCTGCCGCATAGAGTGATCCTCATTGAGCCGTAGCAGGCGTCCTGCTCTCCAGACAACAAGCGGAGAATCACCCACACTCACCCACCACATCACACCTCCCGTCACGTAGGCCGCCAAGAGGGTGCACCCTCCGTACGCCCCCAAACCTGCCATCTTTTTTCCCACGGCATCGTTCGCATGGAAAAGAGCCGCCTTCAAACGACTCGGTACGTCTGGAAAAGTTTTCCCCTTCTCAAAAAAATCAGTGAAAGCATTACAGGCTGTATGTGCTGCCAATGCCCCATAATCATGCCCCCCCATTCCATCACAGACAACCGCCAGGACAGCATCCGAGAAGTGTCTCACGATGTGAGCATCTTCCATATCTATCCGCTTTCCTATCCACTCTGCAATACAAACTTTCACCGTTCTCCTTCTTATCACACGCCCCCCGGCAAAGCAAGAAAAAACTCCCGGCGCAGAGAAGAGATCACCACGCCGGGAGCCTGCACATTACATCACCTATGAAAAAGAATGCTCAGAAAGAGAAAACACCCTGCACGCCGAAGACGTTAGCATCTCGGCAGGCACGATAGGCGGGGTTGTGGATGTATTGGAAATGCGGCACAAGTTTGAAATAATCCGTAAGCTGCAGACTGTACATTACCTCCAGGACGCTTTCGCGTCTGTGTCCCTGCTCGCCATCCTCGCCTTCATACGGCGTTTGAGCCTTGAAAACGCCCCAGGAAATACCGAGAAAATCGTCCTCTCGCGTGGGGATGAAATGCAGGTTTGTGCCGATCGAAAACTCTGCCGCGCCGCCGAGCTCCTGCTTCGCTCCAAACCCGGTGCGCACGTAAAACGTCGCGCAATCGGTCGGAGAGTACTCTGCACTGCCGACGAGTCCCGCATTGCGACGGTGAACATCACCCTGCTCTGTTTCTTCATCCGCCATGGTGAAGAATGGGTTGAGCCGCAGCACCAGCTTGCCGTCGCAGGCGATATGCCCGTACTCCCCCACCACGCAATAACCATCGCTCCCGTTACCAAAGGGGTTATAGCCCATGGAAATGCCGGAACGCGAGACTGCCGCCATCACGTAGTTTTTCGGGTTGAGTTCCACCTGCAAAACGGCGCCGAGGTTGCTGTCGTAGAGTGGAAGGATGGTGGAATTGACGAATCCGGAATTTACAAAGCTTGAGAAGGTGTCATTAGCTATGCCGACAGCGTCAAAGTAATTGGTGAGATTCACCATGCCGGCGATCATGCAGGCACGTCTGCCCGCAAAATAATGCATGAGCGCTACCTCCGGCAGGTACAGGTTGTGCGCCCCCATGATGTCCGGGTGCACACTCGTGGAAGTGCCGAAGCCCTCCGCGTACGTTGCTCCGCCATTGGAGCGCACGGTGCTTGGATCGAGTCCCCACGAGCCGGAAACTTCGATACGCAGCCAGGTGCCGCCGTTCTGCTCATCCTGAAGAAGCCTCTGATTGAGCTGACCATGCAGGAGGATGAGGTTATTGTTGCCATGAGTACCGGCAGCGGCGCGGTGGGTGCCCCAGTAGCCATAGGCTACATCAACACCCCATTGCGTGCCGTATTTCTCATGGGCTCTTACTTTGTATGCGGGGTCTCCATCCTCAGGATTGAACATATTGATGTCCTGGAGTATGTCTCCTGCCTGAGGCTTTGAGTCGTCCGCTTGAGTCATCACCGGTGCGGTCAGAAAACCGACCAGTGCTGTCGCGATTATGTTCGTTTTATTCATTGGTTTTGTTGTTGGATGGAAGAGAGTCCGAAGATCGTTTACTTCTTTTCTTCATGCTTCCTGTGGCAACAGCAGTGATTGCCATCAGAGCATTTCCCGCCACAGCTGCAGCCGCCCGGGCAACTGCCGCACCCTTTCTTGCGCAGGCAGCTGATGATTGCCAAAACTCCCGCCAGGGCGAGGAGAACGATGAGAATAATGTCTCCCGTATGCATCTTCAAATTGGGGTTATTTGTCAGAAATAGCAGACGCTCTGCGACGCAGCAGCAAAGAGAGAACAAAGACTGCCAACACGCATGCCACCATCTGTCCTGTAGAGAAGATTCCCGTGCTGACCCATGTTCCAAACTGATACACAAGAAGCGCTACAACGTAGGCCCACGCACACATATAGCCGATGGCAAACCATGTCCAGATGCCACTGTTCATTTCGCGGCGAATAGCTCCACAAGCAGCGAAGCACGGTGCACAAAGAAGGTTGAAGAGCATGAAAGAGAGGGCGCTGAGCGAGCTAAAAGCTCCGGCGGCCTGAATCTCTGCCGCAACGCCGGTAGCTTCCTCATCTTCCTCCACTCCAAAGATCCATGACAGAGCGCGCATGTACCACGCCTGAGCCTCATCCTCCGACTCCTCCACACTTTCCGGAACCTCCTCATCAGCATGTTCTGCCGGCACAGCCTCCCGAACCTGGGGATCCGCCTGCAGGAGGAGCATGGTGAGAGCGCTCATGGCATTGCACTTCGGGAGAGTCGCACTAACGGGCAATTCGTCCTCCTCTCCATCCATCTCGGCAGTTTCAGTCATCTGAGCCTCAGCCGGCGCCTCTTCTGCCTTTTCTCCGCTGCCGGCATACAGAACCCCGAAGGTTCCAACGACATTCTCCTTGGCCACGAGCCCAGTGACCGTCGCGACGGCCGGTCGCCAGTCTCCCCAGCCGAGCGGAGAGAAGATAGGCGCAAACTGGTGTCCCACATCCGCCAGCATGCTCTGCTCCACAGCGGCTTCATCCTCCGCGGTGTTGAGGAATTTCAGATTCCATGTGTAATTGCTGGCAAACCAGATGATTGCCGAGGCGAGGAAAATAATGGTGCCGGCCTTACGCACAAATGCCTTGCACCGTTCCATCGCACGCAGATTGATATTCGTGCCACGCGGCGTATGGTAGGCGGGCAATTCCATGACGAACGGCGTATACCCCCCGGCGAACATATGTGTTTTTCGCAGGATAAGCCCGCCCAAAATCACCGAGGCAATGCCGGCGAAGTACGCGATGGTGGCAATCGTCGCATTCTGTCCCACCACCGCCCCGATGAGGGCAATGATCGGCAGTTTTGCACCGCAGGGTACGAAGGTGGTGAGCATGATAGTCATGCGACGATCCTTCTCATTCTCAATCGTTCGAGTGGCCATCACTCCCGGCACGCCGCAGCCCATAGACACCAGCAGTGGAATAAAGGATTTGCCGGAAAGGCCAATACTACGAAAAATGCGATCCATCATGAACGCTACACGAGCCATGTATCCGCAATCCTCCAGCAAGGAGAGCAGCAGAAAAAGCACCGCCATCTGCGGCAGGAAACCCAGCACCGCTCCCACTCCTGCCACGATGCCGTCACTCACCAACGAGCTGAGTTGAACGCTGCAATCCAATCCCACGCGCCCCAGTAAAGCCACCCCAACGCTTACCACACTGAGCGCCACGAGCCATAGCAGATATTCCACACGTCCGGCGCGACCATCCAATTTCAGCGGACGGAATCCGACACGCCGCGGCACGCTGCCGTACTGATTCGTATGCGCCGTGCCATGGAAACAGAGACAGGCAAGCAACATGAACCCGTTAGCCACGTAGAGCGTCCCCATGATTATGCTGTGCAGAATTCCCGGCAGATGAGGACACATGTACTCCAGCAAGAACGGCGCAATTGCCAGGTACAGCCAAGAGCCATTCAATCCTATGTCATGCAATCTCCGCAATGTCACGGGGAAGGCAAGACACATCGCCAGGACCGCCGCAAACATCGTCAAAGCTTCCGCCCCGGCAGGTTCCGTACCGATAAACCCGGCCAGCCAACCTCCCACCACCGGACCAAACAAAACGTCGTTCGCCCAATCTGTCCCCCATGCCCCCACGGTGCCAATGGAGATGGAGTAGATTGCCCACATAACCAGCACAAAAATGCCCAGACCCCACACGCGGTGAGTGAGCACGCGATCCAGTTTCTCTGAGAAATTTGCCTGCATGCCCCCCGTGCCTCGAACCTCTGCCATGAAGGAGCAGATGGCATCATAGCGTCCGGAGGCAATGATGGAAGCGATGTCGTCCCCAAGCTCCTGCTCAAGCTTCAGCCGTTTTTCTTCGATGAAGTGAAGATCCACCACTTCCAGTCCTTCCAGCGCGCGCGGATCATTCTCAAGCATCTTCACCGCCGCCAGTCGACTACAACTGTATTTCACGCGCAATGCACCGATCGCCTCCTCAACCACTTCACTGAACTGCAGAGGCGTCGGCGCTGCAGTCGGCGGCTCCATCAGCAGGTTGATCAAATCCGTCAGCCCTATGTGATGCAGTGCACTCACCTTTACCACCGGACACCCAAGACGTCTGCTGAGCGCCTGCGCATCAATTTTCTGTCCCTTCTGTTCCGCAAGGTCAATCATGTTCAGCGCCACCACCACAGGAAGCCCCGTTTCTATGAGCTGCGATGTCAAATACAGGTTACGTTCCAGATTAGTCGCATCTACCACATCCACCACTAAATCCGGTTTCTCATCCAGCAGGTACTTGCGCGTTACAACCTCCTCCGGTGAGTACGGCGAGAGGGAGTAGATACCGGGCAAATCGAGCAGTTCAATGTCTCCGTGCTCCTTCAAGTGCCCCGTCTTACGCTCTACCGTCACCCCCGGCCAGTTCCCCACATATTGGTTCGCCCCCGTGAGTTCGTTGAAAAGCGATGTCTTTCCGCTGTTCGGGTTTCCTGCTAATGCAATTCTTCGTTTCATATTAGTCTAGGCTAACTTTTGAGTAAAATAAAAAGGATCCCCTCATGCCATAATGATGCATGCTGCTTCGGCCTTGCGCAAGGATAATTCGTAACTACGTACTGTAACCTCGATCGGGTCCCCAAGCGGCGCGACCTTACGCACCATCACCTGCGCCCCTTTAGTCAACCCCATATCGAGTAACCGCTGCCTGAGCGCTCCCTTCCCCCCGACTTTCTGCACGCGGAGGCTCTCTCCCGCTGCCATTTCTCTGAGAGTTTTCTCTGTTTTCATGATCTCTTACCCCGCTTCTCATGCGGGTTCGAGCAGATATTAGTGCAGACTAACTAACTTGTCAAGATTTTTTTGTTTTTTTCTTGCCCGCAGCTGTAAATAGGAGTGAAGATGCAGTAAAATTTCCCCAAAAAGAACTCTCAATCCCCTCCACATCCGCACTTTTCGTAATTCGAGTCCCGTAAACAGGGAAACGCATCCCCTAATGCGTTTGCCCTGCGCCCTCTTCGAGAGTTGGAACTTTTCGCGAAGTGGACGTGCTCAATTCTCCTCCTGGGCATCGAATTCCTCAGATTCCGTGTCGAAGTCCTCCTCCTCGTACTTCTTGAAGCGTTTGACACGGTTGGCCTCCGGGAGAGGGGTGAGCACCATGCTCACGGTATTCCCAACGAGCTTGGCTGCCTGATCCACCTTGCCCATCGTTTGGAGATCGGCAAGAACCTTCTGCATCACCTCCAGACCCATCTGCTGGTGAGCATTTTCGCGTCCCTTAAAACGAAGCACAAAGCGCACTTTGTGTCCGTGGTCAAGGAACTGCTCACTGCGCGCCATCTTAACATTGTAGTCATTCACATCCGTGCCGATGCGCAACTTGACTTCCTTCATACGCACGACCTTGGACTTGTTGTTCTTTTGCTGCTTCGCCTGCATGTACTTGTATTTGCCGTAATCGATGATACGGCAAACAGGGGGATCAGCGAAAGGCGCGACCTCCACGAGATCCAAATTCTGCTGTTTGGCCAAAGCAAGTGCGTCTCGGGAAGACATCACACCAAGCTGCCCTCCTTCAGCAGTGACAACGCGGACACGCGGAGCGCGAATGCGGTCATTCACACGGATTTGAGAGGCTCTGTTGGACTGATCGCGGCGATTATTACGCGAAGAGGCATTAGGACGTTTGGGTGGGAGTGGCACAGATTAGTGAGTTTAGTTGTTAATAGGATAGTTTATTGCAGCGAAGAAGACACCGGTAAGATAAGTGTATATCAGTCTCGCCGAAAAGCAGACTGTTCCGGGGCGACGAGTCGCCGGTCGATTTCAGAACGCACGGCCGCGCGGAATTCCGAGAGTGGCATTGTACCGAGCTCATCCAGCTCGCGATGTCGGACGGAGACAAGCCCCTGCTCTGCCTCTCGCTGGCCGACCACGAGCATGTAGGGTACGCGGTCCAGTCGAGCATTGCGAATCTTTGCCCCGATCTTATCGGCAGCATCATCTACCCGCACACGCACTCCGGCTTCCGCCAGAGAGGCTCGCACTTGCTCCGCGAAATCCGCCACCTTGTCAGAGATGGGAAGTACGCGCACTTGCTCCGGGGCAAGCCACGTGGGGAATTTACCGGCAAAGTGCTCAATAAGCAGCCCGGTAAAGCGCTCCATGCTTCCGAAAGGCGCGCGGTGGATCATCACCGGACGGTGCTGCTGATTGTCTGCCCCCGTGTATGTGAGAGCAAAGCGTTCCGGCAAGTTGTAATCTACCTGCACGGTACCCAGCTGCCAATCACGCCCGATAACGTCACGCACGATAAAGTCAATCTTCGGTCCATAAAAGGCAGCCTCGTTCTCTGCCTCCGTGTAATCAAAACCTTCTTCGTTGAGCACGGCACGCAGTGCGTCCTCTGCCAAATGCCAATTCTCCTCGCTGCCCACATACTTAGGATCACTGTAGTCTCTGTCGCGCAGGGATAACCTCACGCGATAGTCATTCATCTGCAAGGTACCAAGTATGTGTTTCACGATGCCGATGCACTGCTGCACCTCCTGTTTGATCTGGTCAGGACGGCAGAATATGTGTGCATCATCCTGCGTAAAGCCACGCACGCGGGTCATGCCGCCCAACTCCCCACTCTGTTCCCAACGATACACGGTGCCGAACTCCGCAAGTCGTACCGGCAAATCGCGATACGAGTGCGGATCGTTCGCGTAAATGCGGATATGGTGCGGACAATTCATGGGTTTGAGCATGAACCCATTGATGGTCCGTGTATCCAGGGCATTGAAAAGATCCGCACAGCTCGCGTTTTCATCGCGCAACTTCTTGAAGTCGTCCGGATCCGAAATTGGGGGAAATTGACTCTCTTTGTAGTGCTCCCAGTGCCCACTGGTCATGTACAAATCCAGTTTCCCGATATTCGGAGTAAACACCTGCGAATAGCCGATGCGATCAAGTTCTTCAGTGATGAAGTCCTGCAATTCGCGGCGAATGATGGCGCCCTTCGGCTTCCATAAAATAAGCCCCTGTCCGACCATCTCATCAATGGCAAAAAGCCCCAGCTCACGCCCCAGCTTCCGGTGGTCGCGCTTCTTCGCTTCCTCCAATCTCGCCAAGTGCTCATCTAGTTGCGTGCGGTTAGGAAAGCACGTGCCGTATACGCGCTGAAGTCGCGGACCGCTCGCATCTCCCTGGTAATAGGCGGATGCGATGCTCATGATCTTGAAAGCCTTGCAATTTCCCGTGCGCGGCACATGGGGGCCGGCACACAAATCAGTAAAGTCGCCGTTGCGATAGATGGAGATCGGTTCGTCTTCCGGAATACGCTCCAACAAGTCGATTTTGAACTTGCTCGGCACATCCCGCGGTCCGACACTGCCCAACTCCCCGCTCTGCGCCATGCGCATTGCCTCCGCTCGGCTTACCACCGTCTTTTCGAAGGGAACATTTTCCTTCACCACCCTCTTCATCTCCTCCTCGATGCGGGCGAATTCATCCGACGAGATGTTGTGATCAAGCTCAATGTCGTAATAAAAGCCGTTTTCCACTGCCGGTCCTGCCGCCAACTGCGCCTGGGGCCATATGCGACATATTGCTGTGGCGCACACATGCGCGCAAGAATGGCGAAGCCTCTCAAGTTCCGTAGCTTGGTTGCGTTCCTCCAGCGTTTTGCGTTCCTTTTGTTCAGCCATGTTACTTTTGTCCGTGCGGTTAATATGACGTGAAATCTTCTGTTTTGCAAGCTAAATTAACTGTTCTTCGCGACCGTAATCGTCATCCAATCTCTCAATATCGTCCTCGCTGAGCAATTCACCAAATTGCACCTCGAGAATCAACAGGGGATGCTCGCTTTCGTTGGAAAGGCGGTGCGGCGTATTTTGCGGAATCAGCACTCCATCACCCATCTGCATGGTGAATTGCTCACCGCCCAGCTGCACATGAGCTACCCCTTGCATCACGATCCACCGCTCAGAACGAAATTTGTGTATCTGCAGAGAAATGCGACGCCCAGGCTCCACTACCAGTTTTTTCACAACGAGACGCGGGGTCACATCTAACACCACCCAGTGTCCCCACGGCCGCCTATCCGAATCCCCTACCTTGTACTCAATAGGTATCATGCATTACTTCTCCAATCCCAACCACCGGAAAAATATCTGCGTGGGGCTCATCCTCTGCAGCATCCCACTCCAATCTGAATGCTGCACCCGCGAACGGATCCACGGCAGCAGCAACGCAGATGCCACCTGCACCAGCAAATAGGAAAATGCCGTCCCCACACCAACCGCCGGAACTGCAGCCGCCACAGGAGCCTTTCGCACCCCACCCAATAATCTGCGCAATAACCATATCCCCATCATCCCCACGCCCGCCGCTGCCCCGGCTCGCACGTAGAAACGCGGTATAGCAAAGCGAGAGTACACGCGCTTCGCCTCTCCGGTGACCCCCTCCAGTGCCTCCAGCATGGCGTATCGTGCCTCAGACGTGCGCATCAGCGCTTCCCTTTTGCGTTCAGATAGAGTTTGGCGCATTCGATATCATTCTTTATTTCCTGCACCGTATCAGGTGCCAATTTAGTCGGCCGACTGTACCCCGCTATCAGCGTCACAATCAAACCGGCAAAAACGTTGAACAAAATTACCGCAGCAATTGCCCACTCAAGACGGAGTACCCGCTCGAGCAGGATAGTCCCAAGCACACAGAGAAATAGGTACGCGCACCCCATGAGGCATGCCCCGATAAGCAGCCCGACAACATAGTTCCTCTGTCGCCGCGCGTAATCCTGCATCTCCAGCTGGAAAAGCTCACCGAGCGATTCTACGTGCCGCATGAAGTGCAGCACGGCATCGCGCAAGCCACCCACCACCACACCACCCTGCTGGCGCAGCGTCGGCTGGTCAGCCGGATTCTGTCGACTCGGCGAACGCTCTTCTCCCTTCTCCGAACTCATGCAGCTATTCCATTCATGAAAAATATTAGCGGCGACTGCCAAGCAGCAAACCAAGAATCAACCCAACCCCCAGCGCTCCCAGCACGCAGGAGGTGGGATTTGCCTTCACGTATTCCTCGCCGGCGCGGTGAAGGTCTTTTGCCTTGGTGCGTGTAGCATCCCAGCTTTCGTTAAGCTGGCGTCGGGCATCCTGAGTGTACCGGCGCACATTCTCCATCTGGTCAACTGCGGCACGACGAATCTTCTCGTACTGCTCGCCAGCGAACTCACGCGCTGCACTCAGTCGATTCTGCGTATCAGAGGTCGGAACTGGTCCGGGAGAAGGAGCCGGTACCACAGTGGCGTCTGCTTTTTCGTTGCTCATAGCTTTCTGCTTGTTGAGGATGGATTCTTTCTCGCGTCGGGGAAAATCCGTACCTTCCCCGCCCTCCGCAAGCTCCTTTTACCACATTCCCTCTTCCTTTGCAAGCTAACAGAGTAACAATGACGAGATTTTTCTACCATATACCGCACACAGCGCATAAAACGCTCTCCCACATCGAAAGCGCCTCCGCCATTCCCTCCGCTTTTCCTTCTACACCCGACGGCCACCTGCACGAATCCGCTTCCGCACCGGCTTCGCCACACTCGCGCGCAAGCGCGGGAACTCCCCAAATTGACTCACCGATGCCCCATCGGCGGCTCGCCCCTGCGGGGCAACGCATGCGCGTTGTCCATCCGCACTTACCGCCCGCTGCGCGTGCGCCCTCAACGGGGCCGTCGTGCGTGTTGTACATCGTACCTCGTACTTCGTACATAGGCAGCCCCGTCTGCCACCGGCTTCAATTAGAAGCTGATCTTGTAACCCGCGCTTGCATTCACATTTGTGTAGCGAGACCTCAATTCCACCGAGCCATCGATGAAGAAGGTGCCCCCGCGAGAGCCCACCGGTATGGTGAGCCCGGCCCCGAGCTCGAGTCCGACCGTGCCGACCTCTGCACTCTCCACCTCCTGACTGAGATCCCCGTGCAGCAGCGTGTTCGTCGCCTTGCCCGCTCCCGATCCGGCATCCGCCTTCACCACCGCCCGTGCCTCCATCACCGAGGCGCGTCCGAACACGTTCTCGTGCACCACGCTCTGGAAACGCGCGCCGACGCCGAAGGTCACCGCATTCGCCGTCACGTCGTTCACGTGCAATCCGGCGTCGCTGCCCGTCTCGTCGTAGCCGTTGATCTTCGCATAGCGGAACTGCACGTTGAACAACGGCTGTATCGCCCGCGTTCCTTCCTCGTTCAGCATCTTCGTGTACGCCACCTCATAGAGGAGGGCTGCGGAGAATCCATCCGTCTCGCCGTGGGTCTTGTAACTGTCCCGCGTGCTGTAAATCACCGTACGATCCAGTGAGACATCAGCCGTGCCGATCGTGCCGACGAGTGTGTGGCTCCAGGCTCCCCGCTGCGTGTGGTAGAACCCGCTCAGGTACGTGAAGTCCATATCTCCCTTGCCCATGTCCGCAGAATCCGTCTTCAGATCGTTGTACATGACCGAGAGCGCCAGCCCCACCGAGCTGCGGTTGGAGAAATCCACCGATCCGCCGAGCGTTCCGCCCCAGCCGTTGAGCGTGTAGCCGGGCGCCCAGCCGTCGGCATCCACCTTGTGGTAGCCGGAATCAACGTTCACCCAGGCATGCACACGGCTGACTCCGGGATCAGCGTTCACATCGGCATCCCCGGCAAGCATCGCACGGTTGCGCATGTTCTCCAACTGGCGCTTGGCGTCCTGCAGCGCCCCGCTGCCGAGGGTGGATACTGAGCTGCCCGCCACCGCCGCGTAAGTGCGGTCGAGGTCTGCGATGGGCGCCACCATCCCCAGGTAGGAGTAGAGACTTGGATTGTAATGCTCAGAGAGTGCAAAAACGAGGTTGTACAGATCTCCTCCTTGTCCATCGCCCCGTACGTATAACCCTGCCCTAGAGTCCGGCGCATCCGCATCCCACATCAGGTTCGCGCCGGCGCGCACATTCTTGTGCATGCCGCTCGTCAGCCACGTGTTGGTCGTACTCTCCGTCGTGCCGACAAACCAGTGACCGCCCTCATTCTGCAACTCGCCGCTGAAGTGCGAGGAGCCCAGACCGGTGAACCCGACCTCCAGCTTCTTCGCCAGTTCCTCCGGACTCTCGTTGATCCGCAGGTTGCCCAGGTCTATATCACCCTCCGGCACGTCGTTGAGGTTGAAGGTGAGTTTGCCCTTCTTCCCGTTTTCGTTCTCCAGCTTCAATTCCGTATCCAGCGAATGCTTGTTGCCGGCATGGTACTCCATGGTGATTTCGCCGCCTCCGTGAAGCGTCACATCCTTGAGCGTCACATCCCGTCGATTCGCATCCAGCGTCAGGCGTCCATCCTCCTGCACCTCCACGCTCCAATCCGCGCCGCTGACATCCTCCAAATGCGCGCGCGCTCCTTCCAGCACATCCAGCGTGCCTGTTCCTTCGAAGGTTCCGGAGAAGGTATCATCGACCGTACCTGTGATTTGCAGGGTAGAAGCGCCGCCGGATACCGTACCGCTGCCGGCCAGTCCGCCAACTCTGTTGGTGCTGCCCGCAGTGAATCCAAGCGTCGATTCACCACTGACGGATACCGTGCCCGTGATATTCAACGAGCTGTTCTTACCCTTCACCGTCAATTCAGAATTGCTGCCTTTCAGCACGATATCACCCTTCAGTGCAGCGTCCTTTCCGCCTATCGTGCCACCGTCAAGCACCATCTTTGCGCCGTTTTCGACCGTGATACCCGCTTCTCCGGTGATGGAAGAGCCATCACCCACGGTCAGCGTGCTGCCAGTCTTCGTTTCGTTGCCTTCCCCATCTGTACTCGTCAGACTGCCGTCGAGGGAGATGTCACTGTCTTTGATGGTAGCGCCATTCTGCACGGTCATTTCCGCACCGTCCTTCACCTCCAGATCCACTCCCTCCAATCCGGCGTTCGTGCTATCCAGGACCAGACTGGAACCGGTGGTTGTTCCCGCTGCACCATCAGTTGTCGTGCCCCTGACAATGAGTTTGCCACCGCCGATCACGTTGCCCTCAGCATCCTTCTCCGCCGTAAAGGTGGTATCCTTCAGCGTGGTGCCGGCAGCGCCCCCTCTTCCGGAGTTATTGAAGGTAAATTCGCTGTCCTTGCCCAGGGTAATGTTTCCGCCCTGCTTCCCGATCCCTCCGGCAGGCGCCCCGTCCTCGACGATGTCCTGCACCCCGATGTCGGCGCCATTCGTGAGCGTCAGTCCGGTGTTGCTCTCCGCGTCCGTATAACCGAAGGTGAGCGAGCCAAGCCTGTTTCCGTCCTGAGCAGCATTGCCCTGCAGGGTGATGCCACCTTCCTCCAGCCTGAGGTCACCCGCTACGTTGATCCCTCCATTGCCGGTCGCCGCACTGCCCACCGTGAGTCGTCCGGCTCCGTCCTTCACGAAGTCCACTCCCGCGACATTGCTGCCGATCGTGCCTTCAAAGACGGTATCCTGCCCGCGGACATCGAAGCCGTCCTGATCCTTGGCATTCACCTCGTGCCCCTGACCATCGACGATATGCTCGCTGTGTTCCTTGCCGAAGCCGACTTCGTCCGGATCGTCGAACCGTGCGTTCACAAGGTGCACTGTCCCGCTCTCGCCCGTCACTTTCAGCTCCGAGCCTTCCAGACCCACCAGGTTGTTCAGGTTCGCCGACTCCTCGCCGTCCTCCACAAACTGCAGCGTGAATGTTGTCCCTTCATCCACCACCACGGCCCTCGCCTCCTGCAGGCGGTCGAAGGCATCGCCGTCTTCCCTGACTTCGACGCTGTCGGGCTGCCCGGCGCTCTCGCGTTTCTCGCTCAGCACGAGGTACACATTCTTGCTCGAACCGCTCAGCGCGATGCTGCCGCCCTCCACGCCGTTGAAGTTGAAGCCCAGATTCGCCAGCAGTTCCGCGTTTGCGGATCCCGTGAAGACCCTCAACTCCGGATCCTCATCCGCCGCGAATCCGGTGAATGTCAACTCACCGTTGGTCACCCGCAGCCAGGTTTCGGCATCCTCTTGTCGGTGCCTCTCCAGAATATCCAGCAACGCCTCGTTCGTGAAGTCGATCACAAGTCCGTCCTGATTCTCGTCATACGTCTCGCTCTGCTTCTTCACCTCCAGCTTATGCCCTTTCCCGCCGTCCTCGAATTCCACCAGTGCCTCGCCCGCTGCCGACGAATTCGTGATGCTCCTCTCGTCGAAGATCAGGGTCATGTTGGTTCCGGCACCCACGGTGATGTCTCCCCCAACTCCTTTCAAGCGTCCGCTTCCGGTTTCCTCAGCGCCCTTTTCGCTGCCATGGATCGTGATGGAGTCAAATTCACGACCTTCCGTACCTCCCACATCCACCACACCGGTGGCATCCACCGTGAACCTGGTTCCGAGGGTGGTCCTGGTCATCGCCTGCAGCAGTGTGCCTTCCTTCAGGCGGAATTCGCCCCCGCCTTCCAGCCGTGATCCGCTCCAGGTCGCTCCCCGTCCGTCCAACACAATGATGTCGTCGCCGGTATTCAGCGTGCCCGTGGCCGTGTTATCCTTGTTGGTCAGGGTGATGGTGTGGCTGCCGTCACCAACCGCAGACGTCAGATTCAACGCATTGCCGAATTCGTCATCGCCAATTCTGCCGTCCAGTATAGCATCATCCGCCGTGCTCAGAATGATGGTTCCCGTTCCCGCCATGTTGAAGCGGTAATGCAGCGGATCGTTGCTCTCCTGGTCACTCCCCAAATCGGTGAGGTTCAAACTCCAGGAAGAAGCAGAGCTCGCCGGCTCAATTGCGCGTGTGACTGCCTGCGTCTCAGCCGTCACCAGCCCCGCCACAACCGTGCCCGTGAAGCCTGCCATCTTGCCGTTGTAGGTGTGCTCGAACTTCAGCTGCTGCCCGCCGTTCGTCCCCCAGGCATTCGCCAGCACGCCATCGCCGGTGATTCCCTCCGTCGTTGTGAGGGTCACGGCAGCATTCGGATTCGTTCCCCCGCTGCGCTCATAACCGCCCACCAGGTTCGTGCCGGCAACCTCCAGGCTCCGCACGCTCACCTCCGTCGTGCTCCCGCTTCCGCCGAACACGAGGGCGCGCCCGGCGAGTCGGAGATCAGTCCTCGCTCCGCCCAGCACGCTGCTGTTGTCCAGATGCACGGTATCTTGCGTACCATCACCCACCATGGCGATGACACCCTCGAATTCGCTGTTGTCCGCGTGCATCTCGTAGGTGCCATGGTCGCCTTCGGCGCCGATCTCCACGCGCCTCCGTGCGTCAAATCCCTCGCCCAGGCTCTTCTTGGTTACCTCCCAGTCTCCGTCCGCGGTATTCCCATTCCGGAAGGCGGTCCGCATCTCCAGCGTGCCGTCATCCGTGGCCTGCAGGTTCAGTGTCGCCCCTTCCGCCACGTGG
Organism: uncultured Akkermansia sp.; assembly: GCA_947624205.1. Lineage (GTDB taxonomy): Bacteria > Verrucomicrobiota > Verrucomicrobiia > Verrucomicrobiales > Akkermansiaceae > Akkermansia. Next base: position 16,575 of record CANQJI010000019.1, on the reverse strand, counting down.
ATGTCACCGGTCAACCCGGCGCTGCCACCGTGCATCTTGTAGGTCAACCGCCCTTCGCGCACGTCGATCGCGCCTTTGTACTCAGCATCTGCCTGCCCCTTCCATTCGATGGTCAGCCCGAAGCGTCCCGTCTTGCTCACGCCGTAGTGCAGCGCGCCCGTCAGAGCTCCGTTCGCTTCCTCGGGGTTTCCGCCCAAGGCAACCGTATCCTCCGGCGCTTGATAGTCGTCCACCGTCTGCCCGTTGTCCTCGAGATACTGCACAAATTCGGCGTAGGTCTTGCCCACCTGCAGCTGAAGCGCCATGTTCGAATCGAGCTTCACCTTCGACAGCACATTGTCCGCCAGCCCGGACATGTAAAGTGCCCCGTCTCCGTTGTTCTCGGTTCGGCTCTCTTCAATGACCAGCGCACCGCCCTTCATGAAGATCTCGGTCGTGTCACTCACCGCACTGTCGCTTGCCAGAACAAGCTGCCCGGCTTGAAGTTCCACCCTCGGAATCTCATTACCCTCCGTCTGGAGCTCCGCTCGCCCGCCCTCCACGTAGAACGTGTCTGACAACTCGATGCTTCCATCACCCGTGAAAGTATAATCTCCTCGCACGTGCACATTCCCCGGCGTCACATTCCCCTGCACCTCGACCTCGCCTTCCCCTTCGCCCGTGAAGTCGAAGTACACATCCGACGCTCCAGCGACAGCAGACGAGTCCTCTTTATCGTGTTTCCAGGGGGTGTCCTGGGATGTGGACGTGTCCGTGTTGCTCCAGCTCGCCCCATCGCCTCCCTTCCAAACCCACATCTCAGGATTGGTCGCAGAGAGACTCAGCACGAGGCTGTCGCCCCTTCTCTCGAGCCGCGCGTCGTATTCGTTGCTCGGATCGGACTGCTGACTCTGCTCCCATGCCGCTAACACTTCCTCCACACCATCGAGGTCGAAGTAATCGCCGAGGTTGTCCGTCTTGAGCTCAGCCGTGCTGATGCCGGTGATGAGGTAATACGTCCCCGCTTCCAATCCGGTGATGCCCTCCCCGAGGGATAGTCCGATCCTCCCTTCTCCATACTCGCCGAATTGCCCGGCAGCAAAATCCAGCCCTCCCGTCACCTTCAGGTAGGCATTCTCAGCCGTTCCTCTGTTCAGTGAGGTGTCACTCAGGTTGAATTTCAGACTGCCGCCTCCCAGCGTCAGCGCTCCGCCTACCTCAATGCACCCGCCCTCGATGGACAGGTTGCCGTTGAAGGACTGCCCCGCCGGCAAGGCATTCGAGATGGACCCGACTTTCAGCGTGCCCGTTCCCTTCTTCGTGAATTTTTCCACTTCGTCAGAGGACAGCACCAGTGCTTTCGCCGTCACTTCGGCCGCATTGCTGATCGCATCAAAGTCCTGCAGCACTACGTTCTCCATCGTATGCGACCCGTTGATGACGAGGCTCGCATTCCCCACGCTGGACGCATCACCCGCTCCCTCCTTTTTGTAGCCGCCGGAGAGTACATGCTCTCCCTCGTCGAACGCAAAGTCCTTCCCGATGTTGACAATCACCGCCCCCGTCTCAGAAGTCTGCGCCGACTTATGCCAGCCTGCGGCATACACGTCGCCCGTGACACTGCCGCCATTGAGGTTCAGCGTGATGTTCCCGCTCGTCAGAGTATCCAACGCGCCCGTCACGTCGCTGTAATGCCCGCCGATCACGTTGCCCGTGATGGTGCCGCCGTCGATGGTCAGCTCCACATTACCGACCGTCATGCCGCTGCCCTCTCCATTGCCCGTCACGTAGCTGCCGCCGATCACGTCGCCCGTGATGCTTCCGCCGCCGATGGTCAGGCTGATTGCTCCCATCTCCGTCGTCAAGGCCTTCCCCGGTCCGGCATACTCGGCGTAGTCGCCGCCCACAATGCGGACGCTCTCGAACGTTCCTCCCTTGATTTCAACGGAAGTGTCGCCATCGCGCGTGCTGCTGCCGCCGGTGTTGCTGTAGTAATCACCGCCGACCACGAGGGATTTTTCTTCCGAGCTACCAAAGGCAACGCTGCCCGTTTCCTCTCCTCCGATCACGACGTGCGTGCGACCCTTCGTCGTCCCCTGGGCTCCGCTGCCGGCCAGCGTGATACTGCCGCCCACCACGCTCCGGAAGTGCCCGCTCTCCAGCGTGACCTCCGTGTTACCCGTGAAGGTCATGGCGTGATCTCCCGTCGCCGTGTCCGCGAACCACATACCGCCCGCGATCGCCTCCCGGTACTTGCCGCCGTTGATCGTAATGCTCGTGTCGCCCTCGAACACCGTCTCTCCTCCGCCGGCAGCCTCGCGTCGGCTCGCGCCGTTGATGCCCGCCGTGAAGGTGTGCCCTTCTTCCGCCGTGATGTCAATGGTCGCATTGCCCGCAAAGCTCGTCTTTCTTTCGCCGGTGCCGGTCTCCGATGCCGTCGTGGTGAAGTTGCCGCCCACAATCGCCTTGTCGAAGTTACCTTCTTTTGCTGCCGTTCCTCCGTCATGCTCCCCGACGAGATCCAGCGTGATGGACGAGTTTCCGAAGAACTTCGGTTGAACATTCCCCGTCTCCCCGACTCCGCTGGCGTCGATCCACGCATTGCCGCCCACCACTGCCGCAAAGGAGCCCCAGTTCCCCGAATTCTCCTCAGGCGTGCCGTCGGACATCTTCGGAGCGCCCGTCGCGCCGATCCCCAGCACCTCGTAGATGAAGATGTGGCTGTTGCCGGAGAATTCGCAGATCGATGCCTCTGTCGAACCGCTCGTCAGCGTGCTGCCGCCCACGATGCCGCCCTTCACCTCGCTGCCGCGGAAGACGCTGATGAAGCTGTTGCCATGGAAGGTGAACGAGGAGTTGTTCACGTGGTTGCCGCCCACGATGTAGTCCACCTCGCCGCCTGTCACCTGGATGTGCGTATTCCCGGTGAAGCCCGCGTAGTTGGCGCGTCCATCGCTCGCCAGGCAGCTCGCGCCGCCCACCAGCAAGTGCAGGTGCTTGTTCTCCGCTCCCTCGTCACACTTGAAGTCGATGTAGCTCGAGTAATTCAGATCCTCGGTCGTCTCTCCCTCGGCAAAGATCCTGCCGCCCACCACACTGGCGTACTCCACACTCGAACCCGCCGTCAGTCGGATGATGGTCCGCCCGCCGTCCGTATACATGTCATTCCTCGCAAGCTGCAACGCGTGAGAGGCAAAGCCATTCGTGCCCTCGCCATCAAATTCGGTTCCGCCGCTCCAGGTTTTCCCCTCGAAGTCCGTCTCCAACGGAGCCCCGGAGAGCCCGCCGACTTTCCCCCAGGCTTCATCCCCCCAGACGTCGGAAGGAATCTCCCCGTCCAGCGTCAGGTACAGGTGGTAGCCTCCTTCTGCCGCCTGTCTCCATTCGTAGCTGCTCTTCCATTCTTCCCCAACGACGAGTTGAACGTATTGCTCGAATTTCGTCAGATCCTTTTCACTCTCTGCCACGATGCCCAGATCGATGCCGGTCTGATACGTGGACGCGGACAGTCCCGAGAGATCAAGGGTCAGTTTCTTATCTTCCGTGAAGATATCGAAGAGATCGAAGGAGAGGCACAGGGTCTTCAGCCCGCCTCCGCCGCGATAGCTCAGAGTGAGCCCACCATCAAAGCCGATCTGCTCCCTACCCAGCACGTCGGTCGCCAGGCCGGTGACGTCGTCCTTCCACACCAGCTCGCCTCCGTAGTTCATGCACAGGGTAGCTCCATCCCCCACCATCACCTTGTTCCCGAAGGTGTACTTGCCCACCCCATCCTTGCTGAAGGTCCCCTCCACATGGATCATCTCATCACCACCGCTCACCGTCAGTCTTCCCTCGCCCGCCTCCTGGTTGATGGATCCGATAAAGACCTTGCCGGTACCATCAGCCTGCACAGTGACATCAGCCTTCCCTCCGTTCACAATCTGCGACAAGTGCAGCTCCTGCCCCGCGCCGAGTTTGTTGCCCTCGTTGCCGAATTCCATCGAACCCGTCAGCGTCCCCACACGCACTTTCTGCCCCTGTCCCGCGGTACTGCCCCAGATCATGTTGCCTGCCCCCGTCCCGCTCGTGACGATGCTCTTGAAGTACGCCTCTTGCCCTGATGCGCGACTCAGGTCAATGACGCCGCCGTTTGCCAGTTCCACACCCACATCCGCGCTGAAATTCCTATCCGTCAGATCAATCGCCAACTTCGACGTCGTCCCGTCCACCGTAATCTTATGCCCCTCGCTCAGACTGATGCTCCCACTCTGCAGCGTCAAGGTACCACCGTTGGCTACGCTGATATCCCCGCCTGCCTCAAGTGCGGCGGCCACTGTCAGCGTGCCTCCATTCACCGTAATGGTCGGTGCGCTGTTTCCACCCATGCTGAAACCGTCTCTCAGGGTCAGATTTCCGCTCGTCACGGTCATGTTCGCCCCGGTGAACACCCCTGTGTAGGTGAAAGCCCCTTCACCACTCCCTGCATACTCGAAATTCGTCCCAATGCCACCCCCGAAACTGCCGCTGGCAGCCGTCAACTTCAACAAGCCGTCTCCTGTGATGCTGCCAGCCGTCCCGCTCAGGTCCGCAAGCTCCAAACTCGCCTGCGCCTTCAGCTCCACCTCACCGTCCGCTCCCATGACGAGCGATGTTGCCTTGTTGTCGCTTGGTGAAGTCCCGGATCCCAGCGTGAGTTTGCTGGTGTGGGCGTCATCCTTCTTGCCGCTGATATTCAGTGCTCCGGCGTTCATCCCTCCCAGGATGGTCATCTGCCCGCCTGAGGAAAGGGTGATAGCACCGCCTGCTACATCCACCCCCTCCTCGCCGCTACCGCTGTAATTGCCACCTACAGTCACCGTTGCCCCGGTAATGTTCAGGGCGCCTTGTTTCACCATGTCCCGAGTCACGGTCAGGGTCCCCGCCGTCAGCTCCGATACCGCAGCATCCTGATACCCCAGTGAGAGGTTGCCGTACACGGTCACATCGCTGTCGGCGTTTTTCATGGTCAAACTGTACGCCTGCAAGAGGGAATTTTCCTCTGCAACATTCTCCCGGTCTGTACCTATGACCACATGTCCTGCCGCCGTCTCGCTTCCCACCACCATCGCTCCCGCGTGCGCATGGCTGTAGTACCGCGCACCATGATTACTGGTATCCACCCCGAAGAGCGATCCCGTCACTGTCAGGGTTCCTCCCACCACGCTGATCGTGTTACGCGTACCTCCCGTATTCTCCAACAGATTCAAATCTCCCGTCACTTCCAACTCGCCCGCCTGCACATCCACGGTTTGCAGCTTCAGCGCGTTGGTGAAGGTCTGCTTCCCCGCTCCGCTCTTCACCAGCGTCAGCTCCTCATCCTGGAGCGTAATCCCCGTGCTCGCCGCCGTTCCCCCCGCATACGCTATCTCCAGCGTTCCATCGCCGCTAATGCTGCCGTAGTTTCCATTCACCCCATTCAGCGTGGTCACCGTCAGGGTGCGTCTGCTTCCAATCGAAACCTCAGCGGTGCTTCCCAGATTCAGAGTTCCGATGCTGTCGACCAGTTCTTGCTCTGCATCCTGAAGCTCCAGCCTGCCGCCGGTCATATTGAACCCACGAGTAGCCGTCAAGTTGCCCCCCACGGTCATTATTCCGCCCGACATATTGGAAACAGCCACCGTCAGAGACACTGCACCGGTCACCGTGAGGCTCGAAGTGCCGTCCAATGCGTTAATCCACCCTGCCGTGAAGTCTTCGACAGTCATCCGCGCATCATTATGCAACTCCAACGCCCCACTGCTGGTCACCGATCCCACCGACAAGCTGCCACCGTACAAACGCAACACACCGGTCAGGGTGATCGTACGGAATGATCCCGTTGCAGAAGCCGCATTGAGACTCCGTTGGTTCACTATAATCAACGTCGCGCCCGTTTCATCCGTTGCGCTGCCGCCCACCAATTGTTTAATCGCGTTGTTTCCTTGAACGATGTTCAGGATAGCTCCATCACGCAGCGTCACGCTTGTCGTAGATCCTTGCGCACTCGTCTCATCATCCCATGAAGCACCAATTATGTTGTTTACAGTCACAGTGCCGCTTTCGATAGTCAGCTCACTGCCCGTGAAAGCTCCGCCCAGCGTCAGCGTATTCGCACCACCCGTGTAAGTCAGGTTCGCACTGATAGCCCCATTGAATGTGTTGGCCGCGTTCGCCATCAAGTGCAGCGTGCCTGATCCGGTGATAGCCCCGTAATTTTTGGATCCATCTACCTCTATACCATCGAGCGTGGTCACATTCAAGGTGTCGTTTACCCCAAGCTGAACCTGACCTGTCTCCCCCACGTGCAGCGTTCTCACTGTCGCCGATATGACACTGTCTGATTGCTTCATCGCCAGCGTCCCGGTCACTTTCACCGTGTTGCCCAGATTGGCTCCATCCCCCAAGTACATAGTTCCCGTCAAATTAACCGTCCCATTGCCTCCCGGACACACATTCCCCTCAAACACTTGCTCCTCCGTAGCCTGACCCGATATGGTCAGGGTATCAGTGCCATACTCCACGGTTACTTTCCCCTTCCCGTACAGAGCCTTGATTTCTGCATTACCGCTCCAGTGCATCAACTCGGTGTCGCCGTCCGCAGCATCGAGATGAACCGCCATCCCACCATAGGAACCGTTATTTAAGTTCAACTTGCCGTTTTGCTCCACTGTTGCCACGGTGCTCCCTCCGAACGTGGCACTGCTTTCCAGCGTCAGTGTCCCGCTCGTCACAGTCAGATTTGCTCCCGTAAACGCCCCGCTGTACGTAAACGTCCCGCTCCCCGCGTATTCAAAATTCGACCCGATGCCCCCGCCAAAACTCCCCGATGCCGCCGTGAGTTTCAACGTGCCGTCGCCGGTGATAGAGCCATATTGATCCTCCACGCCTCCTAGCGTGGTCACCGTGAGTGTCGAGTGATCCCCAAGCATGACTTGCCCGCTCTGCCCCACATTGAGAACATTGACCGTTGCCCCGACTGGACTGCCATCGATGCCCGCCTCCATAGCAAGAGTGCCGAGAACATTCAACGTATTGCCAACTCCTGCGCCATTCCCCAACAGGAACTTTGCTCCATCGTTCACGATGATCGTTCCGTTGCCTCCGCTGGCGATCGTGCCTGTGTACGCCACCGTGCTCACGCCGGCCAAGGTCATTGTGATATTGTTGTCAAAACCAACGCCCCCCACGCCCGACAGGGCGCCGAACGTAGCAGCCTTTTTCATCTGGAGCGTCGAACCCTCGGAAAGACTCATGGTGTACCCCCCGAAACTCGCTCCGCCTGTTGTGTTGAATTGCAGCGTCACACCGGAGGTCAGTAAAATGGTGCCAGTGGACTCTTCTGCCGCCCCAAAGGAAGAGTTCCCGGACCGCTCACCAAAATAGAAGGTCTTCTGCTCTCCTTCCGGCGCTTCCAACGTCAGCGTGTGCCCCTTCGCATCGAGAGTTGCCGACCCGGTGATATTAAAGTCTCCACTGCCACTGTTCTTCACAGTTGCATCGCCTTCTAACTCCAAACTCCACTTCACCCATACCTGACTGCCCGTATTTTCCAGAACAGCGGCATTTTCCGTCTCTCCTCCGGAGAGCACCAGGGTACCGGCGTTCGTATAGCCGGAATCATTGGGGTCAAACACGTTATCCCCCAATTGCAAAACAGCACCCTTTTCCACAGCTAACTCCTGTATGAGACTCAGTCCTTTGCCGATATCGCCTCTGTTGTTCAACACCAGCGTCGTACCGCTCGCCACCTCAAACCGCCCGATGCCCGGATGATCATTATCGCGCTGCACGTTGACATCTCCCGCCGCGAAAAGAGCGGCGAAGAAGTTGTTGTTCTGATCGATTGTCACGGAATTACCCGCATCCAACACCACCTTACCATTGCCGGAGAGCGTGGTCTCAGTCCAGTTGTTTGCCGTGGTGCCGTCGGTGATAGTGATGCTGCCGGCGCCTTCCACCGCCATGTTACCCAACTTTTTCCCGCCAGTCACCGTGCTCTCAAGCCTGAGATTTCCCTCTACCGCTCCGCCGTGTACGTTGAACGAACCCAACGTGCCAAAGGTGGCCGACGAACCGGCGTCTACATACAGATTCCCGGATGCCGCAATGGACGCTGAGGTGGCCTCCTGCCCGGTGAAGGTGTACGTGCTGCGGCCGGTCACGCGAATATCCCCAGGCTCTATATTACCGGAAACGGTGACTTGAGTGTGATCTCCTTCGACGCTGCCGAATGTGACGGAATCGTATTGTCCGAATGTCTGCCCCGTTTGCTCTTCCTCCTGCCAATTGGTTGTAGTCGTATCCCACACATCGTTTTCCCCACCGGTCCACGTGAGATCTCCGCCCGAGGCGTAGTATACCATGCCGTTCTCATCCACAGTCACTTCAGCTCCTGCGAAAAGCCCTTCCAGAAAAGACTGCGCAGCCTCCTTTGTCCACGCATCCCCCAGATCGGTCAGATCGAAGAGCTGATAATTCCACTTGGAGCCGATATGCGCACCCGTGATGCTGAGATTGATCTTATTTTCAAGCCCCGACAACGCCTCCATGACGGTGTCCGTCAGTCGCAGCCTGCCGCCTTCCGTGGCACTTACTGCGTCGACAACCAACGTCAGTTGCTTGTCCTCGTCTATGATCAGAGTTCCCTCCTTCATCTCGAGGACTGCACTGCCGCTCAGCGAGATCACCAGATTCTCCGCCACGCTCGCCGTCGTGCCCAGCTTCAGCGTGCCACCGCTCGCTGTCACTCCATTCGCTACGTTCAAACTCCCGCCCAGCGTAAGACTCCCTTGCGACAGAGTAATGAATGATGCCGTCACCCCCCCGCTTAGCGTGGCGGAGCCATTCACAACCTCGAGACCGTAGTTGTCGCCAAATGCCACGGCTCCCTTCACGCTCAATTCGCCACCGTTGCCCAGTTTCACGCTTCGCAGCACATAGTCATCCAGTCCGTGCAGTGTGCCATCGATGGTCACCTTACTCTTGCCATCAATAATCAGAGCGTAATTTGCCTGATTATTCACGCAATCGTAGAAGTTCACATTCCCGTAAATCGTCACAACGGAGCCCTCCCCTTCGTCATCAGCGCTGTTCTGCACATACAATGATCTCGCCATTAAGGCATCACCGCTGTAGGACTCCGATTGCGTTCCCACCGTCAGCTTGCCGGATGTCATGGTGCTAACGCCGTCCTGCATCACTTCTCCACCCACTTTCAGTCGACCGGCATGTCCTGTGGTTGGCCCACCCAAAGAAGTGGCTTGCACACTGCCTCCTCCGTAAATGTCAAGCACAATTGCCTCCGCATCAACTATACCTAACTTGCCAGTTACATTCACCGTACCACCGTTCACGATAAGCGGTCTGCCATTAAAGGTCCATCCATTCTCAAAAATAGCTGTTCCTCCGGATTCAACCGTAAAGGCTGACCACGTCGCACCGGCAGCCGTGAACTTCAGCGTACCTGCCTCCACCGTGGTGGATTTCGTATCGAGATGGTTAGTCGTGAGAGTTTGCGTACCCGTCCCTCGCTTCACAAGATCGACCTTCTTCCCTTCGTTATCACCACGATCCCAGAATCCTCCCGCGAAGGAGAGTTCTTCATCTCCGCTGTAGTCGATGATAAGTTTTGCCCTGTCTCCCCCTGCGTTCGACTTGACGACTGAGTTTGCAACCGTTCCCTTTAGTCCACCCACCACGTACGTAGCACTGGCAACGTCATCTGCCCCGGCGAAGCACAGGTTGCCATTCACCTCCAGCACCGTGTTGGACCAGTAACTGGTACTTGCCGAACTCGTGTAGCCGAGAACGAGGGTCGCACCGCTGTCCACCGTGATCTGCGGCGTAGCGCCGCTCCCGACGTTGAAGCCCGTCCCCAAGGTAAGGGTGCCGCCATGCACCTGCAACGTGCCGGAGCCGGAGAGCGTGCCCGTCAATTCATGGCCGCCGCTGCCATTCGAAAGCGTGAGCGTCTTCTGATCCGCAATCGTCACAATGCCGCTGCCGTACAGCGCGCCCACAGTGACGCTTTCGTTCACATCCAGAGAGCCGGAAACGGGAGTTCCATCCACGTTGGAGCCGCAGAGATTAATGGCGATATTCTGCAGGGTATCGGCATGTTCCGTGTAGGCCAGAGTGATCTTCCCATTTTCCACGTTGATAAAGCCGCTCTCTCCACTAGCAGAGAACGCGCCATTCAAGCGCAATTCCCCGTAGCCCACTTTCGTGAGGGCGTGTCCTGCAAAGTCAATGCTGCCCTGCATCTGGACGTAAACCGCGGAGGTACCGGAGGCGTTCGTGCCAGTTCTGGAGTCGTTGTTTCCCACACCCAAGCTCGCATCATCATCCAGAACCACTTTGAAAGTGCAGGTGGCGTTTTGACTACTACTCGTCCAACCGCTATAATTGTACAAGCCCAGCGCCGCGTAGGAAGAAGTCAGTGCCTCAGCGGTTGTCTCCCCTTCCCGGAGCTGCCTGCCGCGACCCGCTATGTGCACCGTGATGTTCGTGTGATCCATCAGCGGAGCGTTGAAGGTCAGAGCACCGCCTGCCTCCACGCGATATTCAGACACATTGTCCTCTCTATGGGCACTATAGGAGCTACCGAGGAGAACTGCAGTGCCATCGCCGATGGTGAAGGAGTCCAAGTTGCCTCCGATCAAAGAATTGAATTGAGTTTGATTGAGCGCCGTTCCCGTGTTCACTTTCAGCGTGCCCGAGCCGCTCACCGCACAACCAGTCAAGTCACTCGTCCTCTTGAACTCAACCACACCGTTTTCACCGACGGTGATGCCACCGTTCACATTCACAGTGCCGGTGCCATCCAACACCAAATTTCCGTCCACCTGCACGGCTCCCGTGTACACAGCGCCGGTGCCCTCCAAAGTGACGGTGCTGCCTTCTTTGATCTGTAAATCTCCTGCACGAGCGGCACTCTGCCCGACCGTCGTGCTTCCACCGATGGTGAGCGTAGTGGCGGTGCTTCCATCGCCGATCACAAGATCCGATGGGGTATCCCACGTGAGGGTGGATGCACCACTGAAGGTTACAGCACCTTCGCCGCTGATGCCGGGCTGCAAGGAAGTGAGGGTGACATGCGTACCAGAGAATGTGACAGATGAAGGACCTTCCCCGCTCGTTCCGTTTTCAAAGGTGATATTGGCGAGCGACAAGGTCAGGGAGTCTCCAAAACCGACCGAGGTGCCAAGCTGAGTGAGATGCAACCCACCGTGAAGAAACACCGAGTCCGCGCTCGCATCGTCGCCATTGAACCCCCACGTCGTCCCACCGGAGACGCTCATTGAACCGGCACGAATGAAGCCATCGACGATGATGGGTCCCTCTCCTTGCCCTCCAACAAAGAAAACGTTGTCATGATCCAAGAATGAAACGTTTCCTCCGTCCGACATCCAGGGTTTATTCTCCGAGGCGCCCGCCGCATTCGACCACGTACCTCCGGCAACGCCGCCCCATGTGAGGTCCCGGGGATCGATATTGTAGTGTACCGTTCCATCAGCATCAATGGAGAGATCGGTGGGGACATAGTCTGCCCCCAGAAGGGCGGTCACCAAGGAAAGTGCTTTCACCGAATCCCATCCGGCGACGCTGGTGTCAAAGAGCGCATACGTCCAGCCTTCCAGAGCCGAGCAATTACTCAGCGTCAATCTCACGAGGTCCGCTTGCGTCGTCAGGCTATCCATGGCAGCTGCCGAAAGGCGCAATTTCCCACCATTCCCATCAGTGTTCACCACGATCTCCAAGCGTCCCCCCTCCGCCACTGCCAGCGAAACTCCTTCCTCCGTCATCTCAAACACACTCCCTGCCCCAATCGTCCACGTCTGCGCGCCATTCACTGTCGTCGCGCCGCCCAGCGCAAGCTTGCTGCTTGTGCCGGTTACAGAAATGCCATTTGCAATCGTCAACGCCCCGGTGAGCGTTGCCGTGCCACCGGCGCCAATGCTCAATGCGGTGAGGTCTGCCCCACCATTCGCAGTAAAACTGCTATTGCTTCCCTCCACCCGCACACGTTCAGCATATACCTCACCACCCACGGTCATCACGTTACTCCCCTCATCTGCCTCACCTCCTATAATGATCTCATAGCACCGACCATAACCGCGATTTGTTGCCTTGCGTAACGCTCCTCCAATCGCGAGCGAGCTTCCGCCCGTCACGCTCACACTGGTCGCTGTCGAATTATGTCCATAGGCGTACAAATCGCCGTGCAAATGCACGGTGCCTCCGGTCACTGTGAGCGTATCAATGGAGGCGTAGGACGCATGGGATTCATCCCCAACCGTCAGACTGCCTCCCTCTACCTTCACGTCGTTGGTGTACCCATGGTTACCGCCACCTAAAGTCCCAGTCACCGTCAATGAACCATGCTCAATGGTAATGCCCTCCTTGGCTGCTCCTTGAGTATCCGATCCTGAAGACAAATTTCCACTGACACTTACGTTACTGCTTTCACCCAATACACTGATCGTGGAGCCGTTTCCAGTCATGTTACCTTCGACGGTAAGTTGACTGCCACCCTGCAAACTAACCGCGCCGAAGCTCCACGCTTTGTGGAAGATGGCCCGACCGCCGCTCGTGAGTGTCAATTGAGTGACAGCAGAGTTGGTAGAGGCATTCGCCACACTGCTTCCAAAATCGAGCATGGAATTTGCCCCATCCACGCTGAAAACATTCGTCCACAAGCCGGTACCCGTCAACTTCAGCATTCCGCCCTCAACTCGGATCTCGCGGGCATCCATATTATTGCCGGTGAGCGTCTGCGTGCCGCTCCCCTTCTTCACCAGTTTGATCTTGTTCCCTGCGGCGCCGGCACGGTCACTGAATTGGATGCCGGACACAAAATCGTCTTCGGCTTGCGTATCGAGTACGAGTGTCGCACTGTTCCCCTCTGTGTTGATTCTGATATCACCTCCGTCACCCTCCAATCCGCGCAGAGTGTAGGTAGCATCTTCAGTTCCTCCCTGCAAATAGATTTTGGTAGCGCCGCTCCCGCTGATCACCACATTCTTGAGCATATCACCAGATCCGGTGCCCACCCCCGCATAACCCAGGGTCAGCGAACTGCTGCCGCTCAGCACAAGCTTGGCGGCTGCCGTACCGCCACCGATGACGGTGCCCGCCGTAGCGTTCTCCCCGCTCAGAGTAATGCTCGTGTTGGCGAAAGTGGTGGTGCTGCCGTCCACGAGGCTCATAGAATGCGCATTTACCGTGCCGCCGGTAAAGCTGAATTGCCCGCTGCTCACCGTGATGCTCCCGGGTTCTACGGTTCCGGAAATAGTGACGGCATTCACCTCCTCGCCATTCGAATCTGCGAAGGTGACATTATCGCCGTTGGTGAAAGGGCTTGTTTCTTCGCCCTCTTTCCAATACCCCTCACTGCCGCCTACCTCCCAAGTGGTCACCTCCGGCGCCCACGTGAGGGTATGCTGACTCTCGTCAGCGATGATGGTCACGCCTCCGGTAGGCGTCACCGCCACGCTCGACACGTGCATGCTGCCTACCAGCACCGTGTTCAGGAAGTTTTGCGCCGCTTCCTGCCAAGCTTCATCCGCCTCGATCCCCTCAACATTGAACAGAGTGATCGATGTTCCGTCACTGTAACCGAGCAAACTCAGTGCTATTTTGCCGGCATCCGTCAACACGTTAAGAACCTCCTTGCTCATCTTCAGCTTGCCACCGCTGCCCGCAGAAACATCCACCGAAAGTGTTAAGTGACCATCACCATTGATGGTCAGATCCACGCCCTCGGCGGACATATCCAACACGCCGCCTGCCCCGATGGTCCAAGAACTCCCTGCCTGTACGGTGACAACGCCTGTGAGTGCGAGTGAGCCCTCAACGCTTAACCCGCTGTTCACCACGGCTCCCTGCCCGAGGATGAATTTTCCGCCACTGGCGATTTTCACGCCTGTTTCAAGAGTGCCGGTAAAGGTCTCCTCTTGCGGTTTTTGTGTCCACACGTCCCCATACCCTCCGATGACGAGGGAGCCAGAGCCGGACACGGAACCACTGCCGCTCAACGCTGCCACCTCATATTCCTTGGCTGAATTCACATTGAGTGCGCCACCTGACAATTTAATGCCAAAATCGGCGAGGGAGTCAACGTCATTGTACTGGAACGTAAGATTACCTCCCGCAACATCGAAAAAACCATAACTGCCGTCTCGAACAGCGAAATTCGCATTGAGATAGAACACATTGCTTCCGGTTTTTTTCAAAGTTTGTCCGGTGGCAGCAAATCCTCCCCCCATCCCTCCGTTTGCTGATCCGGTGTCGAATTGAACAATTCCCTCACCTGTGAGACTAATGCCTACATTGATTGACTGCGCACTAGCCCACGAGATTGCCGCCGATGTACCGCTATGCGCTGGTTCTATAGCGCCATTTGATGCTTGAATTTCGATTGTTGCCTCCGACTTGAACGGGATGGAAGCTCCTACCCACAGCTGGCTGCCGGGTTTGATGACGAGTTTGTCAAAATTGGCGAACCCACCGGATTCAGAGGTGTAAAGACAGATAATGGAATCCTCGAGGACGAGCTCCTTTATCCCCGTACCCCCATCCAGAAGCTTGTGAATTATGAAATGACCGGCGCGTGCATGCAACCCTACATCCCAATACGCATTCAGATTCTTCAACACCAGCTGTCCATCGCCGGACACACCGGTTGATTGTCCGAAAGTCCACTTATCGGCGTCAGCGCTGCTCGTGGTTGTTCCGGTGTAGGTATAAAGGGAAGCATCCACCACCAACTGCGCATTTTCCGCCACATTGATGCCACCTGTAAAAGCCATGGTTCCCGTACTACCGATGGTAAGTGTTCCACCGGGATTCACAGCGACAGCACTGTTCACACTGATATTCCCTGCACCCTGGAAGGTTATATTCCCGCTGCTGATTGCAATACTCCCGGCGGAGAGCGAGAGAGCATTGGTTTCTGAACCAAAGGTGACATCTCCCGCGCGGAACGTGATGGCTCCAGTGACGGAAAGGTTATTCGCAGCACCACTTGCCCCGATAAAGTTGTACTTGTTCGTATCAGACTCTGCTTTACCCACCATGAGTTCTGCCATTGACACCGTGTAATCCGGCTCTCCTCCACTTACCGTCACAGTGATAGCGTCCTTCCCAGATGTCGCCGTTCCGGCCAGTACGACGATACGGTCTGTCAAAGGTGTGCTTTGTTGGCTCCACGTCTGGTTGTCATCGGTATTCGGAGTCAGATCAAAATCCCCCTCTCCTGTCCACGTCAAAGCCAGGGAATCGTCAACCTCCTGCAAACCCAACAGCGCGATGCCGTTGTCCTCGTCAACAGCGATGTTGGCATCCGCTGATTCTCCGCTCAACGTCTCCGGAGCAGGGAGAGTATCTTTTGGATTTTGTCCATTGACAAGTCCCATCTGCTGCTCACCCAGCAAGGCATTTTCTGCCTGCTGAGTCGCCGCTCGGGAGGAGGTGCTCCACAACATGGTGAACATACCTAGCAAGGCAGTACCCGTACTCACCGTGCGCGAAACACGACGATGTGCAACTAATGCAGCAAGACATGCCAACAGAGCCTTGCGAAGACGCGAGGGAAGATGTAGTTTCATGGGGGGTGGGGGTGGGGTAGAAAATGTTAAGATGGAAAGCAGAAGCGCGACACAGCGCTCTACTCATCCATGCTCCCCTTATTTTGCAACTTCTCGCGCGCGAACGCAAGAAAAAAAGTTAACGAAAAGCCATGAGCGTACCCCCCCCCGCAAATCTTGATAATCAATATGTTACGTATATTGTTAATTTCTCATAAATTCAAATATTTCGAATAACAAAATAAAACACCCTCAAATTTTTCTCCCCAAAAACACCTCCGCCCAACACACCAAATTCCCCAAATCGCACCCCTGGGCAAACGCATTAGAAAATGTGTTTGCCTATGTACGATGTACAACACGCACGACGGCCCCAAGCAGCCGCGGGGCGGCTGCTCATGTACGATGTCGATTTGGATTATAGCGCGCGTTGCGCGGGGATGCGAAAACCGCAGGTTGTCCTGATTTTTGATGCGTGTTAACGATAATAATCGAGAGGGTTCAAATGCGAGCGACTCCGTAAACAGAAATCCGCTCGCCGAGTTTCCCCGACGAGCGGCACTTCACTTACCTGTTGTATTGTTCCTTTTGAGAAGAACTCGTTGAATCCTCCTCAGAAGCCCATTCGGACGCCCAGGGCGGCGTTCCATGCGTTCGCGTGCTCTCGCAACTCGCCGCCGGCGTTCACGTAGATCTGCGAGTTCGGCGTCATCGGCACGTTCACTCCCGCTCCGAACTGGAACGCCGTGCTGCCTGCCTTCGAACCGTACACGTTCTGCGTGTAGCTCGGATCTGCCAGCAGCGCCACGTTCGCCACGCTCCGGCGGTCGCCCATGTCCTGCGCCACATTCGCATGCACCTCCGTACTCACCGTGCGGTTGACTGCCTTCGCGGAGTTGATCGCCGCCAGCCAGCGCAGACCAAGACCCAGTGTTACCGTGTCTCGCGTCTGCTTCTCCGTCGTGAGGCCTACGCCGCCCGCATTCCCTTCGCTGAAGCCGTCCATGCT